>CAXRGH010000154.1:0-4122 GCA_964230195.1 Alteromonadaceae bacterium
ATACAGACCTTGCAGTGATTTGTTCGTTAGGTCAGTTGGTAGAGCAGTTGACTTTTAATCAATTGGTCGCTGGTTCGAATCCAGCACGACCCACCATTCCAATACTGCCCTCACACATTTATCATCTTATACACAAGCAACCCATCGAGTGCATTTTCATGTTCATATGTGTATACTACGGCAAATTTTTTCTGCGAGATAAGCAATGACCGTAGCACAATTAAGTACCAAAGTAGATTATCCATTTCCAGCGAAACCTCGTCAGCTTAGTGACGATGAGAAATCAACCTATCGTCAACGCGTAAAGCAGTTACTGAAGGAAAAGAATGCTGTCTTAGTTGCTCACTATTATACCGACCCTGAAATTCAAGCCTTAGCCGAAGAGACTGGCGGATGTGTCTCCGATTCTCTTGAGATGGCAAGGTTTGGTAAGCAAGCTGAACAGCAAACGTTAGTGGTTGCCGGTGTAAAGTTTATGGGAGAAACCGCAAAGATTTTAAGCCCAGAAAAAACGGTGATAATGCCTGACCTTGAAGCCACTTGCTCTCTCGATGTTGGTTGTCCAATTGATGCGTTTTCTGCGTTTTGCGATGCACACCCTGATCATACCGTTGTTGTATATGCGAATACCTCTGCAGCAGTAAAAGCTCGTGCCGACTGGGTAGTGACCTCGAGCATTGCATTAGAAGTTGTTGAACATTTAGATAGCGAAGGTCATAAGATTATTTGGGGTCCAGACCGACATTTAGGTGCCTACATCAATAAGGAAACGGGCGCGGACATGCTGCTTTGGGATGGTGAGTGTATTGTTCATGATGAGTTTTCGTCCAAAGCCTTGGCTGACATGAAAAACGTTTATCCGTCTGCAGCGGTACTTGTGCATCCTGAATCGCCCGCAAGCGTCGTTGATATGGCTGACGCGGTTGGCTCTACTTCTCAGTTGATCGCAGCTGCACAACGAATGGATAACGACACCTTCATTGTTGCAACAGATAAAGGGATCTTTTACAAGATGCAGCAGCTGTGTCCCGAAAAGACGTTTATTGAGGCTCCCACCGCAGGTAACGGTGCAACCTGTAAAAGTTGTGCTCATTGTCCGTGGATGGCTATGAACGGCCTTGACGCGATTGAGAGCGCATTAACGCAGTTTGATGGTCATGAAATCCATGTGGATGACTCATTAAGGGAGCGAGCGCTAATACCGTTAGACAGAATGCTTGGGTTTTCAGCTCAAAATAAGTTAGCGGTCAAAGGGAATGCATAGTCTCGATTGACTATTTTAAATGCAATCAAGCTTTTAACCGGGTTTTTTGCTTGATAATTACAGCGTATTTCCCTAGTATACGCTGACTCCGTTCGGAGACTGTTGGTGAGGTGGCTGAGTGGCTGAAGGCGCACGCCTGGAAAGTGTGTATACGTTAATAGCGTATCGAGGGTTCGAATCCCTCCCTCACCGCCAAAATTCTACGTTACCATTAGTGATATTTGACCGTACCTCTTTTTCCATCGTTTAGAAAAATGATAGATGATTTCAGCTTGTTCCAACATTACCGATGTGACGTTATTCAACGTTGCCATTTAATCACAAATAGTATCAGTTGAATCTCTGACCACGAGGGTAGGCGTATATTGATGTTGATATTCTGTGGCAGAAATCTTACGAATATCATTGATTAGCAGGTTGGCTGCATTTTCTGCTATTTCACTAGTAGGCTGATGTGCAGTTGTCAGCTTAGGCCAAGTTTGCCTCGAGAAGGGGCTATCCTCGAAACCTGCAATGGATAATTGTTCCGGTATCGCTACGTTCATCAATCGAGCGGCAAATAGAGCACCGGCGGCAATCTCATCATTACATGAAAAAATGGCAGTCGGCTTTGTATTTTCCTCTAACAAAGCTTTGGCGCTATCGACCCCAGACTCAAAAGAATAGTCACCATCGATGAGCAAATGCTTCTGCACTTCTATACCATTATCCAAGTGTGCTTGTTTAAAACCATCTAATCGTTCAATCGTTGAGTTATGGTGAGCATCTCCGGCAATAAACGCAATGTCACGGTGCCCTAATTGAATCAGGTGATCTGTAATGCATCGGGCGGCTTCAGAGTCATTGATCATAATGCAAGGTGTGCGTTGGTCTGGTGGTGTGCGACCAGACATTATTCGGACCATTTTAATATCCATCGCTAAAAGCTTATCGACGAAATCTGGCATCTCAGAAAATGGTGGTGTCAGCACAACACCCGCCACTCGAGACTGTTTTATCATCGTATGAACTTCATCAAAGATATTGTCAGATTTGGCATCGCACGGGTGTATTAACAGCTCGAAGCCTTGTTGTTTGCACGCAGATAAAATGCCATTTTGCATATCAATAACATAGTAGGCGTTGGGGTTATCATAAATATATGCAATGCTGAATGCCTTACTGCCAGCAAGGTTTCGTGCTGCGAGACTTGGGCTGTAGTTCAACGATTGAACCGCAGCCATCACTTTTTCACGCGTTTTTTCACGAACTGATGCTTCATTGTTCATAACGCGCGATACCGTCTTTATTGATACACCAGCATGTTTTGCGACGTCATTGATCGTTGCTTTCATTACTCAAGTAGTTACCTATTATCTGAATTAACTGACATCATCGCACTAATTATAAAAATGTTAAGTGCTTATTATTAATCATTCGAAATTAATTACTCTTTGAATTTTTACCAGCCAAAATCGATTTTCACAAAATTTCCATAAAGTTGATGATATAAACATAAAATAATGATTTTTATGTATGCAAAACAATGTCTTAGTTTATTTGTAGGAAATCTTTTGATGAAAGTATAGCCAAAACGTCTTGAAGTGTGTATCGTCTAAATTATCTTTGACAGCGCTGTCATTTCATTGTGTTTGCATTCAATCGTGAGCAAAAAATCAATAGACAGGGTGGAGCTGTTTAATCTGAGGGATAGTCAAAAGGGTTGTAATGCAAAATACCAATGAAGCAATGCGAAACAAGACCCAGTACTTCTTGGGTATTGATGGTGGTGGCACTAAGTGTAAAGCTATTATTGTTTCACAAGATAAGCAAGTGCTAGGAACAGGTATCGCTGGGCCCGCTAACCCCTTACATGGGTTCGAACAAGCGACTGCTTCTATCGTAAAGTCAGCCCATTCGGCATTAAATGATGCAGGATTATCAGACCAATTATCTCTTAACGATCTCGTCGCTGGAGTTGGTTTAGCAGGTGTCAGTTTGCCAACGTTATTTGAACAAATGAACCATTGGCAGCACCCGTTTAAACAGATGTTTCTCGCCACTGATCTTTTTATTGCCTGTTTAGGTGCTCATCAAGGTGAGGACGGAGCGGTTATTATCACAGGCACTGGTTCGTGTGGTTATAGTTATGTGAACCAGCAGTCTCATAGTATTGGCGGTCATGGGTTTTCCTATGGTGATATTGGCAGTGGCGCATGGTTGGGGCTGGAAGCGTGTAAAAACGTATTACTCTCACTTGATGGGATCATAGATAAAAGCGCATTAACACCGCTACTTTTACGGCACCTCAATATTGAAACTGCGTCGGAAATGGTTGAGGTCATTGCCCATAAGCCAGCCACCTTTTTTGCACAAATGGCATGGTGTGTTTTTCGAGCGGTTGAACAAAACGATCCGTTAGCCATCTCAATCCTGACACAAGGCGCTGACTATATCAGCAATGTAGCGCGTCAACTGTGGAAAACGAATCCGCCGAGTATTTCATTAATTGGTGGGTTGTCAGATCTGATAAAGCCTTGGCTTGCTGATGATATTCAACCTTTGCTTACTGAACCAAAAGCATCACCAGAATGTGGGGCAATTGTATTTGCTCAACAACAATGGATGCACATTAATACTGAATTTTATGAGAGAAGCTTATGACAACGATTATGGAACAAGAGGCCAGACAAGCGCCTGATGTTATCAAAAATCAACTATCTGCAAATGCTGAAACTGCTGTCAATATTGGTCAAAAATTAAGAACCTTAGAACCCAAAATGGTGATGATTATTGGACGAGGCTCATCTGATCATGCCGGTGTTTTTGGTAAATATTTAATTGAAATTGAAGCCGGAACCCCTGTCAGTTCAGCGGCT
>CAXRGH010000155.1:0-7271 GCA_964230195.1 Alteromonadaceae bacterium
TCAACACCACCGGTAAGTACCTTACCTGATGATGGGATTACGGTATTGTACGCACGCGCTAAACGAGTGATTGAGTCTAACAAAATAACCACATCTTTTTTATGCTCAACTAAACGCTTGGCCTTTTCGATCACCATTTCAGCCACTTGTACGTGACGGTTGGCCGGCTCATCAAAGGTTGATGCAACAACTTCACCTTGAACGAGTCGTTGCATTTCGGTGACTTCTTCTGGGCGCTCATCAATCAGCAGTACCATCAAATCACATTCTGGGTGGTTGGCGGCAATGGATTGAGCGATATTTTGCAATAATAGCGTTTTACCTGCTTTCGGTGGCGCCACAATTAAGCCACGTTGGCCTTTACCTGTGGGTGAGGCAAGGTCAAGAACGCGAGCAGTAATGTCTTCCGTACTACCGTTACCGCGTTCCATTGTTAAGCGCTCATTAGCGTGCAACGGGGTAAGGTTTTCAAATAAAATCTTATTTCTGGAATTTTCAGGCCTATCTGAGTTTACTTCGTTCACTTTCAAAAGCGCAAAGTAACGTTCGCTGTCTTTTGGTGGACGAATCTTACCCGATATTGTGTCACCGGTTCTTAGATTGAATCGTCTGATTTGACTTGGCGACACGTAAATATCATCGGGTCCTGCGAGATAAGATGAATCAGCTGAACGAAGGAATCCAAAACCATCTTGAAGAATTTCCAATACACCGTTGCCGAAGATATCCTCGCCACTCTTCGCGTGCGCCTTGAGGATTGAGAAAATAATGTCCTGCTTCCGCGCACGGGCCATATTCTCAAGTTTCATATTCTCAGCAAGTTGAACGAGTTCTTTGATACTTTTGTTTTTTAATTCAGTTAAATTCATAGAGGGGTCTTTTGCAGTGTGATTGATATTTACTACTTTTAAGTAAGTTGCTGTCAATAAGTATAATTGGGCGACGCTAGCAGGTATGTGAAACGATCGTCGTGCGAAGGCGCCAAACGTATTAAGAAAAATAACACCAATACTGATATTCGTCCACTTAATTGTGGGTGAAATAAAAAAAAACCCGGGATGACCCCGGGTGTTTTTAAATATTCTCGTTGAGAAACTCTTCTAATTGTGTCTTCGACAGTGCACCTACCTTAGTGGCAGCGACGTTTCCGTCTTTAAACAACAATAAAGTAGGGATACCACGAATGCCGTATTTGCGTGGAGTTTCATTATTTTGATCGACATTCAGCTTGCCAACTGATACCTTGCCATCAAAGTCATTCGCAATTTCTGAAAGGATTGGTGCTATCATTTTACACGGACCGCACCACTCGGCCCAGAAGTCAACCAAAACTGGTTGTGATGCGTTGATGACGTCAGCTTCGAAGCTGTCGTCAGTTAACTCAATGATTTTGTCGCTCATGGCTTTCTCCGTATGTATGCGCACATTGTTGCGCGAGTATAGTTAGCTATTTATATAGAAATAATGCTTGAATGCAAGCACTGTAAGTGAGATCGATGCAAACAACACATTTAACCGAAACGAAATTTAGTGACCTAAACGTCCACCCTGACTTACTCAAAGGTCTTGATGAAGCGAAGTTTACCCACTGCACTCCCATCCAAGCCCTAAGCATTCCGCCATTACTGCAAGGCAGTGATATTGCAGGGCAAGCACAGACAGGAACCGGTAAGACAATTGCGTTTCTCACTGCGGTGTTACATCACTTACTACTAAATCCTGCCAAAGAGCAGAGGCAGCCAAGAGCGATAATCATGGCGCCAACGCGTGAGTTGGCAGTGCAGATATTTAACGACGCAAAGCTGATTAGCGGTCACACTGAACTTTCGTTTGCCTGTATCTATGGGGGCGAAGGATATGAAAGTCAACGGGAAGCGCTAGAAAAAGGTGTTGATGTTATCATTGGTACCACTGGCCGTATCATTGACTATTATAAACAAGGTGTATTTTCACTGAATGGAATCCAGTCCGTTGTTTTGGACGAGGCGGATCGCATGTTCGATTTAGGCTTCATTAAAGATATTCGTTATTTGTTTCGTAGAATGCCACCTGCGACCGAACGTTTGAGTATGTTGTTCTCAGCAACCTTGTCGTATCGGGTTCAAGAGTTGGCATATGAGCACATGAATAGCCCAACACATGTGCAAGTTGCTCCGGAACAAATGACAGCAAGCCGTGTTCAAGAAGAATTATTTTATCCGTCAAACGAAGATAAGCCGTTATTATTACTGACATTGATGGAAGAAGAGTGGCCAGATAAAGCCATAGTATTTGCAAATACTAAGCATGACTGTGAGACGGTGGTGGCTTGGTTGTTAGCGGATAAGCATCGCGTTGGTCTTCTCAGTGGCGATGTACCTCAACACAAACGCCTGCAAATTATGGACAAGTTTGCAAAGGACAAGTTAGATGTCTTGGTGGCAACAGATGTTGCAGCGCGAGGGTTGCACATTGATGGCGTAACACATGTCTTCAACTATGACCTCCCAGATGATGCGGAAGATTACGTGCATCGAATTGGTCGTACTGGAAGAGCAGGGAAGACCGGTCATGCTATCAGTTTTGCTTGTGAGAAATATGCGTTAAATCTACCTGCAATTGAGGATTATATCCGTCATCCAATACCAGTGACCGATTACGCCCATGATGCACTCATTACAGATGTGAAAAAACCAAAGCACACTGGGAGTCGCCGCCCTTCAAATGCGGGCCGCGGTAAGCCACGTAGAAATAACAAAGGATACAATAACCGTAACTAAGGATTGGGTGCAGGGATACTACTATGGTGATTAGGCAAACAGGCGAGCTCTACGCTGCTATTGATATGGGTTCAAACAGTTTCCACATGCTGGTTGTACGCCTCAAAAATGGGCATGTGCAGATCCTCAATAAAATAAAACAGAAAGTACGCCTAGCATCTGGCCTCGACGATAACAACACATTGAGTCAACAAAGTATCGAGCGCGGTCTTGCGTGTTTGCGTACTTTTTCTGAACGGTTACAGGATATTCCGCCACAAAATATTCGAGCTGTCGCTACCGCAACCCTGCGCCTTGCCACGAACAGCGGCGAGTTCATCAAGCAGGCAGAATCTATCTTAGATATTCCCGTCAACGTCATTAGTGGTTTAGAAGAAGCTAAGCAGATTTATCTTGGTGTTGCTTATACCTCATCCACTGAAAAGAATAGGCTAGTGATTGATATTGGTGGTGCAAGCACGGAGCTGATTGTTGGTAGTGGTATTGAGCCTATTGAATTAGCGAGTCTCAATATGGGATGCGTCACCTTTGCGGATAAGTATTTTCCAGATGGTCAACTAACCCGCGAAAACTTTGAGGCCGGATTGGAAGCGGCTAAAGCGATTTTGACTCCGGAGCTTGAAAGGTTTAAGCGTTGCGAATGGAGTATGTGTGTGGGCGCGTCAGGCACGCCACAAGCGGTAAACGAAATTCTGGTAGCACAACAAGTGAGCGATAATATTCGTTTAAATTACCTGTATGAGCTAATGGAGCTCTGTATTGCTTGCAACCGAGTGGAGCAGTTATCGATTGAAGGGTTAATGGACGACCGAAAACCTATTTTTCATAGTGGTCTGGTGATTTTAATTGCTCTGTTTGAACTACTTGAAATTCATGAGATGACGCTATCAGGTGGTGCGTTGCGGGAAGGGCTGTTATACGGCATGCTCGAAACGCGCGAAAAACGCAGTGAACAGTTGAATGGAATACAAGTGATCAGTGAGCACTACCATATTGATCAGACTCACGCAGCTACTGTCGCCCAACTGGCAGGCAAGTTATATGCCCAATGTCCGGAAATTCTGTATTTCGATGCGGAAATCGTTTTGCAGGGTGCGGCAAGATTGCACGAAATTGGTTTGCATATTGATTACAAGCTCTCTCATCAGCACGGTGCATATTTATTGAAACATACCAAGTTAAATGGTTATACGCCTCTGCAACAGCAGTGCATTATGGAGCTGGTTGCCCATTATCGCCAACCCTTTAATAAAGATGTGTTTGACCACTATAGTGCGTCCATGCAGCCTGGACTCATGCTGTTATTGAGGCTACTTCGCATTGCAGTTGCCTTTTCTATCCGGCGGGAGCACCTTAAAATACCTGAGTTATCTATCTTTGTAGATGGCGACGTCATTGAAATCACCTGCCCAGAAAACTGGCTATCCGATCACCTATTAGTTCGTGCTGAATTAGAGCATGAAAAGTGGTTACAACATAAAGCGGGTATGACACTCAACGTGCAATAAGGCTTAAGTGATTAAATAGAGTAAACAACCTGACAACCTTGTCCACTGGTAGGTGGCGCAAGGTATTTGTCAAAGGTACTCTTGTCACTTGAGTAGTTTGGCTGCTTCTATTGCAAAATACGTCAATATTCCATCTGCTCCAGCACGCTTAAATGCTAATAATGATTCAAGAATAACAGCGTCTCTCTGTAACCATCCTTTTTCAAATGCTGCGTTATGCATGGCATACTCACCACTGACTTGGTAGGCGTATGTTGGTACCTTAAAGGTTGCTTTGCAATCTCGCACTACATCAAGATATGGCATGCCTGGCTTGACCATCACCATATCTGCACCTTCTTGTATATCTGCTGCGATTTCTCGCAATGCTTCGTCGCCATTCGCAGGATCCATTTGATACTGCTTTTTATCTCCACCCTTAATGTTTGCAGCCGAGCCGACAGCATCTCTGAAGGGACCATAATAACTTGAGGCATATTTAGCCGAGTAGGCCATGATAGCGGTGTGAATAAACCCGTTTCTTTCCAGGGTTTCTCTGATAGCGCCAATACGTCCGTCCATCATGTCCGACGGTGCAACAATATCAGCACCTGCCTGAGCGTGAGAGAGTGCTTGTTTACATAGAATTTCAGTAGTTTCATCGTTGAGAACATAACCTTCACTGTCAATGACGCCATCTTGGCCATGACTGGTGAAGGGATCAAGAGCAACATCGGTAATCACCAATAAATCTGGAAAGCGTTTTTTGATGGCGCGTGTTGCCATTTGTGCAAGACCTGCATCATTGTATGCCTCCGAAGCGCACAGACTTTTCTTGTCTTGCGGCGTAACGGGGAATAGAGCAATAGCCGGTATCCCCAATGCGTGAACTTCGTCTAACGCGAGCAGCAGATTGTCTATGCTCAGCCTTTCAATACCGGGCATTGAGTCAACGGATTCTCTTTTATTTTTGCCGTCCATCACGAACATGGGGTAAATAAGATCCGATGTACTTAATTGGTTTTCTGATATCAACCGACGAGTGTTTTGACTTCGTCTCATGCGCCTTAGGCGAGTATTTGGGAATGATGGGGTGATCATATGCTGGGATATCCTATGATGATTCTGAACCTTGTGACCTATTGTCTATAGTCAGGGGGTGTTCAATGACGGTATTTCTTCCGCGACGCTTTGCAAAAAACAATGCCTGATCGGCGACAGTAAGCAATTCATCGTCTGCTAAATTCAAGGGGATTATACCGCTACAAAAGCCAATACTTACGGTAGTCTGAATTTTATGTTCAGCAAAGCTTATGACGGTTTCTTCTACCCTTTTTCTAATATTATCGAGTACTTGGTGTGCTCCTCCCGCATCGGTTGAAGGCATAATAATCGCAAATTCTTCTCCGCCATAGCGGAACAGAAGGTCAGCACTTCGTTTTAATGAGGATTTTAAGACTAACGCAACTTGTCGTAAACATTCATCACCTGCAAGGTGACCAAAACGGTCATTAACCGACTTAAAGTGATCAATATCGATCATTGCTAATGCCACCGGTTCTTGATGACGTTTGGCTCGTCTGACTTCAGCGAGGTGACGCTTATCGAAATAACGTCTATTGTGACAATCCGTCAAGGCGTCAATCGTGGTAAGTTGCTCTAAAGCCTGATTTTTCTCCGCGAGTTCACGCAAGGCAATTTCCAATTCCCAACTGCGATCTTTCACTTCGATTTCTAAGGATGCCTCTCGTTCGACTTGACGCTGGTGGGCGCGCTCTCTCTGACGGTGATAGCTAGAGGCTAAGCTGTAGGCAAAAATAAGATTTTCAGTGAAGGCACCCGCAAGGAAAATGGCTTGAGGATCACCGTTGTAATCAATAACCCCAATTTGTACTATGCCATAGCCGACACCAGACAACAGCACCGATGACCACGCAAGAATATAAATTCTGGCAAATGGGTTACCCATGGTTAAACACACGAAACCTATACCCAAACTTAATAGACTGCAAATAATAACGGCGGCCATTAGCAAAACCAACATCGGTTGATAGTCAACGAAGAAACAACAGATACTCGCTATTGTGACAACACCCATTGCCATCTTAACCATGACCGCAAGGGATTTATGCTCTTTGCTGAGAGCAAGAAAATAATAAGTAAACATCAAGCCAAAGACGATAGTTGAGTAGCCGGTGAGTAACACTAACGAGCCTTGTAAGTCAGGTCTATCGGGCCAAACGAACTGGAAACCATAACCATAATTCGCAAATAACGCTGAGGCGACTGACAGCACGTAAATTGCGTAAGCAAGAAAACTTGTTTGTTTGGCTGCACACCAAAAAAAGAGACTATTTAAAACCATCGCCAAAAACGCACCGAATAGGATGCCAATTAAAAGGTTAAATTCGCGACTGTATTGTGAGTAGGACTCTGCTTGCCAGAGGGTTAGAGGTAATCGGAATGAGCTTTCGGTCTGCACTCGGATAATCAGTGTTTGTTGGTAGTTGGCGTTGAGGTTGAGCGGGAATGCAAACTTATTATTTTTGATTGGGCGTGCATGAAACGCTTGTCGGTCGCCACTCTGGTAGGTTTGAACAATCGTCGTATGATCAACCAGCCAGATGTTGATATCATCTAATAGCGGATAACCAATTTCGAGAATCCAACCATCGTCATTCGCGAATGATAAAGTATCGATCATGGGTAAATCGACTTTCATCCAGTACGCTGATTTGGTGATGCCAGGATTAAATGCTCCTT
Organism: Alteromonadaceae bacterium; assembly: GCA_964230195.1. GTDB lineage: Bacteria > Pseudomonadota > Gammaproteobacteria > Enterobacterales > Alteromonadaceae > CAXRGH01. The sequence goes on from CAXRGH010000155.1 coordinate 7,010, forward strand.
CTTGCTGTTCCCAGGGGGCGTCAGGTGCCAGTACTTTTTCAATTGATTGATAATCAGTGTTTTCAGCAATAACGGCTAGATTGTGATTCAGATTGACATGTGGGTGCCCTGCGCGCAGGCCGTCAAAGCTTATTAATAAAATAACCGCAATGCCAACGATTAAACTGAGAATGAAAAATTGACTTATTTTTTGTTGTCTATCATCAGTCATGTCATCACTCTCAAGGGTTTTTGGACTTAAACAGGTTGAGGGTATTCTGAT
>CAXRGH010000156.1:0-6907 GCA_964230195.1 Alteromonadaceae bacterium
ACTGGAGTTCAGACGTGTGCTCTTCCGATCTCTCGCACCTTTCAATCGACCATCGACCTTAGCATTAACATAGCCGCCATCAACGGTAATTTCAGCGCCCATTTTACGTAGACCTTCAAGATGCAAATCAACCGGGCGTGCACCGATTGCACAGCCTCCCGGAAGAGAAACTTTTGCCTGTCCGTGTCGCGCTAATAATGGTCCCAAGACGAGAATCGAAGCTCGCATCGTCTTAACCAAATCATAAGGAGCGATCCACTCATTCGCATTGTGACAATCGACACTCACCTTATCACCGTCTTGCGATACATTGGCACCTAATTCAGATAATAGGTTAACGGTTGTAGTAATGTCTCTAAGCGCTGGCACGTTAGAGAAATTCATTACTCCATCACTTAGCAGGCTTGAGATGAGCAGAGGCAAAGCCGCATTCTTTGCACCAGATATGACAACATCACCAATGAGAGGCTTATCGTGTCCTTTAACAATTAACTTCGACATTGAATCAACCTATCAGTTAAATAAACTTTCACGTTTCCACTGCTCAGGAGTGAAAGCTTTGATTGTCAATGCGTGAATCTCTCCAGAAGCAATATGCTCAGACAAAGGACCGTAGATCGTTTGTTGTTTTTTGACTCGCGACATACCGTCGAATATCTGGCCGACAGCTATCACATTGTAATGTGAACCTTCACCGGATACTTTTACGAGATCAACCTCAAGAGCATTTTCAAGTAACGTTTTTATTTCGTTCAATTCCATCAACACACACCTACTATAAAACTGAATAGGGTAGTTTAACGGTAAAAGGGGGAGGAAGTCGCTTACTTTTTTTCATTTTGTTGTATGAGATAAAAAAAAGCAGCTAACGAGGTCAAAGTGCTAGCGATTATGTCTTTTAAGGGTTAGCAATTAGCGCCCATGTAGGGCTATTGTCACTCACAAACCCCAATAACCATGGGTAAACATCACACATCGAAAAGCGTTTCGGTAACAACGTAAAACTGCTTAACGAGTCACTATTCGATGATGACTTTTGTATTTTTCTTAAGTAGTTCCACCACAGCATCAATGCCCTGTTGACGGAGAATACTGCTTACCTCGCTTTGCTTAGCGGATATCAAGCTGATTCCCTCTGCGATCATGTCATAGACTTTCCATTCGTTAGTCTTTTTGTTGTATCTCGCTTTCAGGGCAAAGTTGATATCAGGTTTTCCTTCAGACTTTACCACTGCGCGAATTGTAGACACTTTCTGTCCTTTTTGAGTCGGGCGATACTCAAATTGCACGGTGTAATTTTCGAATTTCATGAATGCCGTTGCGTAAGTTGCAACTAGGTAATCCTTAAAGGCTATCATGTATGTCGGTAATTTTTCTCTCGGGACTTTTTTAAAAGAACTACCGAGAACTTTGTATGCCGCGTATTTATAATCGACGTGGGGCAATAAGTGCTGGGACAACAGATCAATGATGAGTTGTGGGTCTTGCTTTATTGCATCACGTTCGATTTCAATTGATTTTAAAACTTTCTGCGTAACATGGGGAATGACAACTTGAGGATCCTTTGACTCACTAGCATGCGCAATCGTACTCAAAGTCGTCAGAGCAAATATAACCACTGATAACCCAAAAGATAAAACTGTTTTATACAAACTCATAATACTTAATCTCCTTGGCTAAACAAAAACTGGCCTATCAAATCTTCAAGTACGAGAGCAGACTTGGTATCTTCAATAAAATCACCATCAACTAAAACATCAGATTCATCGATTAAAAAACCGGGTTGCAGTCCAATATATTGCTCACCGAGCAAGCCGGAAGTCAGTATTGAAACAGAAGTCGTATCTGGTAACTCTTTATACATGTCAGAAATGGCCAAGGTGACTACTGGTGTATAATCCACAGGGTCGACCGTGATTGCGGTTACTCTGCCAACAGTTACACCGCCAATTTTAATTGCTGAGCGTGATTTTAACCCACCAATATTATCGAACTTGGCATGCAATAAATACGTGTTTGTTTCACCCTGTAAACCGGCATTCACTACTTTTAACGATAAAAACACGACCGCCAATATTGTTATTAAGGTGAACAAGCCAACTGCGACTTCTAGGGTTTTCGTATTCTTCATTCCTTACTCCAATCCGAACATTAATGCCGTTAAAATAAAATCCAACCCAAGTACTAATAACGACGAATACACAACTGTCTGGGTTGTTGCTTGACTGATCCCTTCAGAGGTGGGTAAACAATCATAACCTTTAAATACCGCCACGTAGGTAACGATGAAAGCGAACACTATACTTTTGATACAGCCATTTAAAACGTCTTGCTGCCATGAAACAGTAGATTGCATAACCGACCAATAACTGCCAGAGTCTACCCCCAACCAGTCGACACCGACTAAGTAACCTCCAATAATACCGACCACACTGAATAGCAGTGCTAACATCGGCATTGAAACAATGCCCGCCAGCAAGCGAGGTGCAATGATACGTTTGATAGGGTCAACTGCCATCATTTCAAGCGAACTTAACTGTTCTGTTGCTTTCATTAGGCCTATCTCAGCAGTCAATGCAGAACCTGCTCTACCAGCAAACAGTAATGCGGTAACAACTGGCCCCAACTCTCTCAGTAAAGACAAGGCAACAAATGGCCCTAAGCTAGCTTCGGCTCCATAATCAACAAGTACAGTATAGCTTTGAAGTGCCATGACCATCCCAATAAATAAGCCGGCTACTAATATGATCGGCAAGGACTGCACGCCCAATACGTACATTTGTTTGATAAATAGAGGAAAATTTTTGAGTCTTGGAACACTAGCAAAAACATTCCATAGCATGAGTGAACTGCGGCCAAGTGCTTTAAGCCGAGCGATAACGTTTGCTCCTAAGCGTTCAATTTGCTTCATATACTATTCCCCAGACTCATTTCGTTCTCAGGAAAATGAAAAGGAACAGGTCCATCAGACTCACCGTTTAAAAACTGTTGAACCAGCGGTGAATTATGATTCATGATTTCTTGCGGTGTTCCTTCTCCAATAACGGATTGTTCGGCAATGATGTACACATAATCGGCTATAGAAAGCACCTCATCGACGTCATGTGTTACCACAATGGAAGTCAGCGCTAATGAATCTGTCAGTCCTTTGATAAGCTTTACCAACACTCCCATTGAAATAGGATCTTGCCCTGCAAATGGCTCGTCATACATAATGAGTTGAGGATCAAGCGCTATTGTCCTGGCAAGTGCAACGCGTCTCGCCATACCACCTGAAAGCTCGCTTGGCATTAATTGCGCTGCTCCTCTTAATCCAACTGCGTGGAGCTTGGATAGAACAATGGTACGAATCGACGATTCATCGAGTTGTGTATTTTCACGTAATGGAAACGCTACATTGTCATACACTGACATGTCGGTAAACAACGCACCACTTTGGAAAAGCATCCCCATGCTTTTACGCGCTTCAAACAAGGCGCTTCTTGATAACGAGGGAATAGATTGGTTATTAAAAACGATGTCTCCGCTATCAGGGGATATTTGACCACTGATCAAACGCAACAGTGTGGTTTTTCCGATTCCACTTGGCCCCATTACAGCCGTTACCTTGCCGGTTTCAAACTGCATATTGAGATTACTGTAAATGACTCTGTCACCTTGTGAGAAGGATAAATCGTTAATTTTCACTAATGACTTAACAGTCAATGCATATCTCCTAATTTCCGCACTAAATTCGCCATACTTATGCCAGTAACAAGTATAGTGGCTACCAAAACATCGTACCAACATTCAACAATCATTCAGCATAAATTTCCTAAACAATTCGTATCATGTTGTTTTGGACAGTATACTTTGCTGTAAATAATTAAATACCAGTCGGTACAAAATAATACAATAGCGTCAAAAAGTCTACCGTATATACCGTGTAATCTCGATTTTTAATAGGATTTAGATGTAAGATAATGTAAAAAGTAATCAAAACACCTCTAAGAAGTAAAATATCGCCAATAACTCATATTTACCTTTGGTCTTGGCGCCAATATCATCTACATTCAAATGTATTTGTGTGAGTCTGAGTTATATACTTTTGACGGAATACGCGTACAATAACTCTTTTTTTCGACGTGATGTTTATAATGTTTATTGAAGTTCTGATTTTCTTCACAGGTCTATTATTACTTAGCTGGAGTGCCGATAGATTCGTTCATGGGGCATCTGCACTTGCGCAGAACGTTGGAATGTCGCCAATGCTGATCGGTCTCACTATCGTGGCGATGGGCTCTTCAGCCCCCGAAATAATGGTTGCGGCATCAGCCTCTGTGAACGGAAATGTCGATACCGCAGTGGGTAATGCACTGGGTTCGAATATTACCAACATCGCCCTTGTGCTCGGTGTTACCGCAATCATAAAACCTCTCATTGTTTCATCAACAACAGTGAAAAGAGAAATGCCGATTGCTATTTTTATCACTAGTCTTGTAGTTTACTTTTTGCACGACCAATATCTATCATTTAACGAAGGAATTATTCTAAGCAGCCTGTTTTTTTTCGTCATCGGTGGACTCGCATATATCTCTTATCAATCCGACAAGACAGACCCATTTCATGCTGATGCTGCCGAAGAATTACCGAGAAATGTGTCAACCTCAGCAGCTGTCTTTTGGGTAGTCGTTGGTTTAATTTTATTACCCACTAGCGCCACATTTATGGTTGATTCTGCCAGTGAGATTGCTCGCCATTTTGGAATCAGCGATTTGGTAATAGGCTTGACTATTATTGCCGTTGGCACCTCACTACCGGAACTTGCAGCCAGTATTGCAGGAGTAATAAAGGGTGAAGATGACCTCGCCCTTGGTAATATTATTGGTTCGTGCATATTCAATGCACTCGCCGTGATGGCAATGCCTGCATTGATCGCGCCTGGCGCAATTGACGCATTAGCAACCACTCGAGACTCATACGTGATGTTAGCATTGACCTTGTTATTGGTGATTTTCAGTTTCAACATTGGGTTAAAAAGCTCGCGCCGCATTAACCGCTTTGAAGGGATTCTATTACTAACATGTTTCGTCACATATCAAGTGTACTTATTTAACTAGGGTCTCTATTTATGCCGATTTCTTTTATTCAGTCAGCTCATCAAGTCATCGATATTGAATCAAGCGCCATCGAACAACTCAAGAGCAATCTTGATGAAACGTTCAACCAGGCATGTCAAATTATTCTTAATAACCAAGGTAAAGTTGTTGTTTCTGGGATGGGAAAATCCGGTCATATTGGCAATAAAATGGCAGCCACCTTTGCGAGCACGGGAACACCCTCGTTTTTTATGCATCCAGGTGAGGCCAGCCATGGCGATTTGGGCATGTTGTCGAGCGGTGATGTATTCATCGCAATCTCAAACTCGGGTGAATCATCTGAACTCATCACACTACTTCCAGTTGTCAAAAGACTAGGGGTCAAAATTATCGCCATCACTGGTAATCCACAATCAAGTTTAGCCAGACAAGCAAACATTCACTTATTGGTACAAGTTGAGAAAGAAGCTTGCTCTCTTAACTTAGCGCCAACGGCCAGTACCACGGCAACGCTTGTACTTGGGGATGCTCTTGCCATTGCATTACTGGACGCTCGAGGATTCACATCAGAACAATTTGCTTTGTCTCATCCTGGCGGTGCGCTTGGTCGAAAATTATTGCTGACCATAAACTCGTTAATGCACAAAGGAAATCAATTACCACTCGTCAATCAAAATTCATCAGTTGCAGAGGCACTTGTCGAGATGTCGAGTAAGGGACTCGGAATGACTGGAGTGCACAACGAAAACGGACAGTTCGTTGGGATATTTACCGACGGCGACTTACGTCGCATTCTGGACCATGATGTTCAGATAAAAGAAACTCGTATCGTTGAAGTGATGACAAAAGACTGTATTACTGTGAAGCAAACAATGATGGCAGCTGAATTACTTCATATTATGGAACAAAAACGAATCAACGGAGTCTTTGTGCTAAATGACGAAGATCATCCAATTGGTGCAATTAATATGCATGATTTGCTTCGTGCAGGAGTATTGTAATGAAGACTTTGTACGGAGACATTGAGGAATCATTAGTTGAGAAATTTCGCGCTATAAAACTATTCGCGTGTGATGTTGACGGTGTATTTTCAGATGGTCAAATTTACATGGGAAATCAGGGTGAAGAGCTTAAAGCCTTTAACACAAAAGACGGCTACGGTATCAAAGCAATTCAAAAACTGGGGATTGCGGTTGCCATTATTACTGGCAGGAAGTCTCAGATTGTAGAGCAACGTATGCGCTCTCTTGGAGTGGAGCATATTATCCAAGGCGAGGAAGATAAAGAAACTGCGATTCTGTCTTTAATGACGGATCTAGGACTCAGTAAAGCCCAAGTTGCCTCCATTGGTGACGATATGCCTGACGTAGGAATGTTCAAGCACTCTTCAATAGCGATAGCACCACAAGATGCCCACCCTTACGTGATACAGCAGAGTCAGTACAAGACGTCATTAGGCGGTGGTAAAGGCGCAGTGCGTGAGGTTTGCGACATTATTCTCCAAATTCATGATCAACATACAGAGATTAAGAGTTCGAGTGTATGAACCGTTTAACGTTTGCCATTGTTGCCGTCTTTTTAGTGATAGGTTCAATCACACTACTCAACATGCGAAACGAGGAAACTCCTGCGGAAACTTTGGCAGAGGTCACAAACAAAGAACCCGACTATTCAATTCAGGGTATCAACAGCACTCTATTTGATAAACGTGGTAACATTGCTTACCAAGTATTGGCGGAATCTCTCTCCCATTACAATAACGAACAAACAACCCTGTTTGACAGTCCTAGATACACTTTTTACGTTGCAAAAAGCCAACCTTGGGTAGT
>CAXRGH010000157.1:0-25892 GCA_964230195.1 Alteromonadaceae bacterium
AAGACATGCTGCCTCATCATAATACATCGCCGACAATATCTGATGATTATCAAAATTTCTTGTCATTATGTAGCCATGAATTTTTTCATACCTGGCACGTCAAACGCATTAAACCGGACGTCTTTTATAACCTATCACTCCAGCAAGAAGTCTACACTGAACAGCTTTGGTTATTTGAGGGGATCACCTCTTACTATGATGACCTTTCCCTCAATACTACACAGGTTGTTGACGAAAAAGCCTATCTAAAAGTGCTTTCGAAAGAGTTAACTCGTTTATTAAGAAACCATGGCCAACAAAATCAAACAGTGACTGAGTCGAGTTTCAATGCGTGGACTAAATTTTATAAACAAGATGAGAATGCAACCAACGCAATTGTCAGCTACTACAATAAAGGAGCCATCATTGCACTTTGTATTGACCTGTATATTCGTCAGCAAACCACCAATGAGTATTCGCTAAAATCCGTGATGCAGGCCTTTTGGAATGGTTACTTAAGCAATGACGGAGGCACGCGCATTGACTCCATGCAACGCATGACACAAACGGTTACCGGTGTGAATATTGACGAGCTATTGCATTCAGCTTTGTACACAACAGAAACATTACCCTACGAAGCCTTATTGAAAAATGTTGGTGTAGGTTGCGACTACTACGCAAGTGAAGATATGCAGGACACTGGGGGTGCTAACAAGCAGTCTTCAGCAATCAATTATTTTGGCGCAAACTATCAGGCAAATGCGATGGGAGTATTGATCAAGTCGGTCCATTTCGAAAGCCCAGCAGAAAGCGCTGGATTAAAGGCGGAAGACATTTTGCTTGCAGTTCAAGGTGAACAAATTACTCAAAAAACCTTACAGCCCACACTAAATGCCTATCAAACAGGAAAGTCGGTTGAACTTCACTTATTCAGACGAGGGCAAATGAAGCAGTTTACTATGCCTCTTATAGCACCTCCTAACAATGCAGTGCGGTTGATCATTGAAGACAAAAATAAAGCGCAAACTTGGTTGCGCTTTAGTGATGCGTGACGGTGCTGTTAACGTTCGCGGCGTGGCGGTACCAGTAACTCTGGGTCGAGTCTCTCTTTAAACCAGTTGATGCGCCAGTCCAAGTGAGCACCCGTCACACGTCCTGTTGCTCCAATGTCTGCGATACGTTGACCTTGAGAGACGGTATCACCAACCTTTACGTGAATCGCATTCAAATGAATGAAGGTAGACGAAATACCATATCCGTGATCGATTAATAGTGTACCGCCAGAATAGTACATATCAGAAACCGCAAGGGTCACAATACCGCTTGCTGGCGCTATCACTGGCGTTCCAACTGGAGCCGCAACATCAACCCCATAATGAGGGCGCTTCGGTACATCATTAAGTACACGTTGACTACCGTAAACTCCACTAATCCTTCCTTCTGCCGGCCAAATAAACGTCTCGAGAAAACCTTCTAGGCGCGAGGAAATTTTTCGAGCGACGGCTACTTGGATATTGTCTTGCTTTATTCGTTCCAATACCTCTGCCGGAGGGGATACCATCTTTGACGGTAAACCATTGATTCGCTGAATATCATAGTCGCGCTGTTTGACTGATATAAGGTGCACTGCACGATTACCTTCGCTGTCGACAACAACCAAATTGAATTCAGGCGCAGCCTCTCTGCCAACACCAAATACAAATGTTCCGGAGTCGGTTTGCTCTAGTAAGCGTTCACCAACATAAACTTTCTCGCCAGGACTCGCTTGACCGATGATCATGCCCCCCTGAACGGTTACTTTAGAAACGTTTACCGCGTGAGCTAACACCGGTAAAAACAATCCAACAACCACTAATCCCTTAAGCACTCTCAACGATCGCACCTTTACCTACTCCCTCAAACGCCATCACCTGATACTTTCCTTCAGGTTTGATTTTTTCCTGCTCACTCAACATATACTGAGCCAAACACTCAACCGTTGAATCTGTATCAATGACTTCACACTCTTTGCGACTGATTGCCATACTAAACTCTCCTTGAGAAGCCTCATAGGTAAAACACACATGAGTTTCATCTACTACCAGAGCGCCTTGCTCACCAATCCAAGGGTACTGCTCGGCAGAAATAATATCTTCCGTTGTTCCAATATAAATGTCACACCAGCGTTCTGCCCAATAAATCTGCCAATCAATACTTTCAACACCATTTTCAAAAACAGTGACTTTTGAGCGATGACCATGGGCAATGCGTTGACAGTTACCGTCATGTTTTTTCAGACCATGAGTGTAATGGTAATAAGGTGTGTTGATGACTTCTTCTCTCAATTTCAAGGTAATACCATCAACATTTTCAGGCAAATGGGTAGCGATAATCTGACGTAAGTAATCACTCACTGACTGCATATTAACTTCATCAGAATATACAAACGCATAAGCTTCGGGTGGGCAATGTAAATGGATTGAGCATTGCTCAGGGCGCAAGAAATCAACGGCAACATTACCATCTGATAAATTCCGATGAATTTTTGTGAAGCTATGCTCGGCAGGAATTAATAGTTTATGGTCAACGTATTCGTCAATCAGATATTTGAGCTGCTTTTTGACCTTGCCAAAGTCCAAAACCATACTCTCTTCGTTGAGACTTCCCTGAAGTATCACATCAACTATCCAACTCTCTCCTACCATCCCTCTTTTCGGACATAAATAGGAAAAATCCATAACAGTTAAGTCATTTACAAACAACTGCATATAATTCAATACACCTTACACTCGTGTGTGTTAATTCCAATCTTAGACTATCCGTCCACTATATCACGGTTACCAGCCATTTTATCTAGCCGAGACATCAAAAACTCCTAGTGGCGCGTCAACTGATCTTTCAAGTTTGGCGGCAACCCAACCACGGTTAACGTGTCTGTTTGTGGATCATAAGTAATAGAATCCCCTAGTCGAGTACGGTCAAAACTAATGGATAAACCGCCTCCCGAGCCAGAAAATTTAGTCAAAGATTTCACTGCGGTTTTGTCGGCTTGAAACGCAGATTCAAGGGGCGCCTCTTGAGACTCAACAAACTGCTGAAAGTTAGCGCTCTCACTCGACGGTAATTTATCCGATAGTTCTGCAATCACAACCTGCTCTTGATTATCTGATTTCTCATGGTAGTAATCACTTACCCACTGGCGAGTTTCTTGTTTTTCCATGGGATCTAATTGCTCAGCGGCTAGGTACTCTTCAACGCTTTGTACCAGCTGTTTATTCTGCTGTTTAACATCGACCTTCTCTTCACAACCAACAAAGTCCATGAAGAAATCAGCAACCTTTCTCCCCATCAGACCTTTTATAAAGCTCATATAACGATTGTCTTCTGATTGAACACGCATTGCGGTCAAATCTAATCGTAACGCTAACTGCATTTTCGCCAAATCGAGATGATCACGCTGATGCAACTCGAGATCGCGGTTAATTTCCACGTGAGCCTTGGTGTTGAGTAAAGTGATCATCAAGTAATCGGTAGCGAGATATTGATAATGACTAAATATCAAAAATCCTGTTTCGGTTTTGCCTTGCTCAGCAAGCGTTTTGATCAAAAGCTCAGAGGTATCTAAACTGAATTGATAAAAATACTCTGGCTCATCCATCACACGAGACAAAGCTGACTTAAACGTCAAGTTCCCCTCTTCAGCAAAACCACCAACGCCTTTACCTGGTTTGGCATTGAAGACATTGTTCAATTGTTCTGCTAAGCCTTGAATATCAGGCGTAACATCGTAACAATCGGGTCTCGGTGCTATCACTAACTTACCATCTTCATTAACCACTATTTGGTGAACCACAAAATGATGGATTTCTGCGCTCATTAATATGACCTCTTTTTTGTAATCTAATGCTCAACGCATTTTACACGAATTACTGGAGTAGCGAGACATTACTTGCTACCATATTTTTAGTTGAAAAATTCAGAGCTTAAGCATTATGCCACAAACATCAAAATATACCGACGAGCAGTTTGAAGCAGTCACCAACGATATCATCGCTTCATTAGAAAAACACAATGCCAACCGCGATTTGTCTTTAATGGTGTTGGGGAATCTCGTCACACAAATTTTTGAACATCAATTTTCAGACGAAGCACGTCAACAGGCAGTAGAGACGTTCACCAATGTATTGAAGAAAAGCATAAAATTACCACGTTAGCGTTACTATGATTTACACTCAACAAAAATCTGAAGCCCTGCAAGAACGAAAACTCACGTGGACCCATTGGTTCGCGTTTATCAACCTCATCATCAGTATATTTATTGCCTCGCTTTATGCCATCAGTGTCCCATTACCCGATTCCATCATTGGCAATATCTATTTGCTGACCAATTGGCTGGGCCATATGAGTTTTCTGACGTTTGTATTTTTTGTTGTTCTGATATTACCGGTTTGTTACCTCAATACATCAACACGATTTCTTCGTGCCTGGGCTGCACTGGTTGCTGCTACCGGGGTAGCGATGCTCGCCATTGATAGCTTGTTCTATATCCAAACTGGATTTCACATGAGCACCAACGACGCTGACGCACTGAGGCAACAAGCATCAGAAGCTGCTCAACAAGTCAGTTTACAGTACATCGGATATTTGATTGTTATGTTGATCGTTTGGCTGTCTTTGCAACTTGCGATTGCCAACGCATTATGGAAACGCCTGGACCGTTTACGCGCCATTCGGGGAATTCGGCTTGCTCCGACGATATTTGTGGTGTGTTTCTGTGTTAGCCATACTCTACATATGTGGGCCGACGCCAAGTTCTACCGGCCAATTTTACAACAAGACGACATGTTCCCCCTTTCCTACCCACTCACCGCTAAAACGATGATGGCAAATTACGGATTAATGGATCTACAACAACACAAACAACAACGAAATTTACAATTTGATACCACTATTACGGATACTCAATACCCGCTTTCACCTGTCTACTGCGCGATTAATGACGCGCCTATTACACTATTAATGGTATCAGAATGGCCTGAGGAACCATCTCCTCTTGTGACGACCTTAACCTCTTACACGAGCCACTATGATATGGCCTCCACTGAAGTTGGTTCAGTGTTCAACACTCTCTACTCAGCACCAGAGCTATATATGGATGCTTTCAACAAGCGTCTGCCGCTATTCGTAGACCTTCCGCGTCAACTTGGATTTACCGTTAACCTTTATCAACACCAAGCATTATTGAATCAGTCAATATTGAATGGGTTCAACGTCAGTTACGACAGTTTCAAACAAACCATTGGACAACAAAAAAACTTGTCTATCGGGGTTATTAGCTGGGCTGAATTAATGCAACTGCTGCCTAATGTGGAAGCTGGACAGGGGACGGTAGTCATCACGTCAATCGCGCCGCAGCAACAAGCGAAACTATACACCAATCTTCCTATCCAAACGGGCGATAAATACTTAAGCCAACACATGGATATAGTGCCCAGTATTCTTTGGGAGGCTGGTTGTAAAGCAGATGCAAGATACTACAGCGTGGGTACGAACGTAATCAACAATCAACAAACATGGATAATAAACAGTCATAGCGAAGGCGCTGTGTTGCAAACGGCGGACATGCGATTAGTCATTTACCAGAATGGCTATCATTCGGCATCATCCTTGGATGGCAACCCCAAGACACTTAGCGTGTTACCCATAAAAGAGTTGAAACAAGGAATGGCAAGACTGACGCAATTTGTCAAACCAAGGCCGTAGCGCATTTTCGATAGATGGTAATGACGAAATCGGCCGTTAGTATGTCCATACAATCTAACACTTGGTCACGTCGCTCGTCTTGAACTTTCCAAAAATACGGTGTCATCATCAACAGCGATAGACGGTCGTCATTGTTTTTCAGTTGCATATCAAAAGACAAAGAAATGGTATCTTCAATCAATAATTGCGGATGAGAGGCTGGCCGTGGGTGGTTTTCATCCGGCGTGTCATAAATTGCCTGTTTCAATTGCTTTAAGTGACTCGGTCCGGGTTCTACGCTCAGCCACAAACCGCCCTCCATCAAGACTCTGTTGACTTCTTCTGGATTTGCAGGCGCAAAAACTTGAACGATACTACTCATGGTTTCGTCTGCAACGGGTAGTTGAAAACTACTGGCAACACAAAAACTGTGACTTTTATATTTTTTTGCAGCTTTTTGAATAGCGACTTTTGCAATGTCATTACCGCTCGCATTAACGGAAAATCCTGCGTTTGATAGTTGTTCGGCAATGGTCGCCAAATAATATCCTTCACCACAACCGAGATCATGCAGCATGATAGATGAATGTGTGTTTAATGTTTCCAGCGTTGATGACAATTTCAGTGCTAGTGGCTCGTAATAACCGCGCGACAAAAACTCTCGCCGAGCGTTAACCATTTGCTTGCTGTCCCCTGGCACCTTACTTTTTTTGAATTGCACGGGTTGCAGATTCACGTACCCTTCTTTTGCGCGGTCAAAAACGTGCTTGTTTTCACAACACCACTGCTTGTCCACTAACTTAAGGGGTTCGCCGCACAAAGGACATTGCCAATCCATAATTACCTCGCCTTTAATAACAAGGCCTAGTGTACCAAATAGAAATTATTAACAACACAAATGATACATCAAAGATACAGGATTATGTATTCCCTAAGTCGGCTAAAGGGTTTAACGAGCGCGGCCACACACAAGAAAACAACAATGCGAGGCAATCCGGAGATACACTATCAACGCTCTTGTACAACCAGTCTGGATTGTGGTCTTTATCAATCAACTTGGCTCTAACACCTTCAGAGAAGTCATGCAATTCTAGACATCGGTACACTAAACCTAACTCGTATTGGAAACATTCTGCCAACGTCAGCTCGTCAGGTGTCGCCAGTTGGGTATGAATCAAGTGTAAACTGACAGGTGAGGCTGAGATAAGTTGTTGCTGTGCTTTTTCCATAAATACAGTATTTGCTTGCCAACTCGCAATGGTATCCAAGCACTCTGCTAAATCACCTGCAGCGGCAAGGGTGTTTAATTGTTCCTGATAGGGTGCTAGTTCTGAACCAACCGCTGGCTCAGAGCTATGGAATTGGTTGATTAAATCGGAGATTAAACCGCTATCTGCATTTACATCACCAGATAACGGTAAACGACTAATAGACTGTTTCAATTCTTGTAACATTTCATGTGGGACCAAAAAATCAGCAAACTGATTGTCCATGATATCTGCGGCATTGATACTGCATCCAGTCATTGCCATCAATTTTGCAACACCAGTATGGATACTTCGCAAAAAAAACGTCCCACCGACGTCAGGGAAAAAGCCAATCTGAGATTCAGGCATCGCCAGCGTTGAATGCTCCGTCACCACCCGATGAGAAGCGCCAACCATCAAACCAACACCGCCTCCCATAATAAGCCCATCAGCAAGCACGACAAGTGGTTTCTCGTAGGTATGAATGAGGTAGTCCAGACGGTATTCTGTTTCAAAGAATTTGATTGCCTCATCAACGCCATAACGACGCGATGCTGAAACAGTATGAACCACATCAACTACATCTCCACCGGCACAAAACACTTGCTCACTTTCCGATTCTATCTGCACCGCTGCAATGCTATCGTCTTCAAGCCACGCTTTTAACTGAACATAGAGAGATTCAACCATATCCCTATTCAATGCATTATGGCGAGATTGTCGAGAAAGCTTAATGAGGCCTAAACGCTTATTCGAGCCACTTTCAAGAGTGGAAATAACTAAATAACTCATGAATTCCCCCCAACTAAGGACTAAACAATAGGTCGAAAACTTGTCAAAAACAATAGCTATTTAGTAGAAACACTAGTTAAAACAATGACCTTCTGTTTACTCTTAACAAAAAACATATTACAAGTAATGTAGAAAATGCCCATGATAGGCTTCCACCGTATTCATGAGAGTGAACCGTCGGTCGGTTAGGATGATGATAGACAGGTGCCCCCGAACCATAATCAAGACTTTCAAGAGCTAAAGACTGAACGTTATAGTGATTTGCAGTATCTACCACGGCCAGCAGCTCGTGACTAAATGCGTCGTAGAGCAAGATAGTCACTTCATAGTAAGTTGGATAAAAACCGGAATCCAACGTCGTTTCTACTCCAAATTGATCATAACTCGCGTGACCATAAATAACGAAATCATCGGATGTGTGATAGTGATAATCCGAAATACCATCAGACAACACTAACTCGGCATACAACCAATGTTCATCGTAATATGAGTCTGCGTCAAATCTAACATCGATCTTTGAAAAATAGCCGTCATGGTCATAGTCTCCAGCTAATTGGATATCCACACTCGCGATAGAAACATCATGGTGCAACCGCTGACCCACGGTTTGATGTTTGGTAGATAAGTCAATCGTGCTGACAACCGTATTCTTGCCTAAAGATGGCGCTGCATTATCAATACTCAGTGGTGTTTCTGCCATAGCTGAAGAGATTGATAATGTTGTTAGGGCAGCTGCAAAAAAGCGAAACATAGTTAATTTCCTTATAGAATTTATTTCGCTTTATTGTTGACCACGTTAACTGAATACTAACTGAATTTATCAAGTTTATAACGTCACAATAGTCGTTACTTGCCAATGGATATTAGCAGACAGATTGGGTAGACTAACGCTTTGTTATTTGTAAGAGCAATACCATGGCATTTCTTGAATTTATCCCATTGATCGCATTTTTTATCAGTTACAAACTTTATGACATATACCACGCGACCGCAGTTCTCATGATTGCAACTGCCGTCTCAATTTTAATCATTTATTTAATACAAAAAACCGTCTCAAAAAGTCAACTCGCTTTGTTGGGGGTTGCGATAGTCATGGGAGGGCTCACACTCGCTTTTCAGGACAAACGCTTTATCATGTACAAGCCCTCAATCGTGCAATGGGTTATGGCACTAGTTATCATCGGAAGCCATGCATTCAACAAACCCGTATTAAAGTTAATGCTCGGAAAAATATTAAACCTGCCTAATAAACTTTGGTGGAAAGTCAGTCTTGTTTGGGGTGGTTATCTAATCGCATCTGGTTTTTTGAATATTTTTATTGCTCAAAACATGAGCGAAGAAGCATGGATTAACTTCAAAGTTTTTGGTAACACTGCGGCAAATATCACTATGATTTTAGGTACCTTCATCGTGTTAAGAAAGTACCTTGTGTTAGATGATGAAGAACAACAGAGAGAACAATAGCGATGTGGTTTAGTATTCATGCAACCGATTGTGAAAATAGCAGCGCCAAACGAGCGGTGGCGAGACCAGAGCATATCGCAAGATTGTCTTTACTAATGGAATCTGGACGATTAATGATTGCGGGACCAAATCCATCCCCCATAGATGATGGAGAAATGTTAGGTTCCATCATCATTGCTCAGTTCGACAGTTTTGAAGAAGCTAAGCAGTGGGCTAATGCCGACCCTTATTTGGCCGCGGGTGTCTACACAAAGGTAGACGTTCGGCCATTCAAACCTGTGATTGGTTCAGCAATTTGAGGGGATATCCATCACAATTTACAAGGTGAATTTGGCCACAACCTCTGATACATTTTCTGCTGATGCGGATAAACCAACAGCAGATGACTCCGTTTCCTTCGTCGCTTGATTCATCTCTTGGATAGAATCTAACAGCCTATCCATGCCACCATTTAACTCTCGGCACAAGGAACGCTGATCAACAACGATAGTTGCAACGTGTTGGTTAGTTTTATCTATGTTAATGATTTCACTCCAGACCTGTTGAAGTTGATGACTGACGTCTGCTACTTTTTGAGCCCCCAACGAAGCCGCCCCAGAAGCCATTGCCATCTGATTTTTAGTGGTGTTGGTTACCTCCGTCAATGCTTCAATCGTGTGTTTAATTTCAACAGTACTCTGCCGAGTTTTTGCTGCCAATGCGCGTACTTCGTCGGCAACGACCGCAAACCCTCTTCCATGTTCACCAGCGCGTGCTGCCTCTATCGCCGCATTGAGAGCCAACAAATTTGTCTGTTCAGCAATACTGGTGATTACATCAAGCACTTGGCTAATATTTTCAACCTGAGTACTCAATGTAGACAGGTGCTCGGCGGAGTTGATCACGTTAGTTTCTAATTCTCGAATTTCGGTTGCCGCAATATTCGCGTCATTCGCATTTTCTTTTGAAAGTTTCTGAACACGTGATGCCGTTTCCACAGCGGTACTCGATGACTTATCAAGATCCGACGCGAATTTAAGAAATTTTTCAACCATGGCTGAAGCAGATTCAGTTTCTTTAGCTTGAGATACACTGGTTTGGCTTGACTGTTTTGTAATTGCGCTCAATTGATGACTTGATGTAGCAACAACGTCTGCCTGACACTTGAGTTGACGAACAATACTACCGAGTTGCGTGATAAAAGCATTAAACTCACCCACAATAAGATTAATTTCACGAATATTTGATTGCGGTAAGCTTGTAGATAAATCGGCTTCTGCTGAGTTCAATTGCACCAAGCTATCGTTAATTCCAGTTAACGGTTTAATCAACGCTTTCGCGATGAAATACGATAAGACTGCAAAGAAAACAATCATAGTGACAAGCATAATAACAATCGTCCTCACAATACCATTATTCAAATCAGCCACTGACCCCATTGCTTCATCTAGATCAATTTCAGTCAATAGTGCCAGTTCCAAATCTTCTACTTTGAACGGTTGGTAATAGGATAGTACGCTGACACCTCGATAATCTTTAATTTCTTGAAAGCCTGTTTGTCCATTCAATGCAGCTCGACTCGCTACAGTATTGACAGGCTGTAATCCAACAGTTGTCTGTTTGGAGGACATAACGTCGGCAGTTGCGCTGAATTTTTGTACCGCTAGTGATAGATAACTTTCTCGATCTTCAAGAAAAAAACGACTTTCTGTGCGCAATAAATCATCTTGACCAACTAGATATGTCTCTCCACTAGCACCAAACCCTTCTTGCACCCAATTCTCATTATGAGTCATGATTTGATTGATTTTTTCCAGTGGCATTTGAAAGATTAAAACACCAACAACAGTGCCTTCCACAACAATCGGCGATGACATAAAGCTTGCTTGATCATTATAGGAGGGTAAGTAGGGTTTAAAGTCAGTGAGATAACTCTCCCCTAGCGCTAGATCACGACCGTTAACAAACGCTTCAGCAATACCACTGCCGGCGTAAGGTCCTGTCAATAAGTTGGTTGCGAAATCAAGTTCTTTAAAAACGCTGTAGATGACTTCTCCAGAAACGGCATCCACCAAAAAAATGTCATAAAAACCGAACGCAGTTAAAAAACGATTAAATTCTTCATGATAGATTTCATGTTGCTTACTATATGATGAATCGTCATTTAAAGTTACAAGGTTATTTTTTGAGCCCAATGGAAATGGGTTATCTGCAATCCATTGAGCTTGATAAAATTTTGCGACAGGAGACAAGGAATTGATTAATTGATGACTATCAACCTGATCACTATTTTTATTCGAATATTGTTGTTTAAAGGCACGATGATAGTAATCGTTTAAACTATCCGCTGACGGTAGAGAACGATTTTGAGTATCAAATGATTTGAAACTCCTACTCAAATCTAAATATGCATTCTTCAGGCTATCTGTTTGCGCTAAAGTCGTAATTTGCTTTTCGACGGTGATAAAGTAATCACTGAGTCGCGAGTGCAACATATTCCCTTTCGACGTTAAATCCGCTTGATATTTCATTCGGGTAGCTTGCTCAACCGTTGATGTTGCAGTATTGAGTAACACGACACCAGTCAATATTAATGATACAAACACTGCAGCGGTAATGGACGTGGCTATCAGGCCTTTGAGTGAGAAATTAAGGCTTTTCATAAAAACTCCCTGTGGTATTTTCGACATTCTTATGAACAACGTTGTTAAAATAGAAGATATTCAGAATACTGCCTAACAAGAATTAAAAATATAATTCAATTCTTACGAACGTATTGTTACAAATAACAAAATACAAACTTCCATAGTTCAAAGTTTCTGGGATTTCTCACTTTTTTAGATAGGCTAGGAATCTCTCAAACACATACAAAAAACGGCACTTAAAGTGCCGTTAGTAGTTGCTATGACAATGATGTTTAGTCCAATAAGAATTCGTTTCTGGTCTTATCAACTTTCTTAAAACGTCCGCCTAAGGCAGTCGTTTGAGTTGATGACGTTGCATCCATCACGCCTCGAGCTTTGACACAATAGTGAACTGCAGTCATCGAGACTGCTACATCATCAGTCTCAAGTAGTGTCTGTAATGTTGCTAGTATCTGTTGTGTCAGCCTCTCTTGAACTTGAGGTCTTTGCGCAAAGAATCGCACGATACGATTGATCTTGGATAATCCGATGATTTTGTTTTTTGGAATGTAGGCAACCTTTACGGTTCCATCAATAGTCACGAAATGATGTTCGCAGGTGCTCGTGACGGAGATATCTTTCACTTTCACCATTTCGTCAACGCCCATCTTATTTTCAATTACCGTCAGTTTGGGGAAAGCACGATAATCAAGACCAGAGAAAATCTCTTTAACATACATTTTTGCTATACGGTGGGGCGTTTCAATCAAGCTATCATCTGTTAAATCAAGACCGAGAGTCTGCATAACCTGCGTAAAATTCTCTGTAATGATGGCAAGCTTCTGATCATCTGACAGGCCATTGTCAATTAGCGGCGTTTCCAATCCGCGCGCTAATAGCGTGTCTCGTACTTTTTGAGCATCTGAACTGATAGATGCTCCAACAGACTGTATGGTTTGATTGATTACGTCTGACATCAGGATTTTCCTTGATTGCTTGGCACTGTTATTACTTGGGATTCGGCAGGCATTATAGAATTAATTGTGCCAGTTGCCAAATGTCGACCACCATTCAGTTGGAGGTTATGACCGGTGACATAAGCACTATTTAAAATATATTTCACTGCATCAACGCCTTCTTGCACTCCGGGTGATGGAGGCAACAAGGTTTTACTCGAGGCTTTGGATTTGTATTCACTGGTATCGTCGCCATTAAACATCAAAAGAGATGGTGCAATACTATTCACTTTCACACGAGGCGCTAGTGACGTTGCATATGACATTGTCATATTGTGCAGCGCAGCCTTACTGGCGGCGTAAGCAATGTGACTGTGACTCCCATGAGACGCTGAATGATCAGTTAAGTGGATAATGTCTGCCATTCGTCCATTTTGGCTATACGCTAACAGCGCGGGGATGAGACGCTGATTGATAGTGTAAGGAGTGACCGTATGGATTTGTAACATACGTTCAATCAGTTGCGCGTCATGACCTTCTGATTCTAATGATTCTGGCACCCACTCAGATGCATTGTGAATGACGCCTCGAATCGCTGAATATTTGTCCGTGACCGCTTGAATAAATCCATCAACGCCCTCACGAGTTGAAAAATCTGCTTGAATACAGACGATCCCTTGTTGTCTGAGGTGGTTTATCGTCTCACGTTCAGTACGATAGGAACATACGACGTTGTATCCCGTACTCACAAGTTCCAATGCGACAGAGTACCCTAACCGCTGGCCGGCTCCTGTTATGATGATTGGCGATGTGCTCATAGCTTTGCCCCAGTCATAAAAATCCTTAAACAATGTAACTGATGAGTGGCATTACGAACAGTATAGAAGATTGGATGAAGCTGACAGTAGGTATCCCTGTCGAAGTGCAAATGCTTGAGGCACACTTGATTTAACAAGTGTGCCCTTAATCATCAATCGGAAGATACTTCAGGTTTCATGTGAGGAAATAGAATAACGTCTTTAATCGTTGGACTATCTGTAAACAACATGACGAGGCGATCAATTCCAATCCCCTCTCCCGCCGTTGGCGGCAATCCGTGCTCTAGTGCACGAATGTAGTCAGCGTCAAAGTGCATGGCTTCATCGTCACCGGCGTCTTTTTCTTGTACTTGTTTCTCAAAACGAGCCGCTTGGTCTTCTGCATCATTAAGCTCAGAAAAACCATTGGCTAACTCTCGACCGCCAACGAAAAATTCAAAGCGGTCAGTGATGAATGGATTTTCATCATTTCTGCGCGCGAGAGGCGACACTTCCCAAGGATATTCAGTGATAAAGGTAGGTTGATCCAACTGTTCTTCTGCTGTTGCTTCAAATATCTCACATAAATATTTGCCCGCGCCCCAAATACCATCAACTTCAGGCTCTTTTATGTGCAAGGCTTTCGCCATTGCTTTCAAGCCATCTAAATTGTTTTCAGGATCTTTGATTGCTTCAACATTTGCCTCTGGATAGTACTTTAAGATGGCATCAGCCATCGACAAACGTGCAAACGGTTGCGCAAAGTCATAATGGCGTTCGTTCACCACTTCACCTTCGCTGTCACGATCTGTGTTAATGATGGTGGTTGTACCCATCACATTTTCAGCCAAGAAGCGCAACATTTCTTCGGTCAAGTCCATTAGGTCATTATAATCTGCATAGGCCTGATAGAATTCAATCATAGTAAATTCTGGGTTATGACGCGTGGAAAGTCCCTCGTTTCTGAAATTACGATTAATTTCAAATACTCGTTCAAAGCCGCCCACCACAAGGCGTTTCAAGTATAACTCAGGTGCGATACGCAAATACATGTCAATATCCATCGCATTATGATGGGTCACAAAAGGTTTTGCCGTTGCGCCACCTGGGATAACTTGCAACATTGGAGTCTCAACTTCCATGAAATCGCGTTGAGTTAAAAAGTCACGGATACCGGTAATAATTTTACTGCGAATGACAAAGGTATCTCGCGATGCCTGATTGGTAATCAAATCAACATAGCGTTGACGATACTTCGTTTCTTGGTCTGCCAAACCATGAAACTTCTCTGGTAAAGGACGCAGAGCCTTAGTCAACAAAGAAAACTCGTTCATTTCCACATACAAATCGCCTTTACCCGATTTTTGCAATGCGCCTGTAACACCAACAATATCGCCAATATCAAGACCATGATATTCAGACTTGATCACCTTTTGCGTGTCCTTAGAGGCGTAAGCTTGGATGCGCCCTGTCATGTCTTGTAACACTAGGAATGGTCCGCGCTTGGCCATTATTCTGCCGGCAACGCTGACTTCATGATTCAATGATGCGAGGGTTTCTTTGTCTTTGTCACCATGAGCAAGCTGTAAGTCACTATTAAAATCCTTTCGCACAAACGAATTTGGATGTCCGTTTGATTGGCATTGTTGGCGAATATGATCAAGTTTGGCGCGACGCTCAGCGATCAACTTATTCTCATCTTGTTGTTTGTCTGTCATAACTAGTCCTGTTATAAACCTGACTTCAGGCTTGCTTCTATAAATTTGTCTAAATCACCGTCAAGTACGGCTTGTGTATTTCGATTCTCAACGCCGGTACGCAAATCTTTTATTCTCGAATCATCCAGTACGTACGAACGAATTTGGCTTCCCCAGCCGATGTCGGATTTACTATCTTCCATTGCTTGCTTTTCAGCATTTTGCTTGCTCAGCTCCAGCTCAAACAATTTTGCTTTGAGCTGTTTCATTGCTTGGTCTTTGTTCTTATGTTGGGAGCGGTCATTTTGACACTGTACCACTGTGTTCGTTGGCAAATGAGTGATACGAACCGCCGAGTCTGTTCTGTTAACGTGTTGACCACCAGCACCAGAAGCTCGGTAAGTATCAATTCGCAAATCAGCTGGATTAATATCAATTTCGATATCGTCATCAATCTCAGGATAAATAAATGCGGAAGCAAACGATGTATGCCTGCGATTCCCCGAATCAAAAGGCGATTTTCTAACCAAACGATGCACCCCGGTTTCGGTTCTCAACCAACCAAACGCATAATCACCGGTGAAACGGATGGTAGCGCTTTTAATACCAGCAACGTCGCCATCGGAGACTTCAATCAACTCGGTCTTAAATTGATGCTCCTCTCCCCAACGAAGGTACATCCGAAGTAACATACTCGCCCAATCTTGAGCTTCAGTACCACCAGAACCAGCTTGAATATCAAGGTAACAGTCGTTCGCGTCCTGTTGTCCTGAGAACATCCTTCTGAACTCCAGAGATTCTAGCTTGGAGAGTAACTCATTTAGCTCTGCTTGTGCCTCTTCAAACGTTTCTTCATCCTCTGCTTCAATGGCAAGCTCGAGTAATCCCTCTACATCCTCAACACCTTGCTCAAGGTTAAGAATAGTTGAGACAACCGCCTCAAGATTAACTTTTTCCTTACCAAGTTGTTGAGCTCGGCTTGGGTCATTCCAAACATCTGGGCTTTCTAATTCACGATTAACTTCTTCTAATGCTTCCGACTTACTGTCAAAGTCAAAGGTACCCCCTAAGCAACTGAGTGCGGGATTGAATGTCTTCCAAAGCATTAGTTATGGGGTTGGTTTCGAACATAATTCTCACTGTGTCTTACGTTGTTATTGGCGAACAACTTTTAGATAAAATTTAAACGTCAAAATTGTATATGAAATCACGTGAGGATGCACTCTCAAAAAACACAATATCCAATGATAACATCGAGCGAAATAGAATATACCATTGCCTTTTAAAGGGCATAAAAAAACCCATCACGTTATCTATCATGATGGGTTTTTCAAACAAACACTCGTTGGTGTTAATTTGCAGTTGTTACTGATACCCTAGATGAAGTAAGATCCTGATTCTGACGCCATTCAATTAATTCTATCACTTGTTTTTGAAGACGTTGGTTTTGCGCAGTCAATTCTCTCAATTGTTGAGTCAATGCTGCCAACGTTGTATCCCTTTTCTGAGCGTCTTGACGAGCCATAACCGTACTTTCATCAATACCTTCCAGTGTCGTTTCAATGGTTAATAGATTGTCGTTGGTGTCAGTAATACGAGCCGTATTATCGTTAAGCTTAGATTCTAACGTATTCTGTTTTGCGACTGCATTTTCAACATCATTAGCCACTTTCCATAAACTCTTTTTGATATTGTCAGCATTCTTCGCGGTTGCCGAGATTTCTTTTTGCTGAGTACCGAGTTTACTCTCAACAGACTTGATCTGTGCTTGATTTTTTCGCCACGCTGACGCCCATAACTTATCCATTTCGGTCCATAGGGTATCTGTACGAGTATTCAATTTTGCCAACTGAGCTTGCAGACTACCCGACGACTCGCCGAGTTCCTCACCGGTAATGGATAACTGTCTCTCTAATTCCTCGATACGCGAGGTGGCCGACTGTAATTCATCGGTACGCATTAACAATTGTTCATGCAGAAAATAACTTCCACCATAACCACTCAACGCGACCAATAACGCAAACCAAGCAATACTTCTGCCGCCGCCGGAGGATTTTGCAGGAGGCGCCGAGCTTGCCTTTGTTGATGTTGCTTGCCCAGACGCGCTCTTACGTTGGCGAGCAAACCCCTCTCTATCTTCTTTGTCTAAAAACAGTGGTGGTAGATTGTCATCGGGAGAATGTTTATTAGCCATATATCAATCCTAAAAATGCATGCCCGCAATAATGACAAAAATCCTCTGCAAAGGCTAGTACTGTTTTGTACAGTTAAATAGCCTCCCATTTCTTATATCTGTCATATTCATTTGATAGACTCCGCGCGAATTTAGTCCTGAATTCGCTTGCTAGAACAACGCAATGTACTTAACCGATAACTGCGTAGCAAAAAGCGGCTCCATATTAGAGAGGAAACCAATATGAAACCAACAATTGTCAACAAACTAATCAGTTCATCAGTTGTGGTGTGTGTTGCCGTTTGCTCACTGTTATTTATGTTTCAGTGGACAAGCAACCTTTCTACTCAAAGACAAGAGCTACTATCAGAAATGGGGCGCCAGATAAACCATCTCCGTTCTGCGCAAGTTCAAGCACAACAGTTCCTGCTAGTTCCATCTGAGCAAAACAGCAAGGTATTAAATATTCATTTGAACGAAATACTCACATTCCTGCGCGAAAACAAGCAGGCCTTGTTGGATGCTTCCATTACTCCCAATCAGATCAGTGAATTATCTGACAGTACACAACGCTATCAAAATACGTTTAAACGCCTCGTTGAACAGCAAAAAATCGTTGGTTTCAACGCCAAAGACGGTGCCTACGGTATGTTAAGGTCATCGGTCCATGATGTTGAGTCGCGTCTCGGTAGTGAGTACCCTGAACTTACAGTGATTATGTTACAGCTCAGACGAGCTGAAAAAGATTTCATGCTACGCAGAGATAGCAAATACATCACTAAATTCAGCACGCTTATTTCACAATTCACAGACGCGATAAAAAGAAATCCGGAACTGATACGCTCTATACCTCCCCTCGTTGAAAGTTATGAGCGTCGGTTTCTTGCCTTGTACAAAGCAGAGCAGGTAATAGGCCTAAGCCCTAATGACGGAATAAAGGGTCAACTTGCTAATGACCAAGCCGTTGTTGACGCGAAGTTCAACTCATTTTCCAACCAAATAAAAGTCATTAGCCAAGCAATGATATCTTCAGTCAATTTTTGGCAAAACACTTTGGGTATGTTGGTAGTGATAGGACTCGTCTTGGGTGCGATTCAAACCGTCAGAACAATTCGCCGACGGGTTAATCGAGTAGTAAGTCATATCGAAAGAATGACCATTCATCATGATCTGAGTCAAACCATTGAATCATCCGGAGATGATGAGTTTAAACAGATATCCGAGGCTATAAATCAATTCAGCTTGAACTTATCGTCTATTTTTTACCGTGTTGAGGAATCCCTCAAAGTAATTGACTATGCAACCTCAACCATCAATCAAAACGCAACAACAACCAACGATGGTGCTCGCACTCAAATGCAAGAGACAGAAAGTATCGCATCTGCTGTTACCGAGATGTCTGCAACCATCAATGAGCTTTCGGTTTTGTCAGAGAATACTGCATCGGATGCAAACGATGTCTCAGAGTTAACAAAACGCGGTTTAGAACGCCTTAAAACGGTTGTCACAAACGTTAATGATTTATCGTCAACACTCGCCAACGCACAAACTAATGCATCAACGCTAGTCTCAAAATCTGATGAAATTACCAATATTATTTCTGTCATCGCGAGTGTTGCAGACCAAACCAACTTACTCGCACTAAACGCTGCAATTGAGGCAGCAAGAGCGGGTGAGCAAGGGCGAGGATTTGCTGTTGTTGCCGATGAAGTCAGAATACTTGCTGGCCGAACCCAAGAATTAGCTAGCAACATTAATAGCGTCATAGCCTCACTACAACTAGAAATTACTGATGTAGTGAGCTCAATTAAGCGCAGCAGTGAGAATGGACAGAACGTTGAAATAAGTGCGAACGATATCGCCACTAGCCTTTCAGAAATATACATTCACATCAATAATGTGAGCGAGAAAAATGTGTCAGTTGCTACGGGAATTGATCAACAAAGCATTGTTGCCGAGGAAGTCGCAAAAAATGTGGTAGGGATATCTGACGTTGCAAAACGCGCATTTGAATTCACCGGTATTAATAAACAAGAATCTCAAAAACTAATGGGTGAAGGTGAAGCGCTTGGTGCTTCCATCCAGTCGTTCAAACTAGCAAGAGTAAAATCAAAACTTGAAACTGCCGAAGTATAATTTCTTCCACAAAAAAGCGCGGATAGCTGCCCTATCTGCGTTAAGCCTGACCCCAAAACATGATGAAGATGCTTTACAATGTGCATCAGCGAAACGTCAACTATTTCCAATATTGTCAGTCAACCAAGTGGCTCTAAATCCAGCACATTAATTTGGGGATAGAATACTCGTGGACATTACCAAGGAATTAGAAGTCTTACAGCGAGTCGCTAGAATAAAGAACAAGAAACAAAAAAGAGCGCCAATGCGCTCTTTTTTATTTAAATCATCGTGGAATATCAAGAACAAGATGCCTGATAAATACTTTCAATAGCCGAGTCAAGCGTTTGAGTGTATGCCTCGTCGCTCTGCTGCGCTGATACACCTTCAGTCAATGCACGAGAAAAACTTGCAATCATGCCTTTATTGGCAGTCAGCTTTTCATTGGCAATATCACGGCTATATCCGCCAGACAATGCAACTACTTTCAATACCGCTGGGTGTGCTACGAGCTCCTGATAGAAGTTTTCTACCGTTGGTATAGTCAGTTTCAACATCACTTGAACACCCGCATCAAGTGCGTTAAGTTCAGCTAATATCGCCGCTTTTAATAAAGCTTCAGCCTCTTGCTTTTCTGGGCTATTAATATCAACTTCAGGTTCAATGATTGGTACCAATCCAGCAGCAAGAATTTGCTTACCAACAGCAAACTGCTGAGAAACAACAGCTTCAATGCCCTCTTGGTTTGCTAGTTTTACGACCGAACGCATTTTAGTTCCAAAAACATCTTGTGCATTTGCCTTGGCTAGCAATGCATCGAGTTCAGGCATAGGCTTCATCAACTGCACTCCATTGGCTTCGTCAGCGAGTCCTTTATCAACTTTTAAAAATGGAACAACTGATTTTTCATTCCACAAAAACTTTGCCGTTGATTGCCCGAGAATGTCACGCTCTAGTGTATTTTCAAACAAAATCGCACCCAATACTCGATCGCCATTGAAAGCGCTGTTGGTAATTATGCGAGTACGCATTTGATGAACCATGTCGAACATTTCCTCATCACCGCTATACTCAGACTCCTCGACACCGTATAGTTTTAGCGCTTTTGGGGTACTGCCACCGCTTTGATCAAGCGCTGCAATAAAACCAACTTCAGTTTGAATTTTGTCTAACATTGCATTTTGTGCATTAGAAGCCATCTAGAGTTCTCCTTTAGAACTGACATTAAGTAGAGGTTGACCGGTTAGCCAAACTCAATGTTTTATAACATTAAGTTCAGCTGTAACTACATGTGAATCTGAACATCACGAATGGCCGCAGATTGTAAACAATAATATTATGGCAATCAATGAGCAGCCTAATTACAATGGTGTTTACAATAGCTTACGCTTCACTATCCCTGTGACATACAAACAGACCCCCCTGATTTTTATCAATAATAACCATCTTATTTGACAGTTTTATGACAGTGCACAGTTACTGCTTGGCGCGTGACGCTAACATAGCAACTGCAGGCAGTGTTTTTCCTTCGAGAAACTCAAGAAACGCACCACCGCCTGTTGAAATATAGGACACTTTATCAGCAATTTGAAACTTATCGACCGCAGCCAACGTGTCACCGCCACCGGCAATCGAAAATGCGTCACTCTCGGCAATTGCCTTTGCAAGCACTTCGGTACCTTGGCTAAATTGCTCAAATTCACATACGCCAACCGGACCATTCCAAACAACTGTTCCTGCTTTTTTAATCATATCAGCCAGCACTGTTGCAGTGTTCGGGCCAATATCAAAAATCATTTCGTCAGATTGAACCTCGCTCACGTCTTTAGTCGTTGCTTCCGTTGTCGGCGAGAATTCTTTTCCAACAACCACATCTGATGGTACCGGGATCTGACCTTTATTCGCTTTGGCAACTTCTGCGAGACGATTTGCCTCGTCCATTAAGTCAGCTTCATAAAGCGAATTACCAACCGAATTCCCTGCTGCGGCAATAAAGGTGTTCGCAATTCCGCCACCCACAATTAATTGGTCAACTTTTGATGACAACGAGTCCAATACTGTCAACTTGGTGGATACTTTTGAGCCACCAACTATCGCAAGCAATGGGCGTTTTGGGTTTTCTAATGCTTTTGAAAGTGCATCTAATTCACCAGACAAAAGTGGACCAGCGCAAGCAATTGGCGCATGCAGACCTACGCCATGAGTTGATGCTTGTGCTCTATGGGCTGTGCCAAATGCATCCATGACAAACACGTCACACAAGGACGCATACTGCTTTGATAAGGTTTCGTCGTCCGCTTTTTCACCTTTGTTAAACCGGACGTTTTCTAAAATAACTAATTCACCTGGCTGAGCATCTACACCCGATAAATAGTCATCTTCGAGTCGAACATTACACGGTAAAACCTCTGAAAGATAATCAACTACCGGTTGTAAACTGTATTTATCTTCATACTGGCCTTCGGTTGGTCTCCCCAAGTGAGACATGACCATCACGCTAGCGCCTGCTGCTAATGCATATTCAATTGTCGGTAAGGACGCTTTGATACGTGCGTCAGAAGTGACTTTGCCGTCACTAATGGGCACGTTTAGATCTTGACGAATAAGTACGCGTTTGCCGGAAAGATCCAGCGATTTCATTTTAATAACTGACATTTATACATTCCAATGTTCAAAATTATTCTGATAGTTGTCCCATTAAAATGGCGGTATCGAGCATTCGGTGAGCAAATCCCCACTCGTTATCACACCACACAAGGGTTTTAATTAAATATTTATGGCTAACTCGAGTTTGAGTGCCGTCCACTATGGATGAATGCGGATCGTGGTTGAAGTCAATCGACACAAGAGGCTCTTCTGTGTAGTCCACAATCCCTTGCAACGAACCGACCGTTGCACCTTTGATGACTTGATTGACCGAGTGCACATCCACCACTGACTTTACCGTCACACTCAAGTCCATTGCGGTAACATTAATTGTCGGCACTCGCACAGCAATTGCCTCAAATCGCCCTTCAAATTTAGGCAATATTCGTTCAATACCCAATGATAGCTTGGTATCAACCGGAATGATTGATTGACTCGCTGCTCGTGTTCGCCGAAGGTCAGGGTGATAGGCATCAATCACCTGCTGGTCATGCATAGACGCGTGAATGGTTGTGATAGTACCACTATCAACTTCAAACGCATCATCCAACGCTTGAATGACTGGTACGATACAGTTTGTCGTGCATGACCCGTTAGAAACAATGGTATCTGATGCCTGCAATTCATCATGGTTTACCCCATAAATAACGGTTGCATCAACATCAGATTGACATGGTTGAGAAAAAAGGACTTTCTTTGCGCCTTGCTGGATGTGTTGCAATCCAGACTCACGATTGCCATGAACGCCGGTACATTCTAGTACAATGTCAACGTCTAGGGCTTCCCACGGTAGTTCATTAATGGGCTCCACATGTAACAATTGAATGCGATCACCATCTACCACAAGACTGTGACCACACAGGTGGGAATCATACCCGAATCGACCATGAGCAGTGTCATAGCGTAGAAGATGCAAAATACCTGCCGGCGAGGCCAGCTCATTAATTGCAACTACCTGAATCTCATCTCTACGATTAGACTCATACAAGGCTCTAAGCACATTTCGCCCGATTCTTCCAAAGCCATTGATAGCAACTCTTAACATAGCGCCTCACACTCAACCATTTCTTACTTATAGTAGTTTACGTGCTTCCTCAATAACAGCATCAGACGTAATATTAAATAGCTTGAATAGTTCTGCCGCAGGAGCAGACTCACCGAAGCTATCCATACCAACAATGGCACCATTTAATCCGACATACTTGTACCAGTAATCTTTGATACCCGCTTCAACGGCAACACGTTTCTGAATATGAGACGGTAACACTTGCTCTTTATATTCAGTAGATTGTCCTTCAAATACATCGGTTGATGGCATCGAAACAACACGACAAGCGACACCTTCTGATGTTAACGCTGACCAAGCATCCACGGCTAACTGAACCTCAGAGCCAGTGGCAATAAGAATAATCTGTGGTTCTAACTGCGAATCCTTAAGAATATATCCACCACGACTCACATTGGCCAACTGTTCCGCACTACGCTCTTGCTGAGGCAGTCCTTGACGAGTAAAAATCAAGCTTGTTGGTGTTTCAACTGATTCTATAGCCGACTTCCACGCAACTGCAGATTCCACTTGGTCACAAGGACGCCAGTTGTTTAGGTTAGGTGTCAAACGTAATGAAGCTAACTGTTCAACTGGCTGATGCGTCGGTCCGTCTTCACCTAGACCAATAGAGTCATGAGTGTAAACAAAAATAGCAGGTTGCTTCATTAATGCCGCCATTCTCACTGCATTTCTTGCATATTCAACAAACATTAAGAATGTGGCGCCATAAGCCTTGAAACCGCCATGAAGTGCAATGCCGTTCATTATTGCGGACATGCCAAATTCACGAACACCATAATAGATGTAATTACCGGAAGCGTCGTTTGCTTCAAGTCCTTTACAGCCATTCCAGATGGTCAAATTAGAGCCCGCTAAGTCAGCTGAGCCACCCATTAACTCTGGCAATATAGGGCCGAACGCGTTGAGGGCGTTTTGTGAAGCTTTTCTCGATGCAATAGTTGCTGGATTAGACTGTAATGACTCAATATAAGCTTGAGAATCTTTGGCCCAATTCGCAGGCAGTTCGCCTTTTGAACGGCGCAGTAATTCTGATGCTAGTTCGGGATGTGCGTTTTGATATGCCTCGAATTCAGAAGCCCAAGCTTGTTGATTAGCAGCTCCTGCAGCAACAGCATTCCATTGTTGAGAAATTACTTCAGGAATTTCAAATGCTGGAGAAGTCCATCCGAGTGCCTCACGAGCCAATACAATTTCGTCTTCACCGAGAGGAGCGCCATGACAGTCTTCTTTACCTTGTTTATTCGGTGAACCGAAACCAATCACAGTACGACAACAAAGTAGTGTTGGCTTATTTGTCTCTTTTCTCGCGGCTTCGATCGCGGCTTTGATTTGTTCTGGATCATGGCCATCAATATCACGAATTACATGCCAACCATATGATTCAAATCGAGCGCCAGTATCGTCTGTAAACCAGCCCTCAACCTCACCATCAATGGATATACCATTGTCATCCCAGAATGCGATAAGTTTACCTAAACCAAGGGTTCCTGCGAGAGAGCATGCTTCATGTGAAATTCCTTCCATCAAACAACCATCTCCCATAAACACATAGGTGAAGTGGTCAACGACATCATGGCCAGGTCGATTAAATTGAGCGGCTAACGACTTTTCTGCAATCGCCATTCCGACAGCATTTGTGATGCCTTGCCCTAAGGGGCCTGTTGTTGTTTCAACACCTGGCGCATAGCCATATTCGGGGTGTCCCGGCGTCTTGGAGTGCAATTGACGGAAGTTTTTCAGCTCATCAATGGATAAATCATATCCCGTTAAATGCAATAACGAGTAAATCAACATTGAACCATGTCCATTAGACAAAACAAAACGGTCGCGATTGATCCAATTCGGGTCAGCAGGGTTGTGCTTCATAAAATCACCCCAGAGCACTTGCGCAATATCCGCCATCCCCATTGGGGCTCCCGGATGTCCAGATTTGGCTTGTTGGACCGCATCCATGCTGAGCGCACGGATTGCATTAGCTAGTTCTCTACGTGTTGTCATGACAACTCCTGCAATTCGACAAAAACAAAATAGTGTTCGATGGTAACATGAGATAAACAAGATGCACACCTAGCACACACGCTGCGTTTATAACTTTTTCATAAAAATTATCTGATTCGACACAGTAGAGAAAACTTTACATATGGATATTTAGACGTCTAGAAGTAAAAGTGGAAATCTATCTAGAAGTGCGTAGAATACACAACGTATAAAATTTAACGAGGAACTGTAATCATGAGTCAACGTCTATTCACCTCCGAATCAGTCTCTGAGGGGCACCCTGACAAAATTGCTGATCAAATATCAGATGCTGTTCTTGACGCGATCTTAGCTCAAGACCCTAAAGCTCGTGTGGCATGCGAAACATTCGTAAAAACCGGAATGGTGTTAGTGGGCGGTGAAGTGACAACGTCTGCATGGGTGGATATTGAGGAAATAACTCGTGAAACCGTGCGTGAAATCGGGTACACACACTCAGATATGGGATTTGACGCCGATTCATGTGCTGTCCTGAACGCCATAGGAAAACAATCTCCTGATATTAACCAAGGCGTAGACCGCGCAAGACCCGAAGAGCAAGGTGCGGGTGACCAAGGTTTAATGTTTGGTTATGCGTCGAATGAAACTGATGTGTT
>CAXRGH010000158.1:0-11334 GCA_964230195.1 Alteromonadaceae bacterium
GCTATGGCTTTTTCTATGCTCTTGAAGAATTTGAGGTTAAGCGTCTCGGGCGTATTACGGGCGGAGTATCGGCTGAACATATTGAAATGAAAGAACACAGTGTCATCACTTATTCTGACGCTTCATTAAGTACAGTAGAGTTTGGAGGCGTGTGCGGCTCGGGCTCATCAGCCCCAACGGCGTTAGCGCATTATGCGCTAGAGGAAGCCTCATGGGGAGGGGCTGGCACTATTCTGGATTCAATTAATGCCAACCATGCATCGCCAGTGGGTTCTATTTCTCCTTATTTATTTAACGATCAAATCTCATGTCAGGCTGTGTCTATTCCTCAAAATAGCAGCCGCTCGGAGTTTGCAGCCATTGATACTGGACTTGATATCGATTCGGATGTGGGAACGTCTGGCACGATTGCTTTTTGGTATAGAGCCAGAGAAGGGTGGAAAGATGCTTTTAACTCAAGACAACTGATCGATGCATCTGATGTGCAATCCAATATCTATTTTTACGCTGCGTTAACGAGTTCAGGACGAATTGAGTTTGGTACTGAAGATGATAGGGATAGAGACAGACGTATTATCACTGAGCCTTTTAACTTCGGGGCGGATGAATGGGTTCATTTGGCGTTTACTTATGATATCACCAACGGCGATTTACTCGTTTATGTTAATGGTGTTCTTGCTAGTTTTAGTTATAACGCAAATGCTTCGTTAAACGGTGTGTTTGGCGAGCTAGATACCTTATATATCGGCGATAATCGAAGTGCGTATACGGTTTCACATGGCAGTGGCTATTCTGCTGACGGGCTGATTGATGAAGTTTACGTGTATAGCGGAGCACTTGATGCAACAGCCATCAATACGCTAAAAAATACCACGTCAACCTGCCAAGTACCGGCACCTAACCCGGTGGCTTATTGGTCGCTAGATGTTTGCTCTGTTAATGGTACGCCCGGAGAAATTGTGGATGCTATTAACGGCTACAATGGTCAAGCATATAATGGTACTGGCATTGATGAAAATGGCCGCTTTTGTCAAGCGGCAGACTTTCTTGGCAATTTAACGCATTTAAATATTCCTCATCAATCGGCGTTTGAAGCGAATCAAGGCAGCTTATCTTTTTGGTTTAAAAGAGATTCGGGGACGTCTGGATTGCTGGGCTTAGTCTCAAAAGATTCTTTGCACTTCGATAATGGTGGGCATTTATCTATTTGGAGTACCAGTAGTAAAACGGTTTGGTTGAGACATCAATACATCGATAGTTACTACGGTTACAACGCCTATCTTCAATCCGGTTCAGTCGCAGATGAAGCGTGGCATCACGTGGTATATACATGGGGAAGTTCGGGAGCAACTTTGTATGTTGATAATCAACTCGTTGATCAACGAACAGACGTCACTGCTGGCATTGCCTCGAACCCCGAACCGTTTATTTTTGGTGCAGATGCTACCGTAACCAGTGATCAAAGCTCACCCGTTCACCAGTTAAGCCGTTTCTTTGATGGGCAAATGGATGAAATTCAGTTTTATGATCAACAGCTAAACAGCGGGCATGTTTCGGAGCTATACAATAAATCTCCTTATGCTTGTACTGTGTGTGTCCTTGACCCGATTTTAGAGTCGCATTGGCCACTTGATGTCTGTTCCGTTGATGGTACTGGTGGTGAAATCATTGATGTGTCGACTGCAGGTCTGAACAATCACGGCAGAACGTTAGGCGGACCAGAAATCGATCCTGAATCCAAGTTCTGTCAAGCCATCAAGTTCCTTGGTAACGATGAGCATATCAATATTCCACATAATGGAAATTATGCGACAACGGATGGGGGGATTTCATTCTGGTATAAGAGAAAGTCAGGCGTAAGCGGTGATATGGGCGTCTTCTCTAAAGATTCCGGTGGTCATGATGCAGGTGGGCATTTGACGATGTGGAGTAAGAGTAACCGCTCTTTTGAAGTGCGACATCAGTACTATCAAAGTGGCAATGCTCGCACAGAATACCTGACTTCAGGTGCGCTCTCCGACGATACGTGGCATCACATTATGTATACCTGGGGTAATGATGGTATGCGTTTGTATGTTGATAATCAGCTTGTTTCTCAAAATGCGATCACCGCAGGGCTGGAAAACAATCCAGAGCCCATCATTATTGGCGCGAGTGCGATTTATACTGGCGATAACGTGTCCTCTCCCAATAATTTAGAACAGTTCTTCGCTGGTGATGTCGATGATATTCGCTTCTACAGTACGCATCAGCCTAAGGCAACGGTGGTTGATGAATTATATAACCAGTCACCTTATAGTTGCGCTGAAACCTGTGATACAACACCTGTACTTGAGTCACACTGGACGATGGATGTGTGTAGCCTTGATGGCACAGGCGGTGAAATAGTGGATACCGGTGATGAAGGGTTAAATAATCACGGTCGTTCAGTGGGGGGCGCTAGCATAAACTTCGACGCACGTTTTTGCCAAGGTGCAAGTTTCTTCGGCAATGATGAGCACATTAACATTCCCCATAATGGTGACTATTTAATTCCTAAAGGCGGGATTTCGTTCTGGTTTAACCGCAACGTAGGAACAAGTGGTGAGATGGGCCTCTTTTCGAAAGACTCCGGTGGTCATGATGCAGGCGGGCACCTAACGATTTGGAGCCGTGATAACCGCACTGTTTACGTTCGTCACCAATTCCGTGAAAACAATACAGACCAAACAGTTTATTTGACCTCTCCTGCCTTAAATGATGGTGAATGGCACCATGTATTTTATACATGGGGCGGTGACGGTATGACGTTGTATGTCGATAACCAACTTGTCGACCAAGATGTGAATGAAAGCGCGGGAATTGAGAATAACCCAGAGCCGATTATTCTGGGGGCAAGTGCAATCTTGACCAATGATAACGTATCTGAAACGGCAAATTTACGCGACTTCTTCAATGGTGATATCGACGATGTTCGTTTATATAGCACATGGCAACCTAAGGCCGCGTTTGTTACCGATATCTATAATCAGGCTGCGTATACTTGTACTCAATGTAATCTTCAAGCAATTGCTTACTACCAATTTGAAGAAGCGAGTTGGCCAAGTGCAAACACAATTATTGATACAATGGGGAATTTCAATGGCTCGCCGCTAGGTAATGCGACGCCTCAATTTCCTAACCCAGTGAAGTCATGTCGTGTGTTGGATGTGCCTGATAATAGTGTGAACAACACGCAAACTGATGCACTTGATACTGGTATTCATATTCCTAATGATGTAGGTACGAAAGGCACCATTTCTTTTTGGTATAAGTCGAATGGACCTTGGGATACGAATTCAGGCACAACAGAAGACGGGCGCACCTTGCTTGATGCATCAGTAGGCAACTCATCGCGCTTCTTTATGCGACTTCAACGCAGTGGCCGTATTCGCTTCAATATGCATGATAACCTTGGCAGAGAATACAATATTTACTCTTCTGAATACGAATCTCTGCCTGCTAATCAGTGGGTCTTTATTGCAGCTACATGGGACTTAAACGCGGGTCGTTTAGGGCTATATGTTCGTGGAAATGGAATAAGCGGTAACTTCTCATCACAGGCGAATTATTCTTCGTCACAATTCGCTAATTTAACGCATTTATTAATCGGTGATAGCCATCCTAATAATAGCATTTTAAATAGTTCAGCGGATGGCCAGTTTGATAATGTACGTATTTACAACTACGTTCAGTCGGAGGCTCAGGTTGAAGCCGATAGAGACGATGTTTCCGACTGTCCAGTAGAAGTACATCACTATGATTTATCGTATAGCTCTCCAGGTTCCGTATGTGAGGCGAGTACGTTAACCGTGAGAGCGTGTGCAGATGCGACCTGTTCTGCGTTAGCAGATATCGGTTCAAGCGTTGACATTCGTTATTCTGAGTCAGGAGGCACCGCAAATACAATCGTTTCTTCTTTAGCGTTAACCAATGGTATGGCTACGTATGATTGGGGATTAACCACGCCGAAAACAGTCAATTTGTCTTTAGCAAATGCGAGTCCTGCTGCGTTTAATCCGGTGACATGCAGTACGGCAAATTGTGAGCTGAGCTTTGAAGATCTCACACTTAATCTTCTTGTTGATGGTAGCGATACAGCAATACCAAATCAGCTCGCCGTTGATCCTTTCGATGGTACATTTAGAGTGGTGGCAGGCAGCGCTTGTAATAATTATCCGAGCAATACACCAGTGGAAATTGCAATTGAATGCAGTAGCCCGGCAACCTGTAGCACTCAAAGTGGCACAGACTTTTTATTAGATGGTGCTGCAATTTCGAAATCTAACGCTGGCAGTGCGCTGAATTTTGTAGACACTGGCATTGATTTTGATGCCCAGAACGGTATTACATTAGGTAGTTTGCAATACAATGATGCGGGGCAAATTACAATTCATCTACGCGTTGGAACGGCAACTGTCTCAAAAACAGTGGTTGTGTACCCTGAAACATTAAGGTTGCAAACAGACGCTCGTGCGATCGCCGCTACCAATACCAACTTGCAGATCACCGCGATGTCAAAAGGGCAGGTGCTGCCGAACTATCAGGCTGGTCAATTGCAGGTTGCAATGGAGCGTTCGTTACCTGCCGTGTTGCCAAATGGAATCGATTATTCAGGGTTACTCAGTTCGGATTACTTCTCAGCGCTTGCTGATGGTGCTGGTACCTCAAACGGAACCATTGCGAATAAACGTCGGTTATCGAGTTTTGAAAATCTAACCAGTACGCTGGCCTTCAATAATGGCGTCGGTGTGCTGCCTGTAGCTTATTCTGAGGCGGGTAACGCTTTGTTTGATGTCAGGGATGCGAACTACTTTGGTGAAACAATAGCTGCGTCCATCTCAACAGCCTCGGACAGAGAGGTGCAGTTCATTCCAGCGTATTTCAGAGTTGAAAACACAACCCATAACTACGGTGCTTTCTGCGGTAACTTCCAATATGTGGGTCAAAACTTCTTTAGTGCATCAGGTACTGAGATAGATCTTCAAGCTTATAATAATGCAGGCACGTCAACGAAGTACTACGACAGTGGTGTGGGCAATGGTATTTTCGGATTCTCAAGTGCAGGGCTACTTGGTAATCGTTCATACGTCGACACTGTAGGTGGTGTTGCGTTGGGTAGCAGTACGGCTGGAAGTGTCGCGTTGACGGGAGCGAATGATTATGACGCAACCTTCACAATGACAATTAGCAGCGCAGACACTTTCAATGTAACTAAGCAAAGTTCACCAATAGCACCGTTAAGCTCGGGAAGCGACTATGATGTATCGCTGCGTATTCCAGCTGCGGATTTAACCGATGCAAATAATGTTGGCATTGAACTAGCGCCTGCAAATATTGATATTGGTCCTTTAACAACGGGTGTGGAAGTGCGAGAAGGCCGGTTTGCTTTGGCAAACGGCTTCGGACCGGAAAACGAAGCAATGAACGTTCCATTTGCGGTTCAGTATTTTGATGGGGCCAATTGGATTGTCAACACTGATGACTCTTGTATGCAGTTTGATGCAGTTAACTTGGTGAGTAATGATGCATCAAGTGTGATTTCCACATCAGGTAGTGGCACGTTACAAGAGGGCGTAACAACAAACGCTTCTGGCATGATGCAAATAGGGGCGTTTGGTTCAATTCGAGAAATTCCTATTGAATATGATATCCCCTCAGATCTTCTTTTCTTACAGTTTAACTGGAATGGCTCAGGCCTTGAAAATCCAAGTGCAACCGCTTCTTTTGGTCAATTTAGAGGAAATGATCGCATAATTCATTGGCGAGAAGTGTTTAGATAATTAAAAATTAGGATAAAATTACACTTAGTCTAGCTAAAACTTGCGCTTTACTCGACAAGTCAATAGCATAGAGCCTTGTTGTGGGAACGGCAGGAGCATGCCTGCCAATTGCCATGTTCTGCACCATAATAAAAATAAATCCGTATTTGCCGCAGGTGGCAAAACAATATGTTTGGAACGGAATAATGAATCGAATAGCACATTTAGCCTTGGCAGTTACTGTCGCGTTCTCTTCATCTTTGGTGTTTGCAGCGGATCTGTCTGTAGAAGAGATCAAACTACAAATCCAAGAGCGACAAGCTGAATTTGATAACTATAACAAAGACTTAGAAGTTCAAATAGCTACCGCCAAGCGATTGGAGCAAGAACTAGAATCTTTACGTGAAAAAGCTGTGACGGCAGAATCAGAACGTCAGTCAGCTTTGAATGAAATGAATCTTCAGTATGAGCGAATGGTAGAAGATCCAACTTTAGACATTACTGAAGTTCGACAAACTTATCTATCTGCAGTTAAAGCCCACAAAGAAGTCAAAGACTCCATTACCACTCAATACAACGATTGGCAGTCTCAGTTACAAGAAGTTGAGCAGCGTCGCCTTTCCAAGCACAGTTTACTAAATAAACTTGAGGGTTTAAGAGAGCAGCTAAATGGTGCTCGATTAGATCGCTTATTCGAAGAATTTAATCGCCAAGACGTTGTATCGGTTGATCACAATATTGCTTGTGACCGAGAAGAAACCCTTGGTAAGTGTATGGACCGTGGCAAATCACTTGCCAAACAAAAAGCCTCTAAGCGTTATCTCGATACGCTTTATGAAGGGCTGAGTGAATCCAAAGAAGCCCTGAAGCGTCGTCCCTATTCCGATGCGCATGTCCAAATTATTCGTAGTGAAGTCACAAACAATAACTTCAGTGGCTTAGGTAATTATTCTGTTTCCATGGCGGTTGAAGTAAAAGGCAATTTACAGCGTAATGTGGGCTGTCAGTTACTTGGGTTAGATGACCGCTACTGCGCGCTCGACAAAGAAAGTGCTAACGTGAAACAGGTTGAGTTGCCCACTTCTCCTACTGAAGGCGGTGTGCAAACTGATGAATCAGTGATGTACGAGTTAACGGTGCGCTCAAACGTTTATGATGACGAAGTATTCATTGATGGCGTGAGCTATGGTTCTACCCGCTTACAAATTATGTTGCCGTCTGGTGAACACGAAATCGAAGTAGTCAAGCGTGGCTATGAATCATTCAAGCAGGTTGTAAATTTAGAAGACAGCCGTACGTTAAAAGTTGACTTAGAGCGCTCTCAGTACTCCTTTAACAAGGGTGAGCGTATTCAGGATATTTTAGCGGGTGACATCAACGGGCCTGATTTGGTTGTTGTGCCAGCGGGTAGCTTCCGAATGGGAGATATCGCGGGTCACGGGCTTGAAAATGAACGTCCCGTTGAGAGCAAAGAAATTTCAGACTCATTTGGTGTTAGCGAAACCGAAATCACGGTAGAGCAGTTTCAGGACTTTGTTTCTGCAACAAGTTATGTCACCGAAGCGGAGCAAGGCAAAGGCTGCGCTTACTACGAAGGTGGTCGCCCGGTTTGGCAAGAAAACCTTAATTGGCGTTCGCCTGGATACAACCAAACTAAACAGCACCCTGTTGTATGCGTTAGCTTAAAAGATGCACAAGCTTATGTTGATTGGTTAAGCGCATCGAGTGAGCAGTCTTACCGTTTACCGGCTGAGCATGAGTGGGAATACTCAGCACGAGCTGGTGCAGAAACAGATTACTGGTGGGGCGATGGCATTGGCACAGACAACGCAAACTGCGGTTGGTGCGGCAGCCAGTGGTCGAACGAAAGCGCGGCACAAGTGAGCTCGTTCGAGCGTAATGATTTTGGCTTATTCGATACGGTAGGTAACGTTTGGGAATGGACCGTCAGTGTTCGTTCTCAAAGTGGCGCAGTTGTGCGTGGCGGTGCATGGAACTTTGCACCCCGCCTAGCCAGAGCATCAACAAGAATGGAACTTGATCCGACATTCCGATCCAATTACGTCGGGTTCAGGGTTCTAAGAGAACAATAATATTGAATCCCGGTTTCTGACCGGGATTTTTATTCTTTGCCGTACTGCTTGCTGATTATCAGGGGCGTGGTAAAGTTAGCGAATTTTCACATAACCATAAGAAATAGGAAGCGGCCATTCCATGTTAAAGAAGCTTCGAGGAATGTTTTCCAATGACCTCTCCATTGACCTCGGCACCGCAAACACCCTTATTTATGTTAAGGACCAGGGTATCGTATTAAATGAGCCTTCTGTAGTTGCTATTCGTCAAGAACGAGCAGGGGGACCAAAAAGTGTGGCGGCTGTGGGCGCAGAAGCCAAGCGAATGTTAGGTCGTACACCGGGCAATATTAAAGCAATTCGTCCAATGAAAGATGGCGTAATCGCCGACTTTTACGTCACCGAAAAAATGTTGCAGCACTTCATTAAGCAAGTACACGACAACAATGTGCTTCGCCCAAGTCCTCGTGTTTTGGTTTGTGT
Organism: Alteromonadaceae bacterium; assembly: GCA_964230195.1. Classification (GTDB taxonomy): domain Bacteria; phylum Pseudomonadota; class Gammaproteobacteria; order Enterobacterales; family Alteromonadaceae; genus CAXRGH01. The sequence goes on from CAXRGH010000158.1 coordinate 8,336, forward strand.
TCCTTGTGGATCAACACAAGTAGAGCGCCGCGCAATCCGTGAATCAGCATTAGGTGCTGGTGCGCGTGAAGTTTTCCTTATTGACGAACCAATGGCGGCAGCTATTGGTGCTGGCCTACCCGTATCAGAAGCAACAGGTTCACTGGTTGTTGATATCGGTGGTGGTACAACCGAAGTTGCCATCATTTCATTGAACGGTGTGGTTTACTCTTCATCAGTACGTATTGGTGGTGATAAGTTCGATGAAGCGATCATTAATTACATTCGTCGTAACTTTGGTAGCTTGATTGGTGAAGCAACAGCCGAGCGCATTAAACATGAAATTGGTGCTGCTTATCCTGGCGAAGAAGTAAAAGAAATTGAAGTACGAGGTCGTAACCTAGCAGAAGGTGTGCCTCGTGGGTTTACTTTGAACAGCAACGAAATTCTTGAAGCGTTACAAGAGCCTTTAACTGGTATTGTTTCCGCCGTTATGGTTGCTTTGGAACAGTCTCCACCAGAGTTGGCGTCTGATATCTCTGAACGCGGAATGGTTTTAACTGGCGGTGGGGCTTTGCTTAAAGACCTAGATCGTTTGTTGATGGAAGAAACGGGCATTCCTGTGGTTATTGCTGATGACCCGTTAACCTGTGTCGCGCGTGGCGGTGGTAAAGCCTTCGATATGATCGATATGCATGGCGGAGACTTGTTTAGCTACGAATAGGGGTTGCATTTAAACATCCTGTCGTCCAAACAAGTTGTGTCATTACAAATAGTTAGAACACGTTATATATGGACAATATATTCAGTCGAGGTCCGTCCTTAAACAGCAGACTCGTCATGGGCATCGTATTGTCTTTGACGTTGATGCTTATGGATCATCGACTGGATAGTTTCAGCGCCGCTCGTGTATACCTAAACTCTCTTGTTGCCCCATTGCAGTATGTCGCGAATATCCCAGGAGACGCACTAAGCTGGCTGTCGCGAGAGTTGACTTCTAAGCGACAGTTATTGGAAGAAAACGCTCGTTTAACGCACCAAGCTACGGTGATGAGTGAAGAGAACTTGCGCTTCCAATTTTTAAAACGTGAAAATGATCGTTTGCGCACATTGCTTGGTTCCCCCGTCAGAAAAGAAGCCCGAAAAATGGTTGCGGAGTTGATGGCGGTTGATAATAACCCCTACAGTCAGCAAATCGTTATCGATAAAGGCGCTATTCACGGCGTGTATCAAGGGCAAGCAGTGCTTGATGAGCACGGCGTTGTTGGACAGGTGCTTCAAGTCGCAACGACAAACAGTCGTATTTTGCTTATTTCAGACATCACCCACGCTACGCCAACGCGATTAGGTCGTAATGGCGTGAGAATTATTGCCTCTGGTTCAGGTGACTTAGATGAGCTCGTTATTGACCATGTTGCGCATAGCACCGATATTCGAGTGGGCGATACGCTCATCTCATCGGGTTTAGGTAAAGTATTTCCAGAAGGCTATCCTGTCGCACAAGTTACCTCGGTGGTTCGCGATGAATCTCGTCCTTTTACCATCATTAAAGCAATGCCTTCTGCCCGCCTTGATAGACTGAAGTATTTGTTACTATTGTGGCCAAGCAATGCGCCTACGGATCCCGTCATGCCAGTTAGCGATGCTGAAGGGCGTGTTCAAGTCCCTGAAAACCCAATTCAGGAGCAATAAATCCGAATGCAATTAAAAAACTTCATTATAGGGATCAGTATCGTTTTGGCGTTAATGTTGCAAATTATGCCGATGCCGCCAGCGGTTGATCCATTTCGCCCTGATTGGGTATACCTTGTTATCGCTTATTGGACATTAGCTTTACCCAATCGCGTGAATGTTGGTGTTGCGTTTTTAAATGGCATTATTCTGGATGTGTTGCTAGGGACAACTTTAGGTGTCCATAGTTTAGCGTTAACCGTTGTCACCTATATTCTGGCGGCCAATTATTTGAGGTTAAGGAATTATTCTGTGTGGCAACAGGCCGTGATCATTGCGTTGCTTGCTGCGTTCTACCATTTGATTGTGTTTTGGCTATTGCGTCTATTAACCGATCTAAATTTTAATTTTGAGTTCTTGTGGCCTGTGGCAACAAGCATGATTTTCTGGCCTTGGATATTCCTTTTACTCAGAAAAGTGAGAAGGCAGTTCCGAGTTTCCTAAACAACGTTAGGGTGGATGATGTCTGTTCAACTTATCCTTGCTTCCCAATCACCTCGCCGAGTTGAGCTATTAAGCCAAGTTGGTGTGACTTTTACACAACAACCTGCAGACGTCGACGAAACACCGCTTCCTAACGAGGCGCCGCTGACCTACGTGATGCGGATGGCAAAAATAAAAGCCGAAACCGTTTGGAACCAAGCACGGTCTCTAGAGTCAAACCAAAATCTTGTTGTCCTTGGCTCTGACACCATCGGCGAAATGAACGGTCAAGTTCTTATTAAGCCAACCGACATTGAAGACTTCAAGCGAACGCTGCAAATGATGTCGGGTGATATACACTTAATTCATACAGCGATTGCGGTATGCACATCAAACGGGGTACTAACGGAAGTGGTCACCACAGAAGTAGAGTTTGGTGTTATCACCGAGCAAGATATGCAGTGGTATTGGGATTCAGGCGAACCACAAGACAAAGCAGGCGGTTATGCTATCCAAGGTTTAGCTGCGCAATTCGTTAAGCAAATTCGAGGCAGTTATAGCGCTGTTGTCGGCTTGCCTTTGTACGAAACTCTTAACATGCTGAAACAAGCAGGGATAACTATTCATGAGCGGTGAGTTACTCATTAATGTCACGCCTTCGGAATCGCGCGTTGCCCTAATCGAAAATGGGTTGTTACAAGAGATCCACGTTGAACGTCATACTAAAAAAGGCCTCGTTGGTAACATTTATCGAGGCAAAGTGAGTCGAGTGTTACCCGGAATGCAGGCTGCCTTTGTTGACATTGGCCTTGAAAGAGCCGCTTTTTTGCACGCTTCTGATATTGCAATGCATAAGGAAATTGCCG
>CAXRGH010000159.1:0-5710 GCA_964230195.1 Alteromonadaceae bacterium
ATAGTGATTTTACCAACGAGATAGGAATAAGAGCAGCTTTAGGACCGGTTATTGCCAATGTCTCCTACTCGACATTGATGGCAAGAATTATGAAAAGTCGCCATGCATACAAAGCAGAAATTCAGTACAATGTAACAGATAATTTTGCTTTAAACCTTGGGGTCTTTTCTCAACACGACAAGGCTTCTTCATGGTATAACGACTCACGGAAAACGCATTTACCTTTTGCATCGGTTGAATACCAATTTTGACCCCTAATGCGTCTGGGCTAAGCGAAGCTTAAATTACCATCTTAGGTGGGGTTCATGGATATAATCAACGAACATTAGCTATCAAATATCAACAGCCCTGCTGGTGTTCCTCAAACGCCATGAATGCGGAAATACCTCTTTTAAGTTTCCGCTTTCGTGCTCTTTGAAATTGTATTGTATTTCTTCGCCTCAGTTTCTTCCTTCTTTTTCCGCTAAAACTATTAACGGAAATCAGTATCCTAAGCAGAAAAAAAGGTGCTTTAATCCGAGACTAAAAGGAACCTTACGCTCATCAGAAATGAGATAAAAAGCGAGTCAAGTTGAATCGGAATAGCACGCGATATTCATTCAGGGCAGCACTGACTGAAAGTCTTCCTTGCTTAGCGGTTTGGACAACAAATATCCTTGTCCAAAGGAACATGGATAGGTACTGATAATGTCCAGTTGGGCTTGAGTTTCAATCCCCTCCACAACGACCGATAGATTCAATTCATACGCCAACCGAGCAATACTTGCGAACAAGGCTCGCTGTTGTGGATGGGTAGTAATATCGTCAATCAACGCCTTATCAATCTTCAAAGTGTTGAGTGGTAAACGAGTGAGATAGCTGAGAGACGAATAACCCGTACCAAAGTCATCTAATGCGATGGAAATCCCTTTTTGTTGGAGTGTCGTTAACACATCAACAACGCCTTGCCTGTTCCCAAGTATGACATTTTCAGTTATTTCAAACTCAAAAACACTGTACGGCAGATCATATTTATCAATAATGGACAATGTTCGATGAACAAAATCGGCTTGTTGTACTTGAATAGGTGATATATTGACCGCTACGCGTCCAAACTTGCGTTCTTGATTACGCCACTCAACAATATGTTGACATACAGTGTCTAAAATCCAATCACCAATATTAACTATGGTACCGTTAGCTTCCGCTTGTTCAATAAACACTGCCGGAGAAATATGACCATGGACCGGATGTTCCCAACGTACGAGAGCTTCAGCCCCATTGAATTGCAATGTATCAAGACGCCATTTAGGCTGGTAAACCACATAGAGCTGTTGATTCTCTATCACAGAGTTCAGATCTTGATTTATCCCTAATAGATAACGTAAGTCCTTTTCTAACTCCCGATTGAAGAACACAGGGGAATTCGGCTCTTGTTGTTTTGACTTAAAAAATGCTAAATCGCAGTTTCTATGTAATTGAACCGCAGTGGTTCCTCCATGAGGGTACTGATTAATACCCATACTAAATGAACATATGATTGTTTCTTGTTCAATCTTGTAACCAGCAATGAGCGTATCCAAAAAGTTACGGGCGTAACGCTTTAGGGCTTGTTGTTTAGTACTGCCCCGCGTGAGCACTGCAAATTCACCACCACCAATCCGCGCACATTCGTCCGTTTTTGAAAGGCAACTGATAAGTCGATCCGCCACCGCTTTAATTAAAGCGTCACCAAACCAATAACCTTTTATGTCATTGATATTTTTCAAGTCATGGATGTCAAAGAGTATTAACGCGAATGGTTTGTCAAGCGCAACATATTCTTCAAGTGTTTCATTGAATTGCGCTCTATTACCAATTCCAGTTAAAGAATCTCTCATCGCTGCTTCGTGGAGTTGCTTCAGCCGTTTGTGACGCGAATAAATGAACACCACCAAGAAACACACTACAATCACCACCAAGCCAATAATCACATACAACCACCATGCTGGCCGAATGGTAAATTCAAATTGAATAGGCTCGCCACTCCAAACGCCATCACTATTACTTCCTTGCACTTCAAAAATGTAATCACCCCACAACAAGTTTGTGAAAGTAACGCGATTATGGATTGTTTCAAACCAACGCTTGTCGAAGCCAATTAGACGATATTGATATCGAAGACGGTCACTGCCGTGATAGTCCAATGACGCGAATGAAAATTCTAGGTTATTTAATTCGTAAGGAAGTACAACGGAAGAATTATTTATCAGATGATTAAGGCTAGCATTGCCACTTTTAAGACCGGTGAATATTGTATTTGGCTGATAGGTGTTTTCACTGACAACCTGAGTATTGATTGATATCAAACCGGTTGAGGATCCTATTGTCAGATGACCACCACCAATTGACATAGAATTGGGAATAAATCGGACTTCCCAGTCACTGAGTAAATTAGGAAATTCCGTTAGTGATTTTGTCTCAATGTCGTACTTCAAAATTTCAGTGATAGTACTCAACCATAACACATCATTATCGGGGACCACGTTCGTAATCTGTTTATCTTGTAATCCGGATACTGCGACCAACTGATAACCTGTGCCGTCGGCCGCAGGAACGGCACTAAACAATCCAAAATCCGTTGAGGCAGCCCAAATGGTGCCATTTAGATCAACGTCGACATCAACAAATTCAGTCCCTTGTTCTGCTTCACTTGGAAACAAAATTTGGTATTCCCCCGATGCTGCATTCACATTGATTAGGCCTACTGTGGAAGCAAGCCATAACTGCCCTTGACTGAAGACAGAGGCGTAACTGAAAGCCTTTGTCTCAGTATATAAATTATCGTCATCGGCAAGATATTTGGCCGTTACCCCTTTCTGTTTATGAAATCTAAAAATAGGCTCACCAAATTGACTTGATACCAGAGCTTCGTTTTCGTTTAACCCCCAAATCGTATAAAACATTTGGCCTGGTAATTGAAACTGATCATTGAAATCCTCACCAAAACTCGTTGTTTCTTTGTTGAGAACATCGTGATAAGAAATACCACCATCATGCGCAAACCAATAACTTGAATTGTCCGGCGAAAGCCACGCCGAATAGATACGGACACCTGTCAGGCCCTCAACATCAGACTTGCTCATGGTTTTAGATTTGTGATTAAACAGCGCAACTCCTTCTTCGGAGGTGATTAATACATCTCCATCTTGTAAGGGGGCCGTTTGAAATATTTTGGCTTCTGCAGGTAGTACTGAATCATCGAGGTTTATATGACTCCCCTGTTTTAGGAATGAATAGTAAGATAATCCCTTTGATGTGCCGCACCACAGAATACCAGAGTCACCTACCAAGACGTCGTATACCTCATTCGATAATATACTGTCTAATTTTTGGGGGTCATGTTGTATATTGAAGGCTTCTTGCGTGGTGAGAGAATAACTGACCAAACCTTTGGTAAAACTGGAGAGTAACAAGGCATCATTTTGAATTGTGATGTTACTGAATCGACTCTCCTCAAAGCCTGGAACAGAGACAGAGGTTAGCGTTTCACTTTTAATATCGAAATGATATAGACCGCTCGCGAAATACCGTGCGTACCAAACATCTCCTTTTTGGTTGGTAAACATGCCAGCTAGAATGCCATCGCCCTCTTGGTTTTTAAACGAACCGTACTCTACGCTGGGTTTTATGATGTGCTCGGGTTTTGCGTTCTCTTGTTGATGTGCAAGTTTGAAAATACCCTCAGTAGTTGAGATATATAAGTGTTGTTGATATTCGACAATACTGGTGACGTAGGCGCGTTGTTCGCCCTCGTGAAACGCTACATATTCAAATTCATTATTTCCATTTAGCTTAGCTAAACCTTCGTTATTTGCACTCCAAACACTTCCCAATGAATCATGAAACACCTGACTAGACCAATACGCTTGCTTGTTCGCCATTGAGTAATGTTGAGATTCTATACCGCTACGCAGACGCGTAACGCCCTCAGTCGTTGATATCCATATATCACCTCGTTCGTCCTCACTAAAATTCGTAACCTTATTGCCTATTATAGCGGGAGTAGATCGCGTGCTGTACGTCGTAAAACGAACACCGTCAAAACTAGCCGCTCCCGTGGGTGTGGCAAACCAAACCAGTCCATTGTTTTGTTGATAAATCTCAACAATGCGACTGTCTGGTAAGCCATCTTTGATGCTCATATTGGTGAATCGATATTGGATATTAGGATTGACTTCACTCTGAACAGACATTGAAAACAAGCCAAACCATAAAAGCAGAATAGCGAGCCTCATTCTCACAATCCGACATTGAAAATTACTCAGGGAATAGAAACGTGGATCCTGTATCCGCATCAACATTCAGGCTACCTCATGAGCCTCCAGACTCATTTTTTTAAATCGTATTGTGACGACGTATTTGAATATGCTTTAGTCTCGACGGTCTGCACCAGTCTCAAACGAATCAACCGAGGAATATTTTATTCTCAAAGAAATTTCCCGATGAGCTTATCAACGCATCTTATTGTCGAAATAAACAATATCACTGCTACACAATGTTGGTGTAAAAAATCAGCAATCAGCAGAAAATAATGACGAAGATCAGATATATCCCACGTTGTAAAAACTAATAGAAAGTTATAAAACGAGCAATTGTACTTTAGTTATAGAGTTTAAATTTGGCGGGGGCCTTCATCATTTTGAGCGGGCAAAAAGGAGCTTTTTCAGCGCTGTTTCACGCTCAACGGAAACGTTGGACACTTTTCTTGTTATAGTGATTCAACCCCACCAGCAATTAAAAGTTCATAACCTTCAAATCAGAGTAATTGACGGCTGGCTTCCACGGTATTTAAGTAGTTGGAAATTTCCAAAATTAAAGCCAAAACGATCATCAGCGCTACCATTCGGTGAAATAAGTTTTTTCTGCTGAGATCACTCTCTCGGATTTCTTACAAACGCGTAAGCAGAGCCAGCATCAACATCAAGATTTTCAATATCATCTCGTCTGGCAGACCCAATTGCAATGTTTTCACTAGCTGGTCATTTAAATCAGCGCCAACGAAGGCAAAGCCATTATTTAGGGCAACAGTTCCACCGAATGTGTCGCCAGCCTCCCCCCCCCTCTGCTGTTAGCTTATCTTGTTGCTGCCATCCTTTATTGTTAAGTGCATAGACATACGCTGCGCCAATATCAACTTTATCCTCAAGGTCAACCTTGTCCGCTCCAATCAACATCAATGAACCATCAATAGTAACGCTGTAGCCAAAATGGTCGCCGGGCTTCGCATCATCGGCTACATGAATTGATTGTTGGGCGCCAGCTTGGCTGTAAGCAATGGTACAAAAGAGTGCTACCGCTACTCTGCATAGGTTCAAAAACGTCATGAAAATATCCTGATGATGACTCAAAACAATGAAAGCTGTGGATGATACCAACGAGTCGGGTTCTTGAAACAAACATCATGTCACTAAATTTTCCAGTAACAAAAATAAAATGTTGTATTCCTCGGTCTTATCGGACGTGATGGTGTTTTTATTCACATCCCAAAACACGAATAAACAACGGTTCGACAACATGAATAAACTTTTTCTTCTCACAAAACGCAAGCAAATCAACATAATGGCAATATTAGTGATTGTCATATCAACCACTGTGGTTATCATCAAAAGTGTTCAAAGTGTCAGCACAGCGCAATCAGGAAATCGTCAGCTCGCGCAGCTCGGGCTCCCCATGCTAGAAAAAACACAAG
>CAXRGH010000160.1:0-7892 GCA_964230195.1 Alteromonadaceae bacterium
ATGGGGGGCGATAACGGCCCCCATGTAACATTAGCAGCAGCACTCACTGCGCATTTTAATTACCCCAAACTTCACCTTATCCTTTGCGGTCAATCTGACCTTATTTCCGCATACCTTGAACAACACGACTGTATAGACGATCCTCGGCTAAGCATCCATGACGCACCTGAGGTTGTTGAAATGCATGAACGTCCATTATACGCCCTACGAAATAAGCCCAACTCTTCCATGCGAGCGGCTATCAATCTCGTTCACTCGGGCGAAGCTCAAGCCTGTGTAAGTGCTGGCAACACTGGCGCACTGATGACCATCGCATTTTATGTTTTGAAGACGCTCCCAGGAATCGATCGCCCGGCATTGATTTCTCGTTTGCCTAGCGTCAATAACAACCGTGTGTTCCTACTGGACCTTGGTGCTAACGTAAATTGTGACTCCGAGATTCTGTATCAATACGCCCTCATGGGCTCTGTAATGGCTGAAGAAGTAGAGGGACTTACTCAACCAAGGGTTGCTCTTTTAAATGTTGGTGAAGAACAAATTAAGGGTAACGACCAAGTCAAACAAACCGCACAATTATTAAGCGAATGTGACGATATTAACTACATCGGTTTTGTAGAGGGTAATGACATTTTTACCGACAAAGCAGACGTGGTGGTAACCGACGGGTTTGTTGGTAACGTTGCATTAAAAGCCTGTGAGGGACTTGGAAAATTAATCATTGAAGAAGTCAAACGGTTATCCAATAAGAACGTACTGTATCGGATATTAGCAAAAATCGCGTTACCCTTACTTAAAAGCCTTTACAAAAGCGTGAACCCCGACCAGTACAACGGCGCAAGTTTGATAGGATTGAACGGCATCGTTGTCAAAAGTCACGGTAATGCGAGTGCGGAAGCGTTTAGTTATGCAATCGATGAAGCCATTGAAGAAGTGTCTCGTCAGGTTCCGCAAAAAATCGGTCACCGAGTTGAAGGGGTATTGTCTCTGCGCCAATAATCGTTTGCGCACAACCATTCTCTGGATTTCACCATTAAACACTTTTGATAGAAAGCTTATTCAATCATAAACAATAGAAAGAGGATTTATGAGTAAAACTGCATTTGTTTTTCCTGGTCAGGGATCTCAAACGGTTGGCATGCTAGCTGATCTTGCTGAGGCGCATCCTGAAGTGGAAGCTTGCTTTGCTGAGGCGTCTGAAGCCTTGGGTTATGACCTATGGGCTCTGGTACAAAATGGCCCTGCAGAAGATTTGAATGAAACACACAGAACACAGCCAGCACTGCTTGCCGCGAGTGTCGCGGTATGGCGAGTACTCGAAAAACTAGAAAAGACTAAACCAGATTACCTCGCGGGTCACAGCTTGGGTGAATATTCCGCTTTGGTGTGTGCTGGTGTGATTGGATTTAAAGATGCTATCAAGCTCGTTGAGCAGCGCGGGCAGTTCATGCAACAAGCCGTTCCTGCTGGTACTGGCGCTATGATGGCGATTATCGGACTAGATGACCCAACAGTAGTAGCCTCGTGCGCAGAAGCCGCTCAAGGTGACGTTGTAGAGGCGGTCAATTTCAACTCTCCTGGTCAGGTGGTTATTGCTGGCGCTAAAGATGCTGTTGCACGAGCTGGTGAATTGTGTAAATCAGCAGGTGCAAAGCGCGCCCTACCGTTACCGGTTAGCGTGCCATCTCATTGCGCGTTGATGAAGCCCGCCGCTGACAAATTAGCAGAGTTACTAGAATCAATTGAAATCAATAGTCCGTCGATTCCAGTAATCAACAACGTGGACGTTGCGCAAGAAACAGATGCTGCGGCCATAAAGCAAGCCTTAGTTCGTCAGTTATACAGTCCTGTTCGCTGGACTGAGACAGTTCAATTTATGGCAGAACAAGGGGTTGAAAGCGTTGCAGAGGTGGGTGCTGGTAAGGTGCTTGCCGGACTTATTAAACGCATTGATAAATCGGTTTCAGCGGTCTCAGTGAATACTGTCGCATCGGTTGAAGCATTATAAGAAAGAGGAATTTATGTTAGAGCTTAATGGAAAAATTGCATTAGTGACGGGAGCAAGCCGTGGTATCGGTAAAGCAGTTGCATTGCAATTGGTGTCTCAGGGCGCAACTGTGATTGGTACAGCAACATCGGAGAATGGCGCAAACGCCATCAGTGAATACTTGGGTGATAATGGTAAAGGTATGGTACTGAATGTATCAGACGATGCCTCGATTGAAACCGTACTCGCAGACATCAAGGCTGAATTTGGTGACATCCAAGTGTTGGTCAATAACGCGGGTATTACGCGTGATGGACTACTCATGAGAATGAAAGATTCCGATTGGAATGACATCATGACAACCAATCTGGCTTCAGTGTTCAAAATGTCAAAAGCTGTCTTACGCGGTATGATGAAGAAGAAGCATGGTCGTATCGTGAATATCGGTTCAGTGGTTGGTTCTACCGGTAACGGTGGTCAAGCAAACTATGCTGCAGCAAAAGCTGGTGTTATTGGTTTCAGTAAATCAATGGCACAGGAAGTTGCGTCGCGTAACATCACTGTTAACGTTGTGGCACCTGGTTTTATCGATACTGATATGACCAAGGTACTGACAGACGAACAGAAGGAAGCTATTTTTGCGAATATTCCTGCAAACCGTCTAGGTGATCCAAAAGAAATTGCAGCAACAGTAGGATTTTTAGCATCTGATGCGGCAGCTTATATTACAGGTGAAACCATTCACGTGAATGGTGGTATGTACATGGGCTAACAGCCCATTTAAAAACAATGAAAATAGCGTGGTTTGACCAGAAAAAAAAATAGCGTCATGGGTTGCATGGTGACTACTTAGTGTTAAACTACCGCAAGCTTAAAATTAATAGCGTTAATAAAGGAAAATATAATGAGCACTATCGAAGAGCGCGTTAAAAAAATTATCGTAGAGCAACTAGGCATTCAAGAATCTGAAGTAAAAGAAGAAGCTTCTTTTGTTGATGATCTAGGTGCTGACTCTCTTGACACAGTAGAACTAGTTATGGCTCTTGAAGAAGAGTTTGACACTGAGATCCCAGATGAAGAAGCTGAGAAGATCACTACTGTTAAGTCTGCAATTGATTACATCAATGCAAACCAAGACGCTTAATAGTATTTAGAAAAAAGGCGGCTATGCAATAGTCGCCTTTTTTTGTGTCTGGAATTTGAATTTTTTTGGAGGCATGGAAATGTCAAAACGTCGTGTTGTGGTAACTGGAATGGGGGTTATTTCCCCTGTTGGTAACGATACCGAGTCAACTTGGCGCGCAGTGTTAGACGGGCAAAGCGGTATTGATAAAATCACCGCTTTTGATACCGAAGGTTACGCGACCCAGTTTGCAGGTGAAGTAAAGAACTTTGAAGTTGAGCAATATTTACCGAAGAAAGAAACAAAGAAAATGGATCGTTTCATTCAGTTTGGTATTGCTGCTGGTAAGCAAGCGATTCAGGACTCTGGATTAGACATCAATGAAGCAAATGCTCGTCGAGTTGGTGTGTCTATTGGTTCAGGTATTGGTGGCTTGGGCTTAATTGAACAAAACCACGAGAAACTTACCGCATCTGGTCCAAGAAAAGTATCTCCTTTCTTTGTTCCTTCAACCATCACTAATATGATTTCAGGTTTTCTTTCTATCATGGAAGGAATGAAGGGGCCGAACTTAAACGTTGTAACGGCATGTACCACTGGTGTTCATAATCTGGGTGTAGCCGCGCGTACCATTGCTTATGGCGATGCTGATGCTATGGTTGCTGGCGGTGCTGAAGCAACTATTACCCCTTTGGGTATCGCAGGCTTTAACGCAGCCCGAGCATTGTCGACTCGTAATGACGATCCTCAAGGCGCAAGCCGCCCGTGGGATAAAAATCGCGATGGGTTTGTTATGGGTGAAGGTGCTGCTGTTATGGTACTTGAAGAGTACGAACACGCCGTTGCTCGTGGCGCCAAGATATACGGGGAGCTCGTTGGTTTCGGCATGAGTGGCGACGCGTATCACATGACATCTCCACCAGAAAATGGCGAAGGTGCAGCAGCAGCAATGCAAAACGCATTGGATGATGCAGGCGTCGCTCCTTCTGACGTAGGTTATATCAATGCGCATGGAACCTCGACTCCTGCCGGCGATATTGCTGAAGTGAGTGCAGTAAAATCAATCTTTGGTGATGCGGCAAGTCAAGTGAAAATGAGTTCAACTAAATCAATGACTGGGCATTTATTAGGTGCTGCCGGTTCAATTGAGGCGGTGTTCACTGTTTTGGCTTTGCGCGATCAAGTTGCACCTCCAACGATTAATTTAGATGAACCTTCTGAAGGGTGTGATTTAGATTTTGTTGCAAATGGCGCTAGCCAAATGACAACAGATTTCGCACTGTGTAATTCATTTGGTTTTGGTGGCACGAACGGTTCGCTATTGTTTAAAAAAGTGTAAGCATCAGTGCTATTGATGAGCCCGGTTATTTGCTATAGTGGCGCAAGTAATCGGGTTTTTTTATGGCTAAAAATAAACGTATGATCAATAACGTACCGCTATCGGATAGGGGATTACAATACGGAGATGGTTGCTTCACAACCATACTTGTAGAAGATGGGCAAGCGAAAGCCTGGGAACTTCACTTGCAACGCCTGCGGTGGGGACTCGATAGTCTCGCCATTGATGTGGATAATATTGCTGAAATCAAGTCGTCAATTGATATGGCAGCAAAAGCCTGTCAACACGGAATTGTTAAATTGATCATTACCCGTGGCTCCGGTGGTAGAGGGTATTCACCTAGTAAAGAAAGCCAACCTCACTGGTGGGTAACCACCCATCAAATTCCAACTCATTATCTTGATCCCGCATGGCGCGCCGCTGGCGTTTCACTTGGCCTCAGCCATGTTAATTTAGCTCGCCAACCCTTACTGGCGGGATTCAAACACCTTAATCGTTTGGAGCAAGTCCTAGTCAAACAAGATATTGAAAAGCACCAATGGCAAGATGCAGTGGTGCTGGACACAGAGCAGAAGGTGGTAGAAACCTCAAATGGAAATCTCTTCTGGACGAAAAATGGAGAATTTTTTACACCAGATCTGTCATTTTGTGGGATCAAAGGGATTGCTCGTTGTCAGTTAATTAGGAAGTTGCAGTCACAGGGACACAGGGTTCATCGAGTCTCGGTCAAGGTTGATAGTGTAAAATCGGCTGATACTGTGATCATGTGCAATAGTATTATGGGCATTGTTCATGTGACGTCTGTTGATGGTGTTCGATTAAGAAATAGTGATCTAGAAAAATTTGAGGTTGCACTTGATGAAGCTTAATAAACAACACATAGCAACGTTTACTGCTGCTCTTGTATTACTTTGTTATGTGTTAATGGCGGTGGCATCGTTGATTCAGCAACGCTGGTTCTCAGCGATAAGCAAGGAGACAGTTGTTGTTACCGTAGAGTCTGGTCAGACTGGGCATCATGTACTAAAAATTCTAAGTAAGAGCACACAATACCAATATAGTTTCCTTGATAAACTCTTATTCAAACGATTCCCCGCACTAAGCCGAGTCAAAAAGGGAGAGTATGAACTTGAGGCTGGTATCTCTCTATTTGCGGCATTACATCGTATTAACAGTGGACGACCTGTGATGTATACCATCCCGTTGGTTGAAGGTTTAACGGCAAAGCAGTGGTTGGAACAATTGCATAATAATCCCGTGTTAGACCATCGTAATTTGAATATTGAACAGTGGGTATCCTCAAAGCAATGGAGCCCGAATTCCATGGAAGGGCGCTTGTTGCCCGATACTTATAGCGTTTCGCGAGGAACTTCAATTCAAACTGTTCTTAACCAAGCTGCCAGCGCCCTTGACAGTTACCTAATGTCAGCATGGCAAGATAGGCAAGAAAATCTGCCTTATTCGAGTCCTTATGAAGCCTTGATTATGGCGTCCATTATTGAGAAAGAAACCGGGGTTGCTGAAGAGCGTCCGCGCATAGCGGCAGTATTTGTCAATCGTCTTCGCATAGGGATGAGGTTACAAACGGATCCGACGGTCATTTACGGGATGGGCGAGCGCTTTGATGGTAATATTCGCCGGAAGGATCTTCGTGAAAAAACGGCGTACAATACATACGTTATTAAAGGGTTGCCACCAACGCCGATTGCAATGGCAAGTAAAGCGGCCATCGATGCTGCATTGCACCCTATTAAAAGTAATGAATACTATTTTGTGGCAAAAGGAGATGGTAGTCACTATTTCTCCACTACCTTAAAACAACATAATGAAGCGGTATATCGCTACCAGATAAGAAAACCCTGAGGAACTGCATTCAATGCAAGGAAAGTTTATCGTAATTGAAGGCCTTGAAGGTGCTGGCAAAAGTTCAGCTATCAAGTTAATTAATCAAACATTGGAAAAAGCTAACCTAGCCGTGGTGAATACGCGCGAGCCAGGTGGTACCAAAATGGCTGAAGCGATTCGAGCGTGTGTGAAACAAGAGTGGAAAGACGAGACGGTGACAGAGCAAGCTGAGTTACTGTTGATGTATGCTGCACGTGCTCAAGTTGTCGCAAACGTTATAAAGCCAGCGCTTGAGGCGGGTAAATGGGTGGTCGGTGATCGCCATGATCTGTCGTCACAAGCGTACCAAGGCGGAGGTCGTCAAATTTCGGTAGAAACGATGGCATCGTTAAAAACAATCACTCTGGGTGATTTTAAGCCAGATTTGACACTCTATCTTGACGTTGAGCCAGAAACGGGTTTGGAGCGTGCGAGAGGCCGTGGCGAATTAGACCGAATTGAACAAGCCGGGATAGACTTCTTTCATCGTACCCGAGAGCGCTATTTGGCGCTGATTGCTAATGATGACACTATGGTTAAAGTGGATGCTATGCAACCTCAGAGCTCAGTATTGAAAGACATTGAAAAAACCATTCAATCCTTTATCAAAAACCACTAGGTCAAAACTGACGCTATGACATTCCCAACGGAATTGATATTTTTTGCTTCAACCGTGTTTCTGATCTCGATATCACCAGGTTTATGTATGTCCTTGGCTTTGACATTGGGCATTCAAGTTGGCTTTTACCGCACTCTCTACATGATGATGGGTGAGTTACTTGGCGTTGCTCTGATTGCGGTTGTCGCTGTTGCCGGTGTCGGTGCTATTATGCAATCCAGTCCAGCCATTTTTGATCTGTTGAAGTGGGGTGGTGCATCTTATCTGCTATTTCTTGCGATTCAAGGCTGGCGTACAAGCGCTCAAAAAGCAACACTTGGAGGAGAAACTGGTGATATAACACCCGCAGGTTTATTTTTTCGCGGATTAGTCACAGCGGTATCGAACCCGAAAGGTTGGGCGTTTAGCGCTTCATTTCTACCTGCATTTATTAACGCCGAGTTATCATTAATATCGCAAGCAATGCCTATCATTGGGATTATTTTGGTGAGTGAATTGATCTGCATGTGTCTATACGCTGGCGGTGGTTCAATACTGCGACGCTTTGTACTTAACTCATCTGGGCTTTTGGTATTAAACCGTGTATCTGCTGTCTTGCTCGTTGTGGTCGCTGCTTTGTTGGTTTTACAATGACGCTATCTGACTAAAATCTAGCTCCCAAATTAATCAGTCACTTCGCTCATTGATACGGTGGTGCTCTAATCGATGTGTTTAATAATGCATCTTCAACCTATCAAAAATTGCTTTAAGTACTCGTCCTTTAGTCTCAATTTTACGTATCAAGATGGCAAATTTTTGAACTAACGATAATAGTTAAGTTTGATAACGCAGCCAAGGTAAGTACCAGTAAAAGGTTAATTTATATGTCTATTCTCTATCTTTTGCGTCACGGCCAAACCATGTTTCATTCAAAGAACCATGATCATTTATCGTCGGTTGGTGA
>CAXRGH010000161.1:0-22811 GCA_964230195.1 Alteromonadaceae bacterium
GGCTAGATACAGAGTGCAAGGCGTTAACAATATCAATTAAAGTCTTTGCATAGCCCTCGAGTGAATCAGTTGTTACGTTTCGTTGCCAAACACTGAGGCGATGTTGAAAAGTTTCTGGTTGTGGAAAATTGGTTATAGATGAAGATAAATGGGTAAGAATGCTTTGTAACTCTACCTGGGTTTCTGTGCGTTGCGTTTGTAATTTCGATAGTAAGGATTGATTAATGTGTTTCAAAGAGCTTAAAAACTCTTTTGAGTTAATGTCTCCCTGATTGATAGTCAGATCGAAATTGGCATTTGCAGGATTTTCGACAACCAAGCGACATAATTGGTCATAAAACTGGTTTAGTGCATCTTGCACTGGATGTTTCGTTTGGCTCGGATTTAGTGCGCCAAGGCTTGGTGAAATATCTTGCATACGTTCCCTGAAATTTCCACGAATATTCCCTAAATTTCATCATAATGACAAAAGGCAGCAGACTCAACCCTAAGCCTGCAAACGTTTTACTGCCTACAATGTCGCTTATAGTTGACTAAATCACGCTCTGTGGTTCGGAATGGGTTGATATCAAGGCCTCCGCGGCGAGTGTATTTTGCAAAGACACTGAGAGATTGTGGGTTACATTGTAACATTATGTCACAAAATATTCGTTCGACGCATTGCTCGTGAAACTCGTTGTGATCCCTAAACGAGACTAAGTAGGCGAGTAATGCCGCATCATCGATCTGGTTTCCTGTGTACTGGATCTCAATGGTTGCCCAATCCGGTTGATTGGTGATGAGGCAATTGGATTTCAGTAAGTGACTGTGAACGGTCTCTGTAATCACAGAGTCGTGAGTTTTTAATAACTGAGGATTAGGTTGATAGTGATCCACCGTAATATCGATATCATCAATGCATCTGCCTTGGTCTATCGCGGTATCCATGCGACTGAATTCATGAGGCAATACGATGCTCACTTCGATTGCTTCACCGGCACAAGCAGACAGATCTGTCGTAATAACAGACTTAACTTGGGCCACTGATTCAAATTGACTGCCGTTAAAACTATTCAAATAGAGTTTAAATGACTTCGACTCAATGAGATTTGGGGAGGAAAACGGAACAACAACCTGCAATATGGCAACAATAGGTTTACCTTTCATGTTCAACCATGAGAGCTCATAGCCATTCCAGATATCTACGCCCTTGAACGCAGGTACTTTATCCAACGGTAAGGTTTTTCTGTTTAAGCTTCTCGGAACTGGCTGGAGCAAACTGGCATCGTAGTGCTTTGCGTAATCAACAATTTTGCCAAGGCTAAGTGCCGATAAGGGGGATTGGTCAGATAAACGATTTTTTTCCATTATAGATTCATCAAGTGTTACTATGAGGCTAGTTTAACCCGAGTTGAGATTGTAATGAACCCCAGCCTATCACAAGTCTATCTGCAATTTTTGTCTCCGTTAGTTGACACTAGTGGAGACAACTCTGGCGCATGGTTGCCTCATGATCCAGAGTGGCCTTCTGAGTGTGTCAAAAACGTTATTGATGGACGAGCCTATTGGCGAGCCGTCGAGCGGCGTTCCGACGGTGATTTTTCGGGAATAGAGAAAGCGCTGAACCTAAACGTTCATCCTGACATTCGCTACTTGTTTGGACATTTTTGGTGTGGTCATGTTGCAGCACAAACTGATCGAGGTAAGTTTGACGTGTTACATGCATGGAATGATGAAGATTTTGATATGTTGTTACAGAATATCGTTGGACACATCATGATGAAGCGTCGGCTAGGGCAAGAAATAACGATATTTTTTGCCACAACGGATGAAGAAGATTTTATCCTATCAGTCAAAAATAAGACTGGTGAAGTGGTGCTTGAACAAGTCGGATGTGAACCTCAAGAAATTCTTAGTCCTGACCTTGCTTCCTTTTTTGCGACTGCATCACTTCGCTCAGAGATGTTTCAAGCTGATTAATACGAAGCGTTAACTCCATGATTTGACGCTCCAATGAGGTTATGCGTTCCGCGTCGCTCGTTTTCACAGTTTGTTCTTCAATTGATGCTGTGGTTGCATTGACCTCAGGTGCGTTCTGCCAGCTTTTCAGAGCGGCAACCATTTGAGGCATCGACGCCGGGATTGTTTTCTTTGCTCGCAACAATGCCATGCTTGGTGTTTTACCTGACTGGGCAATTTGCTGACACACTTGAATTAAGTGCTGTTCGGTACTCATGTAAACCTCATTGTAAAAAAAATGTTAACAGGACGCCCTTGTTGGGTTATGGTAGACCTAGGAGGAATCAGTATGGCTACTAAAACCTTATCCAGTTCAACAATACGAGCAGTCTTTTTAGCTGCCGAGGATTTAAGGCTGGCAGCGTCAATTTTGTACCAAGCCTACGTGGATGATCCATTATTCCGAACGATATTTCAAGTCGAGAAAAGCGGCTATGAGAGCCGGCTTCGAGCTGCAATTCGAGAAGAGTTATATACATTTTGGTTAGCAAAGCAACCAATGGTAGGCCTTTTCAGTGAAGAGCGTTTGTTAGCCGTTGTGTGTGTCACTCATGCATCTGAGGGATTCGGTGCAGGTCGATTTTGGCATTGGCGTCTGCGCATGTTATTGACTGCCGGATTTTTCAGTACTTCTCAGCTTTTGAATAAAGAGAAATTAGTTGCTTCAGTGGTGCCGTATGAAGACTATCACATGGTATCGTTTATTGCGGTTCAACCGAATCACCAGCATGTTGGTTTAGGTCACCAGCTAATGGCAGCCATCGACAACCTGGTGCTTGCCAACGGAACGAGTGAAGGCGCAGGAGTTTTAGTTACGGTGCCAACCTATGAAAGCTTCTTTGAAGATGGAGGCTATCAGAATGTTAACCAACTCAACGTTAACGGTATTGATGGAAAAATTATGTTTAAACACAAAGACATGATGAGTTAGTGTCTATTAAAGACTAGAGCTCACATTGATATTCGAATTTCCCTGTACTACCCATTGTGCTTCCCAACCAAAGACCCGAACGATTGGACTCAATTGCTTTTGACGATATTTTTGATACTTAAGTTGTAAGACATTGACTACAAAATTTCATTCCCGTGAAATAATTATTCACCAGTAAATATATAAATTACTGATTTATATGCTTTTTATTTTTTTCTTGTTTGTTTTGACTACATACTTATGAAATTGTGTACACACTCAGTTTTATATTTTTTGTACACTACTCCCAGTTGAGTCACTAAGGATGAAGACATAGGACACCACAGGAAGTGGTTTGATCAATGGATGATTTCATGGAAGCGCTGGGAAGCAATTAAGCTCACGGATGAGCGCAAGGATGCATCAACCAACCTGGTATGGAGGTACGTCAAATTGAAAGTGCTTACCTCTCAAACTCACAACACGTCCCTCTAATCTATTGTTCCCCGTACTTGAAAATTCGAACGAATATTGACATTTAAGCGCGATCCCTTGTGGTGTGCTGGCTATAGCGATGCGCGATCGAGAAATAGACAAGATTTGTAAGCCATTTGATTTGGCATACTGGAAAATACGCTCTTTTGTGGATTCAGTGATCCCTCTAATTTTCCACGCGGTTAGACTGATCCCTACAATGATAAATAAGAGCAATACGTCTGCCATATTATCTTCCTACGCTCGAATAAATAGTACCGATTGCACTTAATAGAGCATCACTCTTTTCTGGCGCTCGCAGAGTGGCTAAGACCGCGTCTCTGGTACATGGGATTGTCACCAAATCAGAATATAAGGAAATAAAGAGATCGTGATCTGAATCATATGCGGCAAGAGCACTTAAGTACGCTAGCATGGTTTTTGGTTCAGCTAACAGTTGCCAATGACGACCCGCTAAGACAACGAAAAATTCATGGTCGTGATGGTCAGATTCCTTCAATAAATGAGTGATAGTTTGATTAACCAATCCAGATGCTTGACTCTGACACGTGCTGCGAAGCAACAAACTGCGTGTGTGGCTATCTTCAGTGGTAGTTGCCCAGCCGAGCAAAAACTCTGTCAATCGGACCGATAATGAGTGGTTCTCCAAACTACTTAACAGCGCTTGTAGAACCGGCGCTGGATAAGTCTTTCCATACGTAATCATTGCCTCAACGACTACTTGTTCGTTGTGGCGGCACATGACGTCAGCAATTGATTGTAGCGGTAATGTCTGCCAGTCGACGACTGAAGGGTTGGCAAGATAGGTTAAACAGTGTTGGTAATGTTCACTTGGCTTGAGCTTGAACTGGTATTTAACGATAGCATTGAAATCAGCCATTTGCTGTTGCGTAGGCTGAAAGCAATAGGGGTTGTCAGGCAACTGCTTCTCACTGTGTTGCTGGTTCGCAAATTGCTCTCCTAAGGCTTCAATGACAATTGCAAGAAACTGGTCTCGATGTGCAGTGATAACATGACCTCGTTCGTCCAGCGGAAGTTTTACGAACCACAGGAAATGTTGTTCCGAAGATGCTTTGCTCCAAAATACAAATGCCAACCACGTCATATTTTGTCGCGGATATTCTGCCGCAATCGTGCCATTCTCAAGCGCTAATACTTGTTGAGTATCAAGTTTGCGAATACCTCGGCCAAAATCAAAGGCGCGATACTGTGTGCCAGCTTGAAGTAAAAACTCGCTGATGCTATTAAATTGTTGCATACGGTACTTACGTGATGAATAAAAGATGGATTATAATGGCTGCTTTAATGAACGCAAAGAGTATCTCCCATAATGGAAAAAGAAACTGCGGTTATAGACTTATTGTCTGAACTGGAGCAGGTAATGCAATCGTCTAATCTCTGGCAGGTAGAAAATTTGCCTGAGTCAGCATTTCAGAGTTCAGCGCCATTTTGTTGTGATACGATGACTTTTCAACAATGGTTACAATTTGTTTTGATCCCAAAGCTAAAGGAGTGTTGTAAAACGAAAACCCTACCATCTCAAATGGGAGTGGCGGCCATGGCTGAAATGAGCCTTGATATCACCCCCAACACATCCACAATAGTGATGCTATTACAACAGTTAGATACACTTGTTACCGGTGAGCAATAGTCGATGTTACCTATCATATATAAAGATGAGTATTTAGTTGCAGTGGATAAACCGAGTGGGTTGTTGGTTCATCGAAGTTTGTTAGACAAACGTGCGACTGAATTTGCAATGCAGATGGTTCGCAATCAAATAGGTCAACATGTGTTTCCTGTACATCGTTTAGATAGACCAACATCTGGCGTTTTATTGTTTGCGCTATCTCCGGAGGTGGCTACTCTGACTGGAGACCTCATTTCGCAGCATAAGGTCAAGAAGGTCTATAGGGCATTAGTGCGTGGTTTCGTCAAAACGTCTGGCAGACTGGATTACCCACTGAAAGAAGAGCTTGATAAAATAGCTGACAAAATGGCCCGACAAGACAAAGAAGCACAAGAAGCAGTCACAGATTTTCGTCCACTCGCCCATTTTGAGTTGCCATTTGCCGTAGGTCGCTATCAAACTGCACGTTACAGCCTGATGGAACTATTGCCAAAAACTGGAAGAAAACATCAGCTTCGTCGTCATATGGCACACCTTCGTCATCCTATTGGCGGTGATACCACTCACGGAGATGGTAAACATAATCGGTTCTTAAGGGACACGTTTGGATTAGATAGTTTATGTTTGTCTTGTGTTGAGATGTCGATGCCTCATCCCGTTACAGGTGAAGATCTTGTGATTAAAACGGAGATTGGCGCTTCGTTTGCGCATATATTGTCGCAATGGGGAGACTATCGAGTCTCCCACAGTGATGTCTAATCGTTGATTACTCGACGCCACGCAATAGCTCGTTGATACCCACTTTTGCACGTGTTTTTGCATCGACTTTTTTGACGATAATTGCCGCATACAAACTATGGCTACCATCTTTTGAAGGAAGGCTTCCTGATACGACGACTGACCCCGCTGGCACTCTTCCGTAATGAATTTCACCCGTTTCTCGGTCATAAATTCGAGTGCTTTGACTGATGTAAACACCCATTGAAATCACACTGCCTTCCTCAACAACAACGCCTTCTACGATCTCTGAACGAGCACCAATGAAACAATTGTCTTCAATGATCGTGGGGTTTGCTTGAAGCGGTTCGAGTACCCCACCAATACCAACACCACCGGATAAATGAACGTTTTTGCCAATTTGTGCACAAGAGCCAACCGTTGCCCAAGTATCAACCATAGTACCTTCATCAACATAAGCACCGATATTCACGTAAGATGGCATTACAACAACGTTCTTACCGATAAAGCTACCCGTGCGGACCGCCGCAGGTGGCACAATGCGCATACCTTCTGCGACGAAATCTTCATTCGTATAATTGCTAAATTTTAATGGTACTTTGTCGAAGTACTTGCTCTCCGCTCCTTCAATCAGCGTATTGTTGTGAAGTTTGAAAAAAAGTAATACTGCTTTTTTTAGCCATTGATGAACAACCCACTCACCATCAATCTTTTCCGCGACTCTCGCTTTACCACAGTTAAGTAGTTCGATCGCTTCTTTTACCGCATTATAAATCTCTGTTGAGACGGTTTCTGCTGTAAACTGGTCACGTGTTTCAAAGGCATTTTCAATAACTGCTGCTAAATTTGACATGTATTCCTCATTCGTCCGTTGTTTCATCTAAAGTATTTAAAAGTATTTTTTTCAGGTTGATTTCTTCGTCGATAGTTAAGGCATCACCTGACTGATTGGAAATAATAAAAGTGTCTTCAGCACGCTCTCCAATGGTGGTTATTTTTGCCATATGTAAATCAATGTCTGCTGTAACAAAGCAACGAGTGATACTGGCGAGTAATCCCGGTGTGTCGAGTGATTCAATTTCCAAAATTGTTTTGTTTTTGGGTTGAAAGAAACGTATCTTGGTTGGTGCATCTAAGTGCTTCATCCGGCGTGACAGCTTTCGCGTATTTAGGTGTTCTACCGTTTTCTTCTCAAGCTGTGTAACGATCGCTTGTTTGAGATTTTGTTGCACGTCAAGATCACTAATTCTCGCGTTGTCGTGATGCAATATCGTGAATACGTCAAATATAGAGCCATCGTTGTTCGTGATAATCTGGGCATCTTGAATTGAACAATTTCGGCTATCCAAAACCGATGCGACTTGGGCAAACAATGAAGGCCTATTTTTTCCGTAGATAAGTAACTCAGTTCCTGCCCGGTGAGTGTTATCATTCAAACTGACTAAAAGATCGGAATTCGGGTCTTTATTTAAGATTTTGGTTGAGTGCCAGGCAATTTGTTTTGGAGTGTAACGTACAAAATATTTGTCACCAATTTGCTTCCATAGCGCGCTGACGGCATCTTCGTTTTCACCTTGGGCTAATAGTAACTCTAAAGCTTCTTTGCGATGCTTATTAATGCGCGATTCGAGATCAACTTTCGACTCGAGACCATCTTCTAAAGCTTTACGAGTCAGCTTATAAAGCTCTCTCAATAACGATGCTTTCCAGTCATTCCATAGGTTATCATTAGTGGCTCTAATGTCAGCAAGTGTCAATGCATACAGGTGATTTAATTGATTTTTGTTTCTTACTGCGGTGGCAAACTCGTGAATCACATCGGGATCATAAATATCGCGCCGTTGCGCTACTACAGACATTAATAAATGATTTTCTACCAACCATTCAATCAGTTGGCCATCGTGTTCATCCAATTGATGTAATCGACTGAACACTCTCACGTCCTCTGCACCTAGAACCGAATGGTCGCCGTTTCGGCCTTTGGCAATATCATGAAAGATAGCGGCGATAAACAATAACTCAGGCTTATCTAGGTTATTCATGATTCGATGACAGCGCGGGAATTTTTCTTTCGCACTAGGTAGCGAATATTGATAAATATTCTTGATCAAGCGATGCGTATGTTCATCAACTGTGTAAGCATGGAACAAGTCAAACTGCATCATGCCAACAATATTACCCCACGGTGCCAGATACGATTGCAAAATACTGTGCTTGTGCATCAAATCCCAAGCCGTATTGAAAAAATTAGGGTGCGCCATTAGTTCAAGGAATAATTGTCTGCATGCAGGCTGCTCTTGCCATGGTTCGCCGGTAAATGTCCGGCGTGCGCTCCGAAGCAGTTTGATGGTATTGCTATGCAGACCTTTGACTTCTGGGTTGTTGGCAATCATCAAGAAGAACTTCATCACTCTTCTCGGCGTCTCAAAGTATAGCGGATCGGTAATCGTGATTAAGCCATCTTCAAGGAAAATATCCGCTTCTATTTGCTGAGTTCGTTTGACCTTGTTGTCTAAAATCCGCTGCCCAAAACGTTGTAATAACATCTCGTTAAGCTCTGAGATCTGCCTTACGGTTCTGAAAAAACTCTTCATCATGGTCTCGACTGACTTTTTGCCTTCGTCACCATAACCTAATTTTTTCGCAACTGCAGATTGATAATCAAAGAGTAAACGATTTTCGGAACGTCCAGAAACCAAGTGCAATGCACATCGTAAGCGCCATAATTTATAGCGGCAGGCAACGAGCTCCTGCAACTCCTCTGGGCTTACATAGCCATGTTCTACTAATTCTTTGCCGTCAAACGCCGCATAATGTTTTTTAGCAACCCAACCGATCGTTTGAATATCTCTCAATCCGCCTGGGTTTTCCTTGATATTGGGCTCTAAGTTATAAGCTGTGCCAAAGTGCTTTGCGTGACGCTCTTTCTGCTCTTCTACTTTTGCGAGATAAAAGTTTTTGCTACTCCAAAACTTTCTGCTGTTAATGAGTTCTTGCAATTTATCAAAAGTGGCTGAACAGCCGCAGAGTAGTCTCGATTCGATAAGGTTGGTAGCAACCGTAATATCATCCTTAGCCTGGCTCATAGTTTCCTTTACTGAACGGACGGATTGACCAATATCAAGGCCAAGATCCCACAAGCGAGTGATGAATTCTGATATGTCAGCTTTTTGAGGAGAGGAAAGACGTTTTGCGTACAGAAACAATAAATCAATATCCGAGTGCGGTTGCAAATGACCTCGGCCGTAACCTCCAACGGCTAATAATGACAACCCCTTGTGCTGAGACATTCCAGTCAACTCCCACAAGCGTTGCAGTATGGTATCAACAAGTGTTGCTCTTCCCAAAATTAAGTCAGAAATTTCGGCGCTCAATAGTTCTGCGTCTAACCATTCGTAGCTGTTTTTTATAACGGCTTTCCACTCTTTGATTTTGTTGGGATCATCAATTTGACGGATGTCATCTAGTAATTGTTCTAACGTCACCTGCTGCCTCAATGGTTGTATGCAAAAATAGTAAAAGGAGGGGCATTATTAACTGTGATTAATAATGCGCTCCAGTGTTTCATCTGAACGTAAAGTCAGTACTTCACAGCCCGTTTCTGTCACTAAAATAGTATGTTCCCATTGCGCACTAAGACTGCGGTCTTTTGTGACAACAGTCCATTGATCTGGAAGCAGTTTCGAATATCTTTTACCTGCATTGACCATTGGTTCAATAGTCACACACATACCGGCTTCAAGCACTTCTCCGGTACCAGGTTTACCGTAGTGAACAATTTGTGGATCTTCATGAAACGATGCCCCGATGCCGTGACCGCAATACTCTCGAACAATTGAGTAGTTGTGTTTTTCCGCGTGCGTTTGTATAGCGTGACCAATATCACCGAGGCGAACCCCCGGTTTTACCATTTCAATACCCTTATACATGCACTCTTGGGTTACTCTAATTAATCGTTCTGTCAAAATGGAGGGCTTGCCAACGACAAACATTTTTGACGTATCGCCGTGGTATCCATCTTTTATTACAGTGACATCAATATTGACGGAATCGCCGTCTTTTAATTTCTTGTCGCTTGGAATACCATGACAAATAACATGATTAACTGACGTACAAATTGATTTCGGAAACGGCGGGTTACCGTAATTTAAAGGAGCAGGAATGCCACCTTGAACATCAATAATGTAGTCATGACATAATTGATTTAAGTGCTCTGTGGTGACGCCCTTCTTCACATGCGCACCAATCATTTCCAATACTTCAGAGGCTAACTTGCCCGCAACGCGCATTTTCTCTATTTCGTCTGGCGTTTTAATAATTCCAGCCATGGTTCAATCCTTCAATAGCGTTAACTCATGTAGTTTAACTTTCTATGTCTGTGCTGTACATAAATAAAATACCTAGCTTAGAACTAAATCAAAACTTTCAATTGAATTAGGTCCCTGTCTTATGGTATAAAGACGCCGCGTTTTTTGTGAGTAAGCAACTCCATTTCGGAGGTGTTGGTCATCAAACGCAAATTACTTAATAAAACACACATACATCGACACGGAAATCGGGGTGTTCACAATGAGTCATTGTTGTGGATCGATGTTCGGGATGTATGGAGGCCTAACCCCAATTGAGGAAAAATATTATGGCAAACGTATCAATGCGTGACATGCTTCAAGCAGGTGTTCACTTCGGTCACCAAACACGTTACTGGAATCCAAAAATGAAGCCGTTCATCTTTGGCGCTCGTAACAAAGTTCATATCATCAACTTAGAAAAAACAGTTCCTTTATTTAATGAAGCGCTCAAGCAAGTATCTGCTGTTTCAGCAAAGAAAGGTAAAGTTTTATTTGTTGGTACAAAACGCGCAGCGAGTGAAGCTGTGAAAGAAGCTGCACAAAAGTCTGACCAATTCTACGTAAACAAGCGGTGGTTAGGTGGTATGTTGACTAACTGGAAAACAGTTCGTCAGTCAATCAAACGCCTAAAAGATCTTGAGCAACAAGCACAAGACGGCACGTTTGAAAAATTAACAAAGAAAGAAGCGCTTATGCGTAAGCGTGAAATGGATAAGCTTGAAATCAGCTTAGGTGGTATCAAAGACATGGGTGGTCTTCCTGACATGCTTTTCGTTGTTGATGCAGACCACGAGCATATTGCAATTGCTGAAGCTAACAGCTTGGGTATTCCAGTTGTTTCTGTTGTTGATACTAACTCAAACCCTGACGGTGTTGATTTTGTTATCCCTGGTAACGACGATGCTATCCGTGCTGTACAGTTGTACTTGAACGCAGCGGCAGATGCGGTAGTTGAAGGTCGTGAGCAAAATATTGAAGTGCAAGCAGAGCAAGACGATTTCGTTGAAGCTGCTGAGTAGTCAGTTTACTCGAGCACAATAGATTGAAGTAAGGGGCAACTAGCCCCTTCTTTTCAAGTAAGATTTTTTGTATTACGCAAAGCGTGATAGTTAATTTGAGGAAACACAAATGGCAGTTACTGCAGCATTAGTAAAAGAATTACGTGAACGTACTGGCGCAGGTATGTTGGATTGCAAAAAGGCACTAGTTGAGACTAACGGTGACATCGAAGTAGCAATCGAAAATATGCGCAAATCAGGTCAAGCAAAAGCTGCTAAAAAAGCAGGCCGTATTGCAGCAGAAGGCGTTATTTTAACGAAAGTAGCGGACGGTGTAGCAACCATGCTTGAAGTAAATAGTGAAACAGATTTTGTTGCCCGTGACGCTGGTTTTGTTGCGTTCAGTAACAAGCTTGTTGATATTGCTCATGCAGGCAAAATGAACGACATGGACGCATTGAATGCTGCAGATCTAGACGGTGCATCAGTTAAAGATGCGCGTGATACACTAGTTGCAAAAATTGGTGAAAATATCAGTCCTCGTCGTGTCATCAGCGTTGATGGTGACAACTTAGGTGCTTACGTGCATGGCGGTCGCATTGGTGTTATTGCAATTCTTAACGGTGGTGACGAGTCACTCGCGAAAGACATCGCAATGCATGTTGCAGCAGCAAGCCCACAATTCGTTAAGCCGGAACAAGTTCCTGCAGACGTTGTAGCAAAAGAAAAAGAAATCCAAATTGAGATCGCAATTCAATCTGGTAAGCCTGCAGAAATTGCAGAAAAAATGGTTGCTGGCCGCATGAAGAAATTCACTGGCGAAATTAGCCTTACAGGTCAACCGTTTGTTAAAGATCCATCACAATCAGTTGCTGACCTATTGAAAGCGAACAATGCAGACGTTGTTGACTTCATTCGCTTTGAAGTTGGTGAAGGTATTGAGAAGAAAGAAGAAGATTTTGCAGCTGAAGTGGCAGCTCAAATGGAAGCAGCTAAGAAATAATTTAGCTTTCTACTTTTTCAAAACCGCATTGTCGGATAAACTAGGAGCACTCCAAATTGGAGTGCTTTTTTATATCAGTTGTTAGATTGATAAAAACGTCAAGAGAAAAGGAACCAAACAATGAATGTCTCTACAAAATCTACCTATCGTCGGATCCTATTGAAATTAAGTGGCGAGGCCTTGATGGGAGATGAGGAGTTTGGCATTGACCCTAAAGTCTTGGATCGTATGGCGCAAGAAATAAAAGAGTTGGTTGAATTAGGTGTTCAAGTAGGCTTGGTGATTGGTGGTGGCAACTTGTTCCGAGGTGAAGGGTTAGCAAAAGCCGGTATGAATCGCGTTGTTGGTGATCATATGGGAATGCTAGCAACTGTAATGAATGGTCTTGCTATGCGTGATGCGCTTCATCGTGCGTTTGTGAATGCGAAACTCATGTCAGCAATCCCCCTAAATGGTATCTGTGATGACTATAACTGGGCTGATGCTATTTCGATGCTGAAGAGTGGTAAGGTCGTCATTTTCTCTGCAGGTACTGGTAATCCATTTTTTACAACCGATTCCGCGGCATGTTTGCGTGGTATCGAGATTGAAGCTGATGCAGTGCTCAAAGGAACGAAAGTCGATGGTGTATTCAGTGCAGACCCATCCAAAGATCCTGAGGCAAAACTATTAAAACAATTAACGTTTGATGAAGTACTCGAAAAAGAATTTAAAGTCATGGATCTCGCAGCGTTCACTTTAGCAAGAGACCACAACCTTCCTATTCGTGTTTTTAATATGAACACACCAGGTAGCTTAAAATCTGTTGTTATGGGAAGTGACGAAGGAACAGTAATTACTAACGCACCAAGCGTTAACTCGTGAGGGAATTTTTATGATAGATGAAATTAAACAAGACGCTCGAGAGCGTATGCAAAAAAGCGTTGCCGCCTTAAAAGGGCAATTTAATAAAGTCAGAACTGGCCGTGCCCACCCGAGCTTACTCGACAGTATTACCGTTTCTTATTACGGTGCTGATACGCCTTTGAAACAGGTGGCCAATGTGGTGGCTGAAGATGCTCGTACACTAGCGCTAACTGTTTTTGATAAAAGTGTTACTCAAGCAGTAGAGAAAGCCATAATGCAGTCTGATCTTGGCCTCAACCCAATGAGCACAGGTACTGTTATTCGAATTCCAATGCCGCCACTGACTGAAGAGCGTAGAAAAGACCTCATCAAAGTAGTTCGTGGTGAAGCAGAGCAAGGCCGTGTTGCTATTCGTAACATCCGTCGTGATGCAAATAGCGACATTAAAGAACTTTTAAAAGAAAAAGAAATCGGCGAGGACGATGCTCGTAAAGCTGAGGATGACATCCAGACTATCACTAATGAAATGGTTAAGTTAGTTGATGAGCAACTGGCAGACAAAGAAAAAGAGCTACTCGAAATCTAACCTTATGAGTAGTACTGATCTAGCACCCAAGGGCAATGGAAAGCCAATACCCAGCCACGTTGCCATTATTATGGATGGCAACGGGCGATGGGCAGAAAACCAACACAAGCATCGTTTGTTTGGTCACAAAGCTGGCATCGAAGCGGTACGAGCTAGTGTGCGCTATGCGCGTAAGAATGGTGTTAAATCATTAACTTTGTTCGCGTTCAGCAGTGAGAACTGGCAAAGACCAGAAAAAGAAGTGTCTGGTTTGATGGATTTGTTCAGTATGGTCTTAACATCAGAGGTTAAACGACTGCACAAAAATGATATTAAACTGCAAGTCATCGGTGATCTTTCTAAATTCTCGCCCAAACTGCAAAACCATATAAAGAAAGCATCAGAGCTTACCGCAAATAACGCATCTCTGACTCTCAATATTGCTGCTAACTATGGCGGTCGCTGGGATATTATTAACGCAGCAAAACAGTTAAGCCAAGATGTTTTGGAGGGTAAACTCCAACCACAGGATATATGTGAAACCACTTTCGGTGCGTATACTCAACTTGCAGATTTGCCGGAACTCGACTTATTAATTCGGACCGGTGGCGAAACTCGAGTGAGTAATTTCTTGTTGTGGCAACTCGCGTATAGCGAGTTAGTGTTCACTCCCGTGCTATGGCCCGAATTCACAGAATCTGTTTTTGCAGACATTGTATCCGATTATCAAGGTAGAGAAAGACGGTTTGGGTTGACAGGTGCCCAGGTATCTACACCCGAACAAAGAGAAGAATCATGTTGAAACAACGTATCATAACGGCAGCCATTTTAGCTCCACTAGCGCTTATCGCTATACTATTTCTCCCGCTTGAGTCCTTCCAGTGGGTAATGGCAATTGTTGTAGGTCTTGGTGCGTGGGAGTGGTCTGCATTGGCCGGTAAAGATGCTCCCAAAGAAAGAAGTCTTTTCACATTACTTTGCGTTTCCCTGTGTGTGGCATTAATGCTTAGCGTTGATGAGGTTTGGTATCAAGGTCAACTCAATGCTATCTATACATTTATCCTTTTTGTCTCCGGCGGGTGGTGGTTATTATCACTGGCTATGATTTTAGCTTACCCGGCATACACTGATTGGTGGCGTAAAGGACACTCGCTGAGGTTTATCTTTGGTTTGCTGACTTTGATCCCAACGTGGGTGGCTATTGTAAGTTTACGTACGAGTTTATATGACGTTGATCCGCTATTCGGCGCGTCTTTAATTTTTTATGTGTTGGGTATTGTTTGGGCGGCTGATATTGGTGCATTTTTTGTCGGTGTCAAATTCGGTCGTCACAAGTTGCGTCCTAATGTTTCTCCTGGCAAAACTTTAGAAGGTTTGCTAGGCGGTTTGGCTTCATCATCTGCCATTATTGGATTTGCGGCGCTTCATTACCAATATACGGATACCAGTAGAGTATGGTTACATATCGTGATCGGCGCATTAACCGTTGCTGTGTCAGCGTTAGGTGATTTGAACGAAAGTATGTTCAAACGTAGTGTTGGCATCAAAGATAGTGGTAATTTGCTGCCTGGTCATGGAGGAGTACTAGATCGCATCGATAGCCTAACCGCAGCATTCCCAATTTTCGCACTTTGCTATGTGGTCTGGATGGCCTAATGAAATCAGTTTGTTTACTAGGTGGCTCTGGCTCTATAGGTGCGAGTACACTTGATGTTATTCGCCGTCATCCAGATCAGTTTAAGCTTCAATCAGTGTCGGTACACACTAACTTATCCAAGTTGATTGATATCGTCTCCGAATTTCGCCCGACTCATGCTGTCATATCTGACTGGGACACCTACCAAGTTGCTCTCAGTGACACAAGAATAGTTAATTCACATTGCTCCCTGCTATTTGGCCAGGAAGGTCTTGTCGAAATCGCGACCGATGAAAATACAAGCCATGTTATGGCGGCGATTGTTGGTGCTGCCGGATTAAAATCATCATTAGCGGCTGTGCAAGCCGGGAAAACAATTCTATTGGCAAACAAAGAGTCATTGGTAATGTCAGGTCAGTTGTTTGTTGATACGGCAAAGCAAAGCAAGGCGACCATCTTACCGATCGACAGCGAACATAATGCAATTTTTCAATGTCTCCCATCGGACTATCAATACGGCGATATTGAAAGGGCTGGGATCAGTAAATTGTTATTAACCGGCTCAGGTGGACCGTTTCTTAATGTAGCACTTGAATCTTTGGCTGCTGTTACACCTCAACAGGCATGTAAACATCCCAATTGGTCCATGGGACAAAAAATTTCAGTTGATTCTGCAACCATGATGAACAAAGGGCTTGAGTTCATCGAAGCTTGTTGGCTATTTGGCGTTAAGCCAGAGCAAATCGATGTGGTGATTCATCCTCAAAGTGTTATCCATTCAATGGTTCAATATGTCGATGGTTCGGTATTAGCTCAGATGGGTAATCCTGATATGCGCACGCCAATCGCTCATGCAATGGCTTACCCGGAGCGTATTTCTGCTGGTGTAAAGCCTTTGGATTTCTCACAACTGCCGAACTTTGAATTTCACAAGCCTGATATGATGAGATTCCCAAACTTAAAGCTTGCCATCTCTGCCATGTCGTCAGGACAATACGCAACGACAGCGTTAAACGCTGCAAATGAGGTCTCGGTTCAAGGTTTTTTGGCAGGGCATCATTCATTTACTGATATAGCTAAAATCAATGAATATGTGTTGAATCGTGTTTCGTCAGTTCCTTGTAATGAACTTACAGCAATACTAGCGGTTGACGAACAAGCAAGACGTTACGCTGAAGAATGTACGAGGAAAATAGCATGATTTCATTTTTCTGGAATTTACTATTTTTTGTAATTGCCCTCGGGATTTTGGTGGCTGTTCACGAATGGGGGCATTTTATCGTCGCTCGTTTGTGTAAGGTCAAGGTTCATCGATTCTCAGTGGGCTTTGGTAAAGTCCTGTTCTCACGAACGGACCGTCAAGGCACTGAGTTCGTGTTATCAGCTATACCACTAGGCGGTTATGTTCAAATGTTGGACTCACGCGCTGAAAATGTTCCGCAGGACCAACTCTCATCTGCATTTGATCAAAAACCTGTCGGACAGCGGATGGCTATCATCGCCGCAGGCCCATTAATTAACCTTTTGTTCGCGGTATTTGCCCTTTGCCTTATGTATATGATTGGTGTTGAAAAAGTGAAACCAGTGATTGGTGAAATTCTGCCAAATAGCGCAGCAACATCGTCAAATATCCCTATTGGTGGCGAAATCATCTCAATTGGAGGGAAATCAACGTCTGATTGGAATCAAGTTAATCTCGAAATGATTTCCCATATCGGGCGCTCAGCAATGAATGTCATGATAAAGCAGCCCGACAGCAGTTTTGAAAAAAATTACACAATAAACCTCACTGGCTGGAACTTTGATGCTAACAATCAGTCAGTAATGGCAAGTTTAGGTATTGTTCCGTTTAGACCTGCTATTTCTAACACTATTGGCTTGATTCAAGAGGGTGGTGCCGCAGAAAAATATGGCCTTCAAGTCGGTGATTCGATTACAGCATTGAATGGTTCACCTGTGACTTGGGATAGTTTAGTGGAGTTTGTTCAAGCAAATCCAAACAAAATGATCGAAGTCGCCTATGTCCGAGACGGAGAATCAATGCTTCAAGATGTTCTTATTGGTACTAGGGTACACGATGGTAACATTGTCGGTCATTTAGGGATTTTGGGGACTCAAGCGCCATGGCCAGAAAATATGGTGATTAAGCGTCAATTGAGTGTGATTGATGCATTGGCCCAAGGCGTCGCTGAAACCTGGAGATTGACCGGTTTAAGTTTTGCATTGATCGGGAAATTATTGACAGGAGACCTCTCAATCAATACATTGAGTGGCCCTATTTCAATCGCTCAAGGTGCAGGCGCAAGTGCTAGCTACGGACTCGTGTATTTTTTGAGTTTTCTTGCGTTAGTGAGTGTTAACCTTGGGGTGATAAATTTGTTGCCTCTGCCAGTACTTGATGGTGGTCATTTAATGTACTTTTTGGTTGAGTGGGTGAAAGGTTCACCAGTACCAGAGCAAATACAGCAATTAGGTTACCGGCTTGGTGCCGCAGTTGTATTGATGATTATGGTCATTGCAGTGTTTAATGATTTAGGGCGCATATAATCAATAAATGTGTTTGAAACGAATATTTTCGTGAAAGGAAAATTTAAAATATTATGAAGTTAAAAAGTCTTATTGTTTCATCGGTTTTTGCGGTCTTTTGTCATTTTTCCGCGACCGCTTCAGAAGACACATTTATTGTTGAAGACATAAAAGTAGAGGGCCTACAACGTGTTGCGATGGGAGCAGCGCTAACCTACCTTCCTGTTAAAGTTGGTGATGAAATTACTCCGTTTAAAGTGACACGACTTATTCGTTCTCTCTACAGTTCAACTCATTTTGATGACGTACAAATGGCTCGCGATGGTAACGTGCTCGTAGTCACTGTACGCGAAAGAGCAACCATCAGTAATATCATTTTTACCGGAAATGAAGATATCAAAGACGAACAGCTCACTGAGAGTATGGAAGGCAATAATATTGTTGTCGGTGAGCCACTTGATAAGACTATTATTAGTTCAATAGAAACAGGCTTAAAAGATTTCTATTACGGTATCGGAAAATACGATGCTGACGTTTCAGCCATTATTACCCCGCTACCGAGAAATCGAGTCGACTTGAAAATTGTCTTTGAAGAAGGAGATGCAGCCGAGTTATCACAGATTAATTTTGTTGGTAATACTGCGTTTACCGATAAAGAATTGGTTGCACAACTTGAATTACAAGCTGAACGTGACCGTCCATGGTGGAAATTCTGGGCAAGTAGCCGCTATCAAAAGCAAAAAATGAGTGGTGATCTTGAAACGATCCGCAGCTATTACATGGATCGCGGTTACGCGGCGTTTAGAGTTGATTCGACACAAGTCACAATGACCCCTGAGAAAAATGGTGTTTACGTCACGATTAATTTAAGTGAAGGGGAGCAGTACAATATTTCTGAAGTGGAATTGTCCGGTGACTTATTAGGGCATGAAGATATATTGGAAAAAGTCGTTCCACTTGCCGAAGGCACTATGTACAACCTGGCGCAAGTGACTTACGCAGAAGAATACGTCAATAAATACCTTGCAAGATTTGGCTATGCATACTCAAAAGTAACCACAATTCCGGAGATCAACGAGGAAGACAAAACGGTGAAATTGACACTGAACGTTGAACCGGGTAAACGGATCTATGTGCGCCGTATTACCGTGAATGGCAATGAAGTGACTTCGGATGAAGTTATTCGCCGTAAAATCGTTCAAATGGAAGGCGCATGGCTATCCAATCAGTCCCTTGATACATCAAAATTACTGATTTCCCAATTACCTTTTGTGCAGGAAGTTGAGTTTGAAACCAACACAGTCGTTGGCGTAGAGGATCAGGTGGACATTGATTTCAACTTGAAAGAGCAGTCATCAGGTGCATTTAATGCCGGTTTTGGATACGGAGATTTTGCTGGATTCAGCATTCAAGCAGGTATACAGGAAAGTAACTTTTTAGGTTCAGGTAAAACAGTCGGCTTTAATATTAACACCAATCGTTTTTCTCAAAATGCAGGTATTTCTTACTTAGACCCGTATTGGACCATCGATGGCATCAGTTTAGGCGGGCAGTTGCAATACTCAAAATACGATGCTGGCCGAGCTAATCTTGCAATGTATAACCGAGAAACTTATACCCTTGGCGCAAACATTGGTTATCCGATTGATCAGTTTAATCGAATTCGCTTCGGCGCATCTTTAAAACATTCAGAGATATCGCAATTTACCAGCTTTGATCAATATAAGAATTTCTTTACTTTGTATAGTGATCCCGAAGATCCACAGAGCAGAATTGCGATGGACAATATGGAACTCTCCATGCAATGGAGTAGAACGACGTTAAACAGAGGTACTTTCCCAACTGATGGTTCTCAGCAAATTTTGTCGATGGAAGCCACGGTCCCCGGTTCTGATGCACAATATTATAAGTTAAACTTCGACAGTAAATTCTATTTCCCACTGACGCGCTCTCATGATTTTTCATTCCTAGCGAGATTTGAGCTTGGTTATGGCAACGGTTATGGGACTCGAAACGGTATAGACCAAATACTCCCGTTCACCGAGAACTTTTATGGTGGTGGACGTGATTCATTGCGTGGTTTTGAAAATAATACGGTAGGTCCGCGCGGTGTGACTCGTATTACCTCAGGGACAACTGCCCCAGATGGTACATTTATTCCAACGCCTGGACCGAATGATAGACTGCAATATTCTTTCAGAGGTGTTGGTGGTAACGCATCGTTTAATGGTAGTTTAGAGTTGTTGGTGCCCACACCGTTGATTGACGAGGAGACTGCTGCTAGTGTAAGGACCAGTATCTTTGTTGATGTTGGCAATGTGTGGGATACTGAATTTGACTATGATTCGTACTTGGATCTAAATTCAGACGTGTTAGCCAGCTTGAGTGATTACAGTGATTACGAGACTTATCGGGCTTCCGCAGGGATATCCGTGCAGTGGATTTCGCCGATGGGTCCAATGATATTTAGCTTTTCCAAACCGTTGAAAAAAGAAGAAATCGACGAGGTTCAGTTCTTCTCATTCAACATTGGAACCACTTTTTAATAATTTGAATGTTACAAAGATAACAGGAGTTAGTTGTGAAAATAATAACCAAATCTCTAGTGTGTAGTGCACTAGTCGCGAGTACCATGCTAAGTGGTAGTGCAATTGCAATGCAGAAAATTGGTAAAGTTGATGTGGCGAAGGTTTTTCAATCATTGCCTCAGACTGCCGCCATTGAGCCGATGCTAGCTGCTGAATTCAAAGATCAAATTAATGAGCTTGAAAAACTTCGTGGTGATGTGCAATTTCTCGTTGAAAAAGTTCAGCGTGAAGGGCCAACCATGAGTGAAGAAGAAAAGACAAAACTTCAGACTGAATTTAACACCAAACGTCAAGAGTTAGAGGCGAAAGGCAAGCCACTGCAGCAATTACAACAACGTCGCCTAGCTGAAGAACGTAATAAAATCATAGCCTTGATCAATCAAACAGTGCAGACTTTAGCGGCTAAAAAAGAATATGATGTTGTTTTAGAGTCTAATTCAGTTCTCTATGTTGCACCTGAGCACGACTTATCTCAAGCCGTTATTGACCAGGTTAGCAAAATTAAGTAATTGGGTTCCTATGACTATGCAATTTTCACTACTCGATATTGCTAGACATATTGACGCAACAATAGAAGGTGACAGCAATGCTGTCATTTCTTCTATTAGCAGCTTAGCAAATGCAACAGCTGGTGAGATTGCGTTCTTGTCTGATGATAAATATCTTACTGACCTTCAAAATACATGCGCTTCAGCGGTTATTGTTAAATCCGAACACAAGAGTCACGTTCAAGGTAATGCGCTGATTGTAAGTGACCCTTATCTTGCCTTCGCGAAAGTTGCTCAGTTGTTAGATACGACGCCTGACTCAGCAGTTAATATCGCACCATCCGCTGTTATCGATCCGACAGTGGACTTAGCCGATAACGTTCATATAGGGGCTAACGTGGTTATAGAAGCGGGTGCTACCATCAAGGACAATGTTCAAATTGGGCCAGGAAGCGTGATTGGCAAGAATGCTGTCATTGGGGAAAATACCAAACTATGGGCAAACGTTACTATTTACCATGAAGTTAGAGTTGGCTCTGAGTGCCTCATCCACGCGGGAACGGTTATCGGCGCAGATGGCTTCGGTTATGCTAATGAAAAGGGCCGTTGGGTTAAGATCCCTCAACTTGGTACCGTAGTGATTGGTGACCGAGTAGAGATTGGTGGGGCGACGGTAATAGACCGAGGAGCGCTAGAGGATACCATCATAGAAGATGGCGTTATTATTGATAATCTATGCCACATTGCACATAATGTGAAAATTGGCGAAAATACTGCAATGGCGGCAACGTCAGCGGTTGCAGGCAGTTCAACCATTGGAAAGCATTGTACGATGGCTGGTCGTGTTGGTATTAACGGACACATAGAAGTGGCAGATAATTGTCACTTTAGCGCATATGCCATGGTAACCAAAACCATCAAGGAACCGGGAGTGTACTCCTCTGGTATTCCTGCAGAAAACGCCAAAGATTGGCGTAAGAATATTATTAATTTGCGTAACATTGCAGGTCTTAAAGACCGTGTCAAAAAGCTAGAGCAGATGTTAAAACAATTAAAATCGGGAGAATAACCTTGGAAAATAGTTTAGGGCCGTTAGATATCAAAGCAATCATGGATGTATTACCGCATCGTTATCCGTTCTTGTTAATTGATCGCGTCGTGGGTTATATTCCTAACCAATCAATTCGCGCCTATAAGAATATCTCAATGAATGAAGATTGCTTTAATGGGCATTTTCCTGGTGAGCCTATTTTTCCTGGCGTACTTATTCTCGAGGCAATGGCACAGGCATCTGGCGTACTTGGATTTAAGTCTATGGAAAAGACAGATCAACTATACTTGTATGCAGGTATCGACAATGCTCGATTCAAACAGCCAGTTGTCCCAGGCGATCGTCTAGACATTGAAGTAACCGTTGAAAAAGTACGTAGAAATATATGGAAATTCAGTGGTGTTGCTTCGGTTGAAGGGAAAGAAGCCTGCACGGCTGATTTTATG
Source organism: Alteromonadaceae bacterium (assembly GCA_964230195.1). GTDB lineage: Bacteria > Pseudomonadota > Gammaproteobacteria > Enterobacterales > Alteromonadaceae > CAXRGH01. The sequence continues at coordinate 22,268 of CAXRGH010000161.1, forward strand.
TGTGCTTTAAAGGACCTATAAATTCGTGATTCATGAAACCGCTATCGTCGATAAATCGGCAAACATTGGTAAGAATGTCGTTGTTGGGGCGTATTCTGTAGTCGGTCCTGGCGTTACTATTCATGAGGGTACCACGCTGCACTCTCATGTGGTCGTCAAAGGTCCGTCAGTTATCGGAAAAAACAACACGCTATTCCAGTTCACTTCAATTGGTGAAGACTGCCAAGATAAAAAGTTTGCGGGAGAACCTACCGAGTTGATTATTGGTGACAATAATATTTTCCGCGAATGCGCCACGGTTCATCGAGGTACAGTGCAAGATCAGGGCGTTACTAAGATCGGCAGTGACAACCTTTTCATGGCGTATACTCACGTTGCTCACGATTGTGTCATAGGCGACAACAATATCTTTGCGAACAATGCCACGTTAGCTGGACATGTTGAGATTGGAGACCATGTCATTCTGGGTGGAATGACAGGTATTCACCAGTTCTGTAAAGTTGGCTCTCATAGTTTTGCGGGTGTAGGGTCAGTTATTTTGAAA
>CAXRGH010000162.1:0-7657 GCA_964230195.1 Alteromonadaceae bacterium
GTTGGAAAAACGGTAGTGTCAAGCCGTCTGATTGATCGTGTTGCTGCTGATTTGAATCGTCCAGTCGCTGAAATGCCTGTTGGCTTTAAATGGTTTGTTGATGGTTTGTTGGATGGAAATATTGGTTTTGCCGGTGAAGAAAGTGCCGGGGGGATTTTCTTACGCCAAGACGGCACACCGTGGGCGACAGATAAAGATGGTATTATCCTGTGCTTATTAGCGGCCGAAATAACTGCTAAGACGGGGCGTGATCCAGCTCAACATTACCAAGCGTTAACGGAAAAGCATGGTGCTCCAAGTTATAAGCGTATCGATGTTGCAGCGACACCAGAACAAAAAGCAGTGCTTGGTGCCATGGATAAGAGCGTTATAACGAGTGAAACCCTTGCAGGTGACAGTATTGTTGCCATTCACACACATGCACCAGGAAACGGTGCATCTATTGGTGGCGTGAAGATCAGCACCGAAAATGGCTGGTTTGCGGCGAGACCATCAGGAACTGAAAACGTGTATAAAATTTATGCGGAGAGTTTTGTTGACGATTCACATCTAACTTTACTTTTAAAAGAAGCTGAGGCGTTAGTTGCTCAGGTTTTAAAAGTTGGTTAAACTTCGTTAGCGAGATTGGCTGTTCGTCGGAACGAGCAGCTGTTTTTTAATAGGGATGTTGCTACTAGAGTTGGTTTAATGGCAATACAACATACATCCCTAATGACCGTTTTTTCTCGTCATGCTTTTTTGGAACAATTGAATACCGCATGCGCAGACAATAAACACGTCTCCTTGATGTTGTTTGACATCATTCGCTTTTCTGATATCAACAATCATTATGGTATTAAGCAAGGTGATGATTGCCTGATTTACGTGGTTAACCTCCTCAGTCGACTATTTGGTGATGATGCCATCGTTGGACGATTGACCACAGATGTGATTGCTGTCGTGCTGACGGTTTCCTGCAATGACCAACAATTTAAAAACCATTACCAATACGTAAGAGAGCATTTTAAACGTCCAGTTAAAATCAATGAACAGAGCATTTTTGTTGATTTTAATGTTGGTGCTTCAACGGGTAATACCATCAGCGTTGATATGAATCGTATCGTTGCTGGTGCAGAATCGGCATTACGCTTGTCAAAAACTAACCAGTTTCAAAACTTTCACACTGTTTATCTTAGTGCTAAGAAGCTCTCAAGTGAGCATATTACCCTCAAATCTGACCTTTATCGTGCGTTAGAGCAGGCAGAATTGGAACTGTATTATCAACCAAAAGTAGATTTGTGCACTGGCGACGTGGTCGGTGCTGAGTGTCTCCTTCGGTGGCACCACCCAGAACTGGGGCTTATATTTCCTAAACAGCTCATTGAGGCTACTGAATCTTATAACATGATGAATGAAGTAGGGTATTGGGTTGTCATCCAAGCCTTCAAAGCGGCTCGTGATCTGAAAAGTATTAATCAGGATCTAGTGCTCTCTATTAATATGTCACCAACGCAATTGTTTGATGTTAGTTTTGCAGCGAATTTGGCGCGATTAATGCGAACCTACTCGGTGGATGCCCGCTCTATTCAACTTGAAATTACTGAGGATGTTGTGTTGTCGGATTCAATGCTAGTGCGAGACCAATTGAATGCATTGCGATCACTTGATCTTAGTATTGCAATGGATGACTTTGGTAAGGGTTATTCAAACCTGTCTTATGTACGTGACATTCAACTAGACACGATCAAGGTGGATAAAAGCTTTGTGTTGGGGATTAACGATAATCCAATTAATGAGTCTATAATCCATGCTATTAACGTTATCGCCAAAGCTATGAAGGCCGAAGTGGTTGCTGAGGGGATAGAAAATGTGCAACAACTGCAAAAAGTCAAAAATGCAGACGTTGGGATCGGTCAAGGTTTTTTGTTTTCGCCCGCAGTTCCATTTGATGAATTCTTGAGTCAGTGTTTTCCAGGGTATTATGCTGAGACCATTGAACATGCAAAAACAGCCAACTTATTCAGTGACGGTGAACGACGCAATAACAACAAAAATAATAAATAACGAAGGAATTTTATGCTCGAGGATACTCTAAGAACGACGGGAAATTTTCTTACACTGTCTAGGCGTCATCCTGCCTTGATGTCATCCCCATTCATTTTTCATCTCGGAAACGGTACGCAAGTGACAGTGCTGTGTGAAGGGATCATCATTTTTGAGCCACCATCAATGGGGACGAAAGATATTATTCTTTCGAGTGGAGTGCACGGTAATGAAACGGCTCCTATCGAAATCTGCGATGATCTTGTGACAGGCATCCTAAAAGAAGAAATCCTTATTGAGAATAGAGTTTTGTTTATCTTCGCAAATTTGGCAGCTGTGGATATTGGAGAACGATTTGTTGAGGAAAACATGAATCGTTTATTCCCTAAGATCTATTTAGAAGGTAAGGGATTAGAGGTACCTGAGAGATACAGGGCCAAACAGTGTGATGATGCAGTTGAGTACTTTCTGGCATTTGACCAACAAGAGACGAGAGAGCGTTTACATCTTGACCTTCACACTGCAATCCGAGCGTCTAAACACAACACCTTTGCCGTTTACCCCTTTTTAGATGATGCACCCCATAGCGAATCAATACTCTCCCTCATGGCAGATTGCGGAGTGAACACTATCTTATTGTCTTCCTCAGCAGCGACTACCTTTAGCTATAACTCTTGGTCACGTTTCAACGTTCATGCCTTAACGGTTGAACTAGGTAAAGCGAGACCGTTTGGTGAAAACGACATGTCACAGTTTGCAGCGGCTAAATTAACGTTGGAAAAGTTAATCTGTGGCACCTATAAACCGCGTGAATTTAAGCTCAGCGATTTTGAGATTTTTGAAGTGAATCAAGTGGTAATAAAAAGAGATCCTGATTTCAGGCTCCACTTTTCTGAATCGACGCCGAATTTCACCTCGTTTGCCATAGGTGAAGTGGTTGCTTCTGAATCCAGTGGAAAAACAACTATCGAGGTAGAGGGAGAAGCCATTGTTTTCCCTAACGCAGGGGTTAAAATAGGCGAACGAGCTATGCTGACGGTAAAGCCCGGCCAACTGACTCAGTAGGCTTAGCCTTCATAATGGATTCAAAAAATAGAAAAGGATAGAAGATGTTTGAATTGGACTCGCGACTCAATAACGATTGCCATTTTATTTGTGACTTACCGTTAAGCCGCGCATTGTTACTCGATAACGAGCAGGTACCATGGATTATTCTTGTTCCTCGTATTAACAATATCAAAGAAGCCATCGACCTCTCATCAGAACAGCAATTACAACTACACCATGAGTCAGCATTTGTCAGTAATCTTCTCAGAGAACTATTTTCACCAGACAAACTCAATGTTGCAGCGATAGGAAACCTTGTTCCTCAACTACATGTTCACCATATTGCCCGCTTTAAGACAGATCCATGTTGGCCTGCGCCAGTTTGGGGGAATATTCAACCGTCGGCTTATACTGACAAAGCAGCAGAAGCGCTGCTATTGCAGCTTCGCTCCAAACTCTCTCGATTTACTCTGTCAGCGAACTAATGAATTTTCAGAAGTAACAGCAGAATACCCATGAGGGCATGCTATACGCCGCTGGAACGTATCGAGAATGGCCACGGTTGAGAACAAAGGAAACTAAAGTTTGACGGGCTTTTGTTGTTGTGGCTCACTAGCAGCCTGACATTTTAAGCACGGTACTCTCAAACCAGCAAAGACTTCGTATGGGAAGAAGGTCTAGCACTATCTGAGTTTGCTGTAGATTGTCAAAGAGAGGCGTTATTAGTCTTGCAGAAGCGAGACAAAGCAACTTGCTCCATCCCGCTCTGAGATTTTACCAAACGCCTTTTTCTGATTCGCCTTGGATTTTACAATCACCGGCTTTGTAGCTCATTTTTTGCTTAGATTTAAGCTTATTGAAATAGTCGTTAGAAATATTTTTGATGGTAGGCGTTAGCATAGCTATCGCAATAATATTAATCACCGTCATCATTCCCAGCGCCATGTCCGCCATCGCCCAAACTGAGGGAAGGGATGCCATAGCTCCCCACACAATCATTAATAGATAGCCAATCGTATAGGCGGTTCGACCTAATTTGTGATCAAGTTTGAAGATGTGCAAATTACTCTCACCATAAGCATAATTTGCAACCACAGAGGTAAATGCAAACAAACCAACCGCAATGGCAATGAAGTCAGAGCCGGCGCTACCCATATGGAATTCCATTGCTGATTGCGTCAAACGTATGCCTTCCATTTGTTCGCCCTGTCCACCGCCCGCAAGTAGAATAATGACCGCCGAACAAGTACACAGTACTAAGGTGTCAAGGAATACTCCCAACATCTGAACAAAACCTTGAGAGGCCGGATGATTAGGGCGAGGAGTGGCACCTGCTGCAGCATGGGGTACACTACCTGAACCAGCTTCGTTCGAATACAATCCACGTTGAATACCATTTTTTAATGCAGCGGCCAGGGTTCCGCCAACGGCTTCCTCTAAACCAAAAGCGCTTTTTACAATGGTGATCAACAAGTCAGGAACTTGCGAGATATTCATAATCGTGATGATAACGGCAACGAGTATATAAACAATACCCATAAACGGGACAACATATTCAGCAAATTGAGCAATACGCCTTAAACCACCAACAACAATGACGCCGGCGAGTAGCGCAACGATAATGCCAGTTGTCTCTGCTGCAATCCCGAAACTGTTATTAAAAGCGTCGCTGATAGTATTGGTTTGCACTGCACTAAATACAAAGCCATAGCCGAAAAACAAACATAACGAGAAGGACACTGCGAGCCACGGTTTCTTGAGTCCGAGTTTAATGTAATAGGCTGGACCACCGCGGAATTCACCATGGTCATCTCTCACTTTATATAATTGGCCAAGCACACTCTCGACGTATCCCGTTGCCATACCAAGAATGGCGATAACCCACATCCAAAAGATTGCTCCCGGGCCTCCCAGTGAAATAGCCACTGCTACTCCAGCAAGGTTACCCGTTCCAACTCTTGCCGAGAGGCTTGTGCAAAGCGCTTGAAAAGAACTAATACCGGACTCATCGGAATAAGAACTTCCACGCATGATTTTGAACATATGAGTAAAATACCGGAGTTGCAGAAAATCCAGTTTGTAACTAAACCAAAAACCGGCGCCGACGAGCATGAAGATGAGAACTTGTCCATCACCCCATAGGATGTTGTTGACGAAATTGACGATTGGATCCATTGTGTTTTCTTATTATTGAATTTGTACAAATAATATCGTGAGGCACTACACTATTGCAAACTTACGAGAGATGTTTTTAAGAAAATGGCTGGGGTAGCTGGACTCGAACCAACGAATGGCGGGATCAAAACCCGCTGCCTTACCACTTGGCTATACCCCAATAGAAGAGTTAGTGTGTGATGGCTGGGGTAGCTGGACTCGAACCAACGAATGGCGGGATCAAAACCCGCTGCCTTACCACTTGGCTATACCCCAATCACAAAAACAACGTTGGTGCGGAAGGAGAGACTTGAACTCTCACGCCGTGAAGCACTGGAACCTAAATCCAGCGTGTCTACCAATTCCACCACTCCCGCAACGTTGGTGGCTAAGGCGGGACTCGAACCTGCGACCCCAGCATTATGAGTGCTGTGCTCTAACCAGCTGAGCTACTTAGCCAACGTTTTACTCTCTGCGAGTGGCGTGAATAATACGGATGAGGCGGGGAATCGTCAACCTTTTTTTTGCAAATACTTTTTGATTGGATGTTAACTAATCAATTTGTTGTATTTTTGACTTTTTTGGTTGAAATGTGCACTTGTCGACGCTGACTTTAACACCTTCATTCCCGTACTATGTCTGTGCATTTGTCGTGTTTAGAGGTACGAAAATGAAGTACGAATGGTTTAAGTTGAAACAGTTGATATGAACTAGAAAATGAGGAAGAACGAACACATCGATCCTTGATGATGTTCGTCTCTCATTTCTCTCTTCTTTCTTTTGAGGCTTTGGTCCCTCATCCCTTGAAATTAGAGGTGGATATGTGCAGCTCATCCTGAACTTGTACAAATCCTTACTGCACTGAGCCATCCTGACTCCCGTCTCAATCCTTGAGCCGCGTCGAAATCCATTCGACAAGTTAATGATAGCCTGATTGCCAACTCTTTTTGGATAAAGAAGTCAATGACGGGGGGAGTTCGTGTGCCGCGGAATGCTTTTTTTAGTTAAGTCTCTGTTTTTTATGTGGTATTTTTTTGAATCGCTGGTTTCGAAAGTGTATGTATGACTGAAATAAAGGGAGATGTCTTACATCTTTAGTCTGATTTTCTGACCTGAACTCAATCAGCAAAAGTTCGATCAGTGTGTTAAGGCGTACGCAGTGAGGTATTCTTGGAGGAAGTCTATGTGATAAAAATAAAAAACGCAGCATAAAGCTGCGTCAATTATAAGCATGTCCATATGAGAGAAGGGTATTCCCTTTGTTATCCTTAACGACCACTTCCGTGTCCTTTATCACTCAGTCCTTTGAGTATTCGAATAACTGCCCTCATTCTTCCATATCATAAGCAATTACAACAACATCCGTATTTTAGGGAGTGGTTATGCATAGTGCATCCTGCACAATAACAAAACCAATGCCTTCGTCCTAAAGGCGTGCCACATCCATGCGACAGATATAGAGTATCGAATAACGACAAGGATGAGGGGAAATTGAATCGATTTCTCTCGCATTATTTGGTTTATATGTATTGGGAAATAATTAAAATACTGATATTTATAGGTTTTATCTTTTTTTGCTTGTGGTGAATATGATGCTTTGTAGTCAATGTCTTACACACAAAGTCGTATATGGAGTCATTTGCGGACACAGGTGGTTATCACATTCAGAACTGTGTAAACCAAACCACCTCATGCTGAGTGAATGACAATAAATTACTCAATGGTCAACTTCATGTCAATGCGGTGCATGTTAGGCCCCCAACCGTGCTCAACTCTTGTTATTGTGTTTGCCCCAAATTTCGCAAAAAATGGAGCTGATAGGTGGCTGGCCGCAATTTTGATAACGCTTACGTGCTGTTTACGCAAGGTATTTTCAATGTACCTCATTATCTGATGGCCGATTCCCATTCTCTGATGATGGCTGCTTATCATTATCCAAGTAATTGACGAGACATTATGATCTTGCTCTATAGGTAAACCGAAAGCACCAATGACTTTTCCCCTCATCATAACAAGGAAATAGGCATTAGGTTTGTTCTTCAAATAGTGTTGATAATCTGCTCTCTCATTCGGGGCAAAATATTCAGGGCAGTTTTCATCAAAGATAGCTAAACATTCCTTATAATATTCTGATTGGTAAGGCTTGATAATCATAGCATCCCTCAAATTCAAGTACCGATTTGGTTTCAAGCTAGCAGTAAAGGATTGTGTAAGCAAATATAAAGAGTTGGGACATTCACCGTCGTCAGGTGGGTAGTGTTAACCAATATGTTGCAGGCATAAGCGGGTAACTAGGAAAATTGGTGGGTGTCCTGAATTCGCTGAATTTGAATGTGCTCTGAGATTTCTTGTTTGTGATTGAGGAAAGGGTAGCCTAGTGGAGTGTTTGTATCATCGTGCTCAGTGACTGAGGAAATCTATCAAAATGAGAGGG
>CAXRGH010000163.1:0-4908 GCA_964230195.1 Alteromonadaceae bacterium
CCAATCTACCAAGTTAAGTATTGAAGAAGCCGTGGACCTTATTGTGAATGTCCATTTGTATACGGTTTTGCAGAATGTCATCCCAGTCACGCAGACCGTGTTGAAACGTGAAAACCACAAGCGCTATGACATCCAACCTGAGGTTTTGATCACCACGGACAATGGTGCAGAGTTAGCCGTAACGATTGTCAGACGAAAAGGTGATACCCACAAACGCCCAGCGGCTTTTCAATTTACGATCTATGCCGATGAGTCAGCGCATATTCGCACCGCAATGTATGCCGCAGCAAGAGGATATGTGGGTGTGGTTGCCAATACTCGAGGAAAACGATCGAGTTCCAATCAAATCGTACCGTGGGAACATGATGGCCAAGATGGCGCCGACGTTGTTAACTGGATAGCAGAGCAAACTTGGAGCTCAGGTGATGTGCTTATGTATGGTGGAAGTTACAATGGGTTTACTCAATGGGCTATCGCCAAACACATGCCTAAAGCGCTCAAAGCGATAGCGCCTTATACGGCAGCAAGCTTAATTACCGGACTACCTTACGAAAACAATATTGTGCTAATTGGAAACTATGAATGGCCGTTTTTTGTTACTAATAATAAAACGCTCGACAACAATGCTTATGCCGATTGGCAGGTACGACGAACACGAGAAACCTCGTTTTATGAAAGTGGTTTACCCATTTCTGATTTGGAAAAAATAGATGGCAGACCCAACCCATGGTTACAAAAATGGTTGGCGCATCCCAGTTTTGACCAATACTACGCGGCAATGGTGCCTGTCAGAGATGATTACAAGGCTATCACCATTCCGGTACTCACAGTAACGGGGTATTTCGATGGCGGGCAAATATCGGCAATGGATTATTTGTCACGGCATTATCGATACAACCCCGATGCTGATCATACGCTTCTGATTGGTCCATATAATCACGGGACGGCTCAGGGCATACCACGTTCGCATCATAGTAACTACGAGTTGGATGAGGTGGCGTTAGACAAAGATACAGACGCGTTGGTGTTCGATTGGTTTGATCATCTGATGTACAACAAACCCCTACCTAAGCTGTTGCAAGCTAAGGTGAATTACCAATTAATGGGAAGCAACCAATGGAGGCAGGCCGTGTCCTACGAGGCATTGAATCAAGATTGTCAACCTATGTATCTGGGGATGGATTCGGACAACTTGGGCTATTTTTCCCTGCAATCAACGCCCGAGCCAGCCATGCGATACCTTTCTCAAACCGTGGATATGATGGATCGCAAAGAACAGCGAAACCAGTCACCTTGGCCCGTCATTCAGGATGAGTTGAACGAGCCTAATGGCCTTGTTTTTATGTCCGAACCAATGAAAACTGAAATGGAATTAGCTGGCGCCATTTCAGGGTATTTGTCGATATCAGTCAATAAACGGGACGTGGATGTTGGATACAATTTTTACGCCATCGATTCATCAGGGAAGGCATTTCATCTGAACAATTATCGAGGACGGGCAAGCTACGCCAATGATATGTCGACAAGACAATTACTCACGCCGAATCAAAAAACGCATATCCCGATTGTCAACGGACGGATGACGGCAAAATTGCTCAAACCCGGTGAACGTCTTGCCATTGTCTTAAATGTCAATAAGAACGAAGATGCGCAGGTCAACCTGGGGTCAGGTAAGGACGTAAACTGGGAATCACAAGAAGATGCGGGAGAACCGCTTGTTATCAAATGGCACAGTGATACTCGACTAAATATCCCACTTCGACCTTATCAATGAGTGAGGTGCGCCAACTTATCACTCAATAGGTTGGCGCGCTGGTTTAACATCTATATCATCCTTCTAGGACACTTCGCCAGTGAACCTTTGATACTTTAATTCGAGTACTTGTTTTCTGACAACATAGGCTGGGTCGTTGACACGGCTTTCAAGCAAACGCCTTGCCAGACGATCGTTGTCGCCGAACTTCACAACAAAGTAAACTGAGAAGCGTCTGACCCATGGGTCGGGATGGTGTTCAGCGGCCCAAGCAAGTAGCTTCACTGTATCTTGGTCTTGGGTGGGCATCCACGCTATGGTATATGGGATATAATTCAGTGTCTCTTCTTCGGCAGATGTGACGAGCGCTTCAAACATGGCATTTTCCATATTTTCCAAATACGGCTTCCAATCCACCCAAAATTGTAATCGTTTAGCGGGATAACCACTCTCATCGTCATGACTGTAGGTAATATTCATTTGCGCAAAGGCAGACGCTATCCGAACTCGCACCGCTTTGTCTGGGTGAGCAAACAGGCTTAGCACTAATTCGGGAGACTCGTCTTCGAACATTACTTTGTTTAGCAATGCTGTTTCTAACGTATAGTCACCCGTTATTTTATCGCTGTTTCGTCTATCGTTAAGTGCGTTGTGATATTCAATATAAGCGGGCATTTGCATGTAATTAGGATGCTCAAGTGAGTCGGCGTAACTGTCGACAAAGTGGGGTGGTGGAGCGAATGTAACGGGTTGTGCACCAAAGCCAGCGAGCGCCTGAATGAGCACAACGCTTGCGACTACCAATACGCTGAGCACAGCGAAAAGCCATCGTTTATATCGTTTCAATAACGGCATGACATTATCCTTATGTGTGTTTATGAAGTCGATGTAAACGTTAAGAGCCAGCTCTCGAAAACTCATGACGTTTGACTGATTTATGGCTGATTTTTTTAGGACATTTAGTGTTCTTATGGACCCAAGTAAAACCTCGTATTTGCTAATTCGAGCCGGACAGTTAGTTTTTTCTGTGTTCTTGTGCGTACGACACAACTCGTACGCATTCATCTAAACTTGCTGTCAATTGTCAGTGAGACGCTAACCAGTCAATGATCACCTGGTTGAGTTCACTCGGTCTTTCTTGTTGAATGTGATGTCCGGCGGCGATGGTTTTTATCGTAATATCCGGCACATAATCCGTTATTTCTGGAAGTTGAGGGATAACATCATTGCTGCCATAAACCATCAAGGTCGGTTGTTTGATAACGGCATCAAACTGACTGAGACGATGCCAATTATTGTCGAGATTTCGATACCAATTGATATTGCTAGTAAAACCCGACGCATTGAAACTGTCGATATAAACAGCTAATTCTTTATCCGACATAAGAGGATGCCCTTTAGGTTGCTCAGCGAGAGCTAACTCAATCATCTCCATTTTGTCACTTGTCAGTTCGACAGGCTTATCGGTTCTAAAAAAGTTTGTCATAAACCTTTCGGTATGTTGTTCAAGTATCCCATCGGCAACACCTATATGCTGGTTAAAGTGGACGAAATAATAATTGGGCCCCAAAAGCTGTTCCATCATGGCGAGCCAAGGTATGTCCCCTCTGTCTTGATAAGGTAAGCTTAAATTGATAATCCGATTGACTTTATCTGCGTGCATTTGTGCAAGGCTCCAAACGACCATTGCGCCCCAGTCATGACCGACGAAGGTTGCATGGTCATAATGAAAATGATCTAAAAGGCTCACTAAATCCTGTGTCAAATAGGTAATATTGTAGTGTTCTATGTCAGCTGGTTTTGATGACTGTCCAAAGCCTCTTTGATTGGGAACGATGACGTGATAGCCCGCATCAACGAGTATTTCAATTTGAAAGCGCCATGAATAAGCGAGTTCAGGCCACCCATGGCACAACACGATTGGGTTACCATGGTGCTGTTTTCCGAATTCGTATACTTCGAGTTGAATATCGTTAACGGTTATTATCGATGGGGTGGGGAATTGCAGCAGTAATGTCATATTTTCCGACCTTCTATATCAAATTACTGTGAGGTTTGAATAGAGGGTAATTAATAAGGTGCCAAATAATGACACCTTTTGTGCTAGGCTAAAGTTATGAACGCACGTACACGACAAAACACCATTATCAACTTTCTGAGAAGAAACAATACGTCGACGATTGCTCAGTTAGAGGAGGTCACTCAGGCTTCGCGAAGAACCATTATTAGGGACCTGAATGAACTTCGTGATCGTGGTTACGTGATTGAAACAGAACCGGGCAGAGGCGGGGGGATTCAACTGGATGTACACTCGATGCAAACCTCTGTCCGACTGTCTGTCTATGAAGTATTTGCACTGGTTATCAGCGCGGCAAGTATGACTGCTATTGGGACACTACCTTTTACATCGGTAGTCAATTCTGCGCTGTCGAAAATTGAAAATGCGTTACCACCAGAAAAACTACTGGATCTGCGCCAGCTTCTCTCTTGTTTATTTGTGGGGGAGCTTGCGGCCGGTATCGATTTGAATAAGGTAGGTACAGTCGACAGTGCGTTACTGGAGGTATTTGAAACTACCTTTACGACAAGGCATTGCATTCAATTCAGTTATTGTGATGCAAACGGTGCGCTGACTAACAGGCTTGTTGAGCCACAAGCAGTACTGATTCTACCTCCATTATGGTATCTAGTGGCTTGGGATCCGAGTAAAAGCGACTTTAGGCATTTTAGAATGGACCGGATTACTCATCCCCAGTGCCACAAAAACAAGCCATTCCTACGCAGATATGTGCCTTTTGATATTCATGTCACGCCGCTAAGAAATTTAGCTAGATAAGATGTTTGATACCAGCCATTGCCATTGCATGGTTTTGCAACTGATGGACGCTTAAAAGCGGAATAGTTTATGTTTTTGGTGCTGATGATATTGATAGAAGAAGTGGTGGACGCTGCTGTGGCACGGTCGGTTGACTTGAAGCAGACGGCTTGTTTTTGGTGCTAATGATCTTGAAAAGAGAAGTGATGGACGCTGCTGTGGCACGGTCGGTTGACTTGAACCAGACGACTTGTTTTTGGTACTGATGATATTGATAGAAGAAATGGTGGACGCTACTGGGCTTGAACCAGTGACCCTCGCCTTGTAAGGGCGATGCTCT
>CAXRGH010000164.1:0-12334 GCA_964230195.1 Alteromonadaceae bacterium
CGTGACTGGAGTTCAGACGTGTGCTCGTCCGATCTCAGATCTTCCATGAGTTGCTTCGCTTCGGAAGACCCTCGTTGGAAGGCCTGCGTAAGAATTTTCTCAAACTCATTTTCTGGCACCCTGTTAAGGGTGAAACCCTGACCAAACCAACGCCTTACCTCTACAAATGCGGTTAGTGATGTAGATTCGGTACAATACAATAGTGCGGGTTCCACACTATCGTCGAGTAATACTTGATGGCGTTTTGCATAGGAAAAATTGAGTTGCAGCGGTGCATCTGCAACCTCATTTTCATCCATTACATCAGAGACCTCGGCAGAGATATCTTGAGCATCCTCACTCGATTCAAGGTTGTCTAGGGTGTCTTGCTCATTCATTTTCAGTATCTTGTGCTTGGGTTTGTTCCATATATTCTTCAAATGAGGGTGGCAATGCCATACTCTCATCCCACTCTTCAAGCTGCGGCGCCTCACTGAACGGCATCAATGGAATTCCATCAGCCTGACGTTTGAGTTGTTCCGCTCGAATATAATTGTATTTACGATTACTGATCTTATTCATGGTGACGCCATCACGAATGATCGTCGGGCGTATAAATACCATTAAGTTGCGTTTACGTTTGTCCGTTCTCGTTGACTTAAATAACGCGCCCAAGATTGGAATATCCCCTAAAAGCGGGACTTTAGAGACACTCTCCTGAACGTCTTCATCAATCAATCCACCGAGAACCACTGTGCCTTTGTCGTCCACTAACACGGTTGTTTTAATTTCACGTTTGTTGATTGATATATCAACCGCCGTTGCACCACTGACACTCGACACCTCTTGCTCAATCATCAATTGAACCGCAGTACCCTCGTTGATTTGTGGTGTTACCTTGAGTTTGATACCAACTTCTTTGCGGTCAACAGTCTGGAAAGGATTTGAATTGTTTGCTCCCGCTGCAGCGCCTGTGATGATAGGCACTTCTTGGCCGACGATAAAGAATGCTTCTTCGTTATCCATAGTAGTCATGTGTGGTTTCGCTAGGATGTTCGAATTGGTATCAGTGCTGACCGCTTGTAGCACTGCACCCCACCCATCTTGTACTACACCAAACATGGTGCCATTTAAGCCGCCAAGCACACTACCAAGGGCGGTAAGATCACCTTGGATCACATTGGTTGTTTCAATGGGTGTTCCATTTTGATTGTTGTTAGTTGTTACTGTTGTGGTTTTGTCTTCAGCTCGTCTGATAGCAACGCCGAGCGTACCGATCGGCACAGTACCATTGGTAAACTGCTGACCACCACCTTGTTCTGTTGCCCATTGAACACCAAGTTGCGCACCGTCACCCTCAAAGACCTCAACAATAATCGCCTCAACCATCACTTGAGCACGGCGGATATCAAGTTGGCGAATCACTTCCTCAAGCGAACGCATCATATCCGGTTCTGCAGTAATAACGAGAGCATTGGAATCTTCGTGCGCGTCAATGCTGATATCACGGTTACTGGTGCTTCGAGTTTTAGTATTTCCAGCATTTTCCTCAGCTTTGATACTTTCGCTCACACCTTTTAACACTTTTACCAAATCTTCTGCTTTTGCGTAGTTCAGGTAAATAACACGCGTATTACCGGTGGTCTCTAATTCTTTGTCGAGACGTTTCACCAAATCCGATAATCGTAATCTCGCTTTTGGATCGCCGCTAATAATAACGCTATTGGTACGATCGTCAGCAACCACACGCGGAATTAAATTGGCCGGTGTTGATGTCTTACCCTGCGTTTTGTTAATACTTTCAATGATTCTTACCATTTCACTCGCAGACGCATATTTAAGCTTGATGATTTCAACTTCTTGATCACCTGCTTTGTCCACTCGTTCAATGATTTGAACTAAACGATTAATCACAACTGCATGACCAGTGAGCATGATGACATTTGACGGATCGTAACTAACAACATTACCGCCACCCGCTTGATCAATGAGTTGTCTTAATAGTGGTGATAGCTCACGAACCGAAACATTATAAACGGGCACAACGCGAGTGATCATTTCATCGCCATCAAATCGATCGTCGTCAATCACCGGCAAGCCCGACGTTTTTGCCGTTTTTTCACGGACAACTTTCATCACACCGCTCGGCATTTCTACAACGGCATAACCATAGACTTGAAGGACATTAAGGAAGAACTGGTAGTATTGCGCTTCTGATAACAAATCATAGCTGCGAACATTTATTTTTCCGCGTACATTCGGATCAATAATGATGGTTTTATTGAGGTTTTTACCAACAACATAGATGAATTCGCTAATTTCCGTATTCTTAAAGTTTGGTGAGTACTCAGCAGCATAAACTGGTTGAGAAATACTGGTGAAGGTCAGCGTTATGCCAACGGCGCAACCAATTAAAAATCGTTGGGCAAAACCCTTCATATTTTGGTTCCTTTTATTCATTATTCTGACTCTGGTAATTCTAAATCAACGGAGAGGTATTCCTCTCCACGTTTCACAGTTAACTGCATCATTGTGCTGGTGCGCATTGCCATCATAGCTTCGCCTAGCTGTGACATATCACTTAAATTCAGTCCGTTAATTTCTGTCACAACATCGCCTGGCTTCAAACCAGATAACTTGAACAGAGAAGGGTCCTTCCCTGGTGCTACCCGAATACCATCCCGAACGCGTGAAACAGATAAAAATTCTGCAAACGATTCAGGACTTTTTTTCAGACGGCTTATAGCTGCAGTGGCTTCTGGTGTCATCCGAGGTTTAGGACGCGTGCGTGGGGGTTCCGGCGCTCGCTGATTAACAACGGTGTTATCAACCATTCGTTTAAAGTCAACGCCATCCAACATCAAGGTTTCATTGCGGTTGCCGTTTTTGATAATCACACGGTCTGCAAACACTTGCCGTAACGTTGCGTTGGTACCTTCAATTTTTTCACCAACCTGATAATTTGCTTGGACACTTCGATTCTCAATCACCGCAAGCGTCTTACTTTGGTCGTCACTGTATACCGTACCGCTCAGTGTTAAGTTAAGTCGAGTTTCAGGAGCGTCATTGATTGGGGCTTCAACAACGGCCTTTGGTTTAGCATTTGCAGTGCCAAATAAATTGTGGGATTGAATCACTCTAACGTCAGTACGCTTGGTGGCAACCTTTACAGCGGTGGGTTGCGTTTGTGTATTTAAAGGTTTTTGAGGTTCAGGGATAAAGCGCCAAGTTATTTCAGCGGCGAACGAAATCAGATATACTATCAATACGACCAAGATGGCTTTGATAATCCAAGTTTGATAGCGGTTAAAAATTGTCAGAGCCGCAGATAAATTGTTTTCTAGATAATTCATAACACCGGAAAATCTTTAATAAGGATTTAATAATAACGACTGATTGCGCTATCAACAAGTAACAATTAGTCACAGGCGGTATTATTAGTGAGAATTTTGTAATCAAATTGTAAATTTATGGAATCAGATTCAACTCAAAGTAAAGTCCGACTCGACAAATGGCTGTGGGCAGCTCGTTTTTTTAAAACCAGAGCACTTGCTAGAGACATGGTTCAAGGCGGAAAAGTTCAATACAACGGACAACGAGCGAAGCCGAGTAAGCACGTGGAGATTGGTGCGGAAGTTAAAGTTCCTCAAGGGTTTGATGTCAAGACTATTCACATACTTGAAATACGTGACAAACGCGTGTCTGCGCCACTTGCACAAGCAATGTATGAAGAGACAAGCGACAGCCAACAATTACGAGAGGATAATGCCGCAGCAAGAAAGGCAATGGCGTTTCACAGCCCAAGGCCCGATAGTCGGCCTGATAAGAAACAACGCAGAGCATTAATTAAGTTTAAACACACAGAGTAGGTAAGCAGTAGCATGACCCCTTCAGATTCATTTGACCAATTACATCGGTATATTTTCTTAGAACATCATGTGCGTGGTGAGCTTGTGCAATTACATCAGAGCTATCAACAAATCGTTGCCACCGGTAATTATCCAACCATCATTTCAGATCTCATCGGTGAGGTGATGAGTGCCACTGCACTGTTGACAGCGACCCTCAAATTTGAAGGTGAAATATCAGTGCAACTGCAAAGCGAGGGACCGGTTAAATATATCGCGATTAATGGAACACATAATCAAGAACTTCGTGGCACAGCTCGCTGGGACGGTGAGCTAGAATCAAACGACCTTACCCAGCTGTTGCCCAAGGGTTTGCTGGTGATCACCATATCTCCAAAGGAAGGCGAACGATATCAAGGCGTTGTGGCACTCGAATATCCAACACTTGCAGCATGTCTGGAAAACTATTTTCAGCAATCGGAACAGCTAGAAACAAAAATTGTATTACACAGTGATTCGAACAAGTCGAAAGCTGGCGGATTACTGTTACAAGTATTACCTCAACATCAAACGCAGGCGTCAATCGACTTCCAACATCTTGCTGTTCTCACGGAAAGTGTGACTCAAGAAGAGGTATTAAGCTTACCAGCGGAAGATTTGCTTTTCCGACTTTATCACCAAGAAGAGGTTGAGTTATTTTCCCCTCAACCTGTGGCTTTTGTCTGTGGATGCAGCAAAGAACGGAGCGCGAATGCGCTAAGGTCACTAGACAAAGCTGAGCTACACGACATTATAAAGAAAGATGGTGAGTTAAAACTGAATTGCCAGTATTGCAACGCCAGTTATCAATTCAGTCATGACGACATAGACGCATTGTAATGACGAAGTAATCCACTCTGAGATATGCTGACAGAGTATCGTTTTGCATATCTTAGAATAGAACTAAAGATAACCTTCAAGCCTCCACATCCGTAAAGATTTCAATACATAACATCAACCCTGACTTCTTTTTACTGTAATTCTCGTTATATTAGACATTAGTACCCGCTTGTTCGTCTTTCCAAGTCATTCATCACGGCTTTATGTAATTTTATTACACAAATAAATTACATAACTCGTCAAACATTTGAATGCCCCACTCAACTTCTCTCTGAAAACATTGGTTTGTATAATGATTTCGGTTTTCAAAGAAACTGTAACCCTACATGTAAACTTTCATAGAGAGAATAATTGTGACTAAAATACTGCTTCCATCTAACCCCGATATTGCACGTAATAGCCTCATAGAATATGCAGTCAATAATGGCGAAGGTGTCATCGCCGCGAATGGCGCACTTTCTGTCACAACCGGAGAGCGCACTGGTCGTTCTCCCCTCGATCGATTCATTGTTGCAGAAGCGTCTACTAGCGCTTCCATCGATTGGGGAAAGATCAATCGTCCATTTAATGAAGATGCGTTTAACCGCCTTTGGCAACGTGTTGAAGAGTATCTCAGTGAGAAAACATGCTATCAGTCGGAACTTCATGTGGGTGCAGATGATACCCATTACCTTCCGGTTAGAGTGACTACGGAAACTGCATGGCATCAACTTTTTGCTCGCAATTTGTTCATTGAGCCAGATACCTTTAATCAAAATGCCAAATCTGAATGGCAGATACTCAGTGCTCCCGGATTTGAATGCGATCCGAAGAGAGACGAGACGAACAGCGACGGCACAGTCATCATCTGTTTTTCCCAACAAAAAGTATTACTTGCCGGCATGCGGTATGCCGGTGAAATGAAGAAAGCAATGTTTTCTGTCCAAAATTATATTCTTCCAGAGAAGGATATATTGCCGATGCATTGTGCAGCAAACGTTGGGGAGGAAGGAGATGTCGCCTTATTCTTTGGATTATCCGGTACCGGAAAAACAACATTGTCGGCTTCGCCTGATCGCTTTCTCATTGGTGATGACGAACATGGCTGGGGGAATAGTGGCGTATTCAACTTTGAGGGTGGATGTTATGCAAAATGTATTGACCTATCGGCGAAAAATGAGCCCGTAATCTGGGATGCAATTCGCAGAGGCAGTGTCATTGAAAACGTGGTTTTGAATCGTGTTGGGGCACCGGATTACACGGATTGCTCTTTGACACAAAATTCACGAGCAGCCTACCCCCTAAGTCACATCGAAAAACGTTCAGAAAAAGCATCTGGAGGAGAACCTAATGCCATTGTGTTCTTAACGTGTGATGTTACTGGTGTTCTCCCTCCCGTATCCATATTAACTCCTCACGCAGCAGCTTATCACTTCCTCAGCGGCTATACGGCCAAGGTCGGTTCAACCGAAATGGGAAGCGCATCTGGTATTTCATCTACCTTTTCAACGTGCTTTGGGGCGCCCTTCTTCCCAAGAAACGCGAGAGTGTACGCTGATTTATTGATAAAGCGATTAGAGGCGAGCAATGCGAGAGTATATCTGGTCAACACTGGATGGACTGGTGGCGCGTTCCCGAACGGCAATCGTTTCTCAATACCGACAACAAGAGCGATCATTACCGCCATATTGAATGGTTCGATTGAGCAATCTCAAACGACACACTTAGACTCGTTGAATTTAACCATCCCTGTCGCGGTTGAAGGTGTTGCAGATGAGCAACTCAATCCGCGCGATGCATGGCAAGATAAAGCAGCGTACGACAAGTATGCGGCTAAGCTAGCGTCGGATTTTGTGGCTAACTTCGAACAGTTCTCAGTGTCAGATGAAATCTTGCAAGCTGGGCCGAAAACGACAGAGTTCGCATAAGTTTATCAACCGTCTATAACGAAGAACGCCATGGTCATTCTCATGCCATGGCGTTTTTTTATTTCCAATGTTCAGCAACCCAAGGTGTTGGTAGTACTTTCCGATACCACTTCCCGCTCTTACCCACAACGGCATCCGGTGGATTTGGGTTTCCATGAAACACGACAATACGTGCTTTTTCTGGTTTCTCAGGAGCCTTGAACCATTGTGCAATGCCCTTTTGAATGCAATGGTATTTAAAACTTTTACACCATTCGTCAGGCCAATAAGTTAGCTTATCTTGATTAGCGACGTATTGCGATAGATATTCTTGCTCATTCCGTACCGCTTTCATCACGTCACGGTGATTCTGTTTAAAATTCTCTAAGATATCTTCATGCTTGTTTGCCGTGAATCGGTAAACAGATGAGTTCCCTGTAACATCTTTTTTAACCCAATCTTTGATGATCGGAAACTCTGCCTCAAATTCGAAAAAGCAATCAATGTTATCAACAATAACAACATCTAGGTCAAGGAATAACACCTGCCCTTCAATGTCATACAACGGGTTAGAGAAAGTGACAAGTTTATCCCAGCCGCGTTCAGGGCCGTCAGGAATATCAAGAGAAGGTATCGGGAATGATTCGATTCCTTCATTGAACCCTTTATTATCATCCGTTAAACAGATAAAACGAAAAGGGAGAGTAAGATGCCTTTTCACCATTGAGTGTAACGTGTTGACATAATCTGGGCCGTATTTTGTACCCCATTTCATGCAAATAACATTGACCATATACATTGTCTTCTTTGTCTTTGGTAATTGCACAGCAGTGTGCCAAAAATCGTTACTAAATACTAGCAGAATACCCCATCAAAAACGGGGTGGTGGCATCTGAATTAAATTAGGATAAAAAAAAGCCCCTTGCGGGGCTGTTTTCACTGTCAATCATTAGACTGAATAAGGATTACGCAACACCATGGTGTCGTTACGATCGGGACCGGTTGATATGATATCAACTGGAACACCAGTAATAGCTTCAATACGTTTGATGTAATCGATTGCCGCTTTCGGCAATTCTTCAATACTAGTCACCCCGTAAGTGTTTTCAGACCAACCTGGCATCTCTTCATAAACAGGCGTTACCACTTCATAACCTTCAGCTGCCATTGGAGGCACGTCTGAAACGTTACCAGCCTGATCACGATATCCTGTACAAATTTTCAAGGTTTCCAAACCATCGAGCACATCAAGTTTTGTCAAACAAAAACCGGTGATTGAGTTAATTTGTATCGCACGTTTCATTGCCACTGCATCAAACCAACCAGTTCGGCGTTTGCGTCCTGTTGTAGCACCAAACTCATGCCCCTTCACACCTAAGTGTTGGCCAACAGCATCATCGAGTTCAGTGGGGAATGGGCCAGAGCCTACACGCGTTGTGTACGCTTTAACAATCCCTAAAACGTAATCTAGATGGAGGGGACCAAAGCCGGCTCCAGTAGCAACACCGCCAACGGTAGTATTAGAAGAGGTAACATAAGGGTAGGTGCCATGATCAATATCTAACAATGTCCCTTGCGCTCCCTCAAACATAATGTACTCACCGGCAAGTCTTGCCTTATCAAGCATTTCAGTGACATCCACTACCATAGCATTCAGCTTAGCTGAAACGTCTTTACAAAGAGATAATGTTTCTTCGTAGCTCACAGGGTCAACTTTGTAATATTGAGTCAACGCGAAATTATGATATTCCATCACTTCTTTTAACTTAGCAGCAAAGGTTTCCATGCAAAGTAAGTCGCCGACACGAAGTCCTCGTCTTGCAACTTTATCTTCATAGGCTGGCCCAATACCGCGACCCGTAGTACCAATCGCTTTATTGCCTCGCGCAATCTCACGCGCTTGGTCAAGTGCAATGTGGTAAGGCAAAATTAAGGGACAAGCTTCACTGATTTTCAAACGCTCTTGGACAGGGACACCACGAGCTTCAAGCATACCAATTTCCGTGAATAGGGCTTCAGGACTTAGCACAACACCGTTTCCAATAACGCAAGTCAGGTTATCCCTAAGAATGCCCGAGGGTATTAGATGAAGTACCGTTTTCTCACCGTCAATCACAAGTGTGTGGCCAGCATTGTGTCCACCTTGATAGCGAACCACATAATCCGCCTTATCAGTTAACAGATCAACTA
Source organism: Alteromonadaceae bacterium (assembly GCA_964230195.1). Taxonomy (GTDB): domain Bacteria; phylum Pseudomonadota; class Gammaproteobacteria; order Enterobacterales; family Alteromonadaceae; genus CAXRGH01. Next base: position 8,783 of record CAXRGH010000164.1, read on the forward strand.
CTTTACCTTTACCTTCGTCACCCCATTGGGTGCCCAATACCACTACATTTTTTGCCATTTTGATTCACACCGCGTTAAATTAAGCGCGGATTTTAGCAATATGCGTTGAAAAAATCGACCATTAGTTACACGTATTCATGCGTCAGAATGAATAGCATATGCATCTAAGCACTATCCGAGTGATTTAACAAACGTTTTAAGTCGCAGTCTTGTAGGTCTTGATACATAGCAAAACCAAAGCGCAGTCGGTTCCCACGATAATCGGTGAAGATTTCTTGCTCCCTCAGCCATTCGGCGGTTCGCTTGACCTCGGCAGCACTATCCAATTCAAACGTCAAAAAGTGTCCATGGTACTCGAGGTTATGATGAACAAGTCGGTCACTATTAATTTGAGGATGATTTAAGTCTTCCAAACTTTTTAAAAACTTCGCTTGCAATGCTTGGACGTGTTGATGAATATCCGCTACCCGAATACCCTCGTTATTGAACAACTCCAAGACCGAATGCAATTTGTACAGAGCACTGTAATCCATGGTTGCACCCGCGAAACGATTACCATCTTTACTGTATTGAACCCTACCTTGTTTCTCGTCCGCTAATTCACCAAATTCAGCAAACCAACCGGTGTAAATAGGTCTTAATTGGCATGATTTGGGGACATGCATAAAGCAGCAGCCTTCGCCCGCTTGGGCATATTTATAACTGCCAGATAAATAAAATACGCGGTCTTTAATTGCCGACAGATCAGTTGGCAACGCCATAAACCCATGATAACCGTCAATCACAATCATGGTATCCGTGTTGGGCACCTGTTCGACAATGGCTGAAAGATCGTTGATTGCCATACCAGAATTGAAAAATACTTGGCTGAAGAATACAAGGTCGTATGACTGCTGTTTTAGTTCATGGATGAATCGAGATTCAAATGAATGAAACGGGGAGGTGGATATGTATGTGACCTCAATATTGGAAAGTTCATTCATACGCGCCACTTGGCGGCTGAAACTATAGAATTCACTGTCAGTGGTTAAGATCTTCAGGGGTTCCCCGGGTTGGAAACAGGTGAGCAAGCGAAATAATAACTCGTGGGTATTAGGGGCAAAGACAATTTGCTCTGGCTCACCAGTATTCAAAATATCGGCGATAAAGGTTTGTGTCTGAGGTACCATGGTGCCAAAGATGTGCTCCCATTTATCATCCACCATTTTGGCACTGTCTTCCCAGTAATTAATCACGGCTTCTCGTGTAATATCAGGCCAATAGTGATGACTATGACAGGCAAAGTGGGATTTATTCGTGTTGGCCGCTAAATAGCGTTTGTATAGCGATTTATATGAATGCATGTTGACCTCATTTCGAACCGATTAGGTTCTCTTCACTCCTCAAATTTTACAAGGCTTGACGCCCTATTCACCCATAAAAAAAGGCCCCATATAGAGACCTTTATCACACTGACGAATCTACTTGCTCGTCGAGTTCTTCATGTATTTGAAGAAGTCACTGTCTGGTTCAACAATCATAACGTCACTTTTACTATTAAAGCTAGCCATGTAAGCATCCATACTTCTCAAGAAACTAAAGAATTCTGGATTTTTCGTGTAAGCATCTGCATACGTCTTAGCGGCTAGGGCATCACCTTCACCTCTGAGTTGACGAGAGTTTCGATCTGCATCAGCTAACATTACGATCACTTTCGCATCAATGTTTGCACGTATAATCTCAGCTTTCTCCTTACCTTCAGAGCGATGTTCCTTTGCAACCGCCATACGCTCAGCACGCATACGATTGTAAATGGAGCTACTGACCTCGCGAGGTAGATTAATCTGCTTCACACGAACGTCAATGATTTCGATACCAAGTTCATCAGAGCTTTTTTGAGCCTGAGACATGGCTTCTTCCATCAACTCACTCCGTTCACCCGACACGATTTCTGCAATGGTGCGTTTACCGAATTCCGTACGCAGGCCGTTATTAACCTTCTGCTTGAGGAGTTCTTCTGCTTGTAAATTGAAACCACCCGTTGCCAAGTAATAAACCGCAAAATCTTCGATCCGCCATTTAACGTAAGAATCAACAATCAAATCTTTCTTCTCTGATGTGGTGAATCGCCCAGGTTCATCATCCAGGGTTTGAATACGCGCATCCAGCTTCTTAATTTTATCAAAAAGCGGAAGCTTCAAGTGGATGCCCGGGCCATAAACGATGGTGTCGTTACTATCGGCATCGCGCTTCACTTTACCAAACTGAACTGAGATCGCTCGTGTTCCTTCATCAACCACGAAGATTGAGCCATAAACCAACGCTAGCAATAAGACTACGATGACTAGTACAAAATTTTTCATGATTAGTTTCTCCCACCACGTGAACGGTCACGACTACTGCTCGTGACACCCGAACGCAAGTCTTTGCCTACCTCAGTCAAACCTTGTCTTAGTGCCTCGACGGTATTCTGGGAGTTATTTTGATTCGACTTACTTTGTTGCTGCAAAATTTTATCAAGGGGAAGATACATCATGTTTCCACCACTTGACGAATCAACAACTATCTTACTGGTATTACTATACACTTTCTCAAGTGTATCGAGATAAATACGCTCACGCGTTACGTCGGGTGCTGCGTTATATTGAGGCAATAGCTCCTCGAAACGAGCAACTTCACCGCGAGCTTCTAAAATCACTCGTTGCTTATACGCTTCAGCCTCTTGTTCTATCCGGTTAACCTGGCCTCGAGCTTTGGGTTCAATTTCACGTGAATAAGCTTCAGCTTCACGAATGAAACGTTCTTCATCTTCTTGTGCCGCAATCGCATCATCAAATGCATCTTTTACTTCAGCCGGCGGACGAGAGTCCTTAAAGTTCACATCAGTTACGATTAAACCAAGATTATAAGGTTCAATAATCTTGTTAAGCTCGTCCCATGTACGCTGACGAACGACTTCACGACCCGTCGTTAATACTTGGTCCATGCGAGAATGGCCAACAACATAACGAAGCGCACTATCAAGTGCCTGCTGTAAGCTGTGATCAGCATCAGTCACGCTAAAGCGATAAAGCGTTGGGTCTACAACACGATACTGAACTTCAAATTCAACACTTACTACGTTTTCGTCTTCAGTCAGCATGAAACCTGACGCCGATAACGAACGAACCGCTTCAATGTCGATTGGGATCACTTGTTCAATAAATGTTGCCTTCCAGCGTAAGCCTGGCTCAGCAATACGGTCGAATTTACCAAACTGTAATACAATGCCTCGCTCGGCTTCTTTCACGGTATAAATACCACTTAGAGCCCAAACAACGATAGCAATTAGCAATACGAAGGTAATACCTGCACCGCCTAAACCACCGTTACTACCACCAGGTTTGCCGCCAAAAATACCGCCAAACTTATCGCCGAATTTACGGAATACTTCGTCAAGATCGGGTGGGCCTTGATCTTTACCACCGCGGTTTTTCCACGGATCGTTATCATTGCCATTCTTACCCGGCTCATTCCAGGCCATAGCTATACTCCATTGTTATCTAAAATGAATTAAGTTAAATCTAACAAATA
>CAXRGH010000165.1:0-5220 GCA_964230195.1 Alteromonadaceae bacterium
GGAGACGGCTGATACAGACCGTAACAACAACTACTACCCACGTCAGATCATTCAATCTCGTGTTGAAGCATACAAGTCTAAGAAGCGCAGTGGCTTGGTGTACCGCGACATCATGCAAGACATCAAAACTGAACTTGATTCAGACAAAGAAGACGAGAAAGAAAAAGACGCTGACAAGCAAAAAGAGGACTAGTCACCATGAAACATATACTGATGCTGATAACCCTTGCAGTTACTCTAATGAGCAGCCCTGTATTCGCTCATCAGAGTAAAGCGGCTATTACTAAAGTATTGTTTAATCAACGCACTCAGCAAGTAGAAGTGATGCATCGCTTCTACTTGCACGATGCCGAACATGCCATGCAGCAGTTGTTTCAAAAAGGCGCAGATATGTACAAATCTGAAGCCACCCAAGAAGCTTTTGGACAATACGTGATAGAAAGATTCACCGTCATGTCTGACGGAGAAGTGATACCACTGAATTACGTGGGTACCGAAGTAGAAGGCAAGTTTCTTTGGATCTACCAAGAAACAGACGTCATTAACCAAGTGAGTACATTGCAGGTACAGCATTCTGCGTTGCGTGAACTTTGGGACAGTCAAGTCAATACCATCAATTTTGAAGGCCGTGGGAAAGTGAAAACCCTGACCTTTGATGGCAAAGAAGAGATGATGACAGTTACCTTTGACCACCATCACTAAAAGTTTTTTTGTAAATTTGTGGTTTCAGTCATTGAAATCACAATAAAAATCTTTAAATATGTAATACCAGATAGGGAAAGCGCTCATCAACTCGAATAGGTATTTATTATGTCAGAAGCTCTACAGCCTCAAACGTCTCCATTCAAGCCCCATATTGCTATTATTGCTGCTATTGTTGTTGTTATTGTTTTAGCTATTTTATTTTTTCCGTCTGATGAGCCCGAGGTAGTGCAACCCGAGCCGGTTCCCGTAGCAATTGAGCCTGTGATTGAAGCTGAACCAGAACCTGTGGTTGTAGCAGAACCAGAGCCTGCTCCTGTATTAGACAGTATAGCTACAGAAGAAATCGAGATCCCAGCACCTGTACAAGAAGCTGAAATTGTTGAAGAGCTAGCGCCAATTGTGGTTGAAGAGATTATTGAAGCCCCTGAGCCAGCAGAACCTGAAGAAAAAGACGTGAGTGACGGTACAATAAAGAGCTTGATCCTGGCTCTTTCGCCTTCCAACGTATTAGGCCACCTTTTAGTGGATGACGGACTACTGAATCGTTTTGTCGTATTCACAGACAACCTTGCGCAAGAAGAACTAGCGGATAACCACCAGCTACTTCGCCAACCAACAAATAAGTTCCGTGTTTACCAGCAGGCTGATAAAGAGTGGATTGATGCAGCGAGCTATCGCCGTTACACCGTATACAGTGAAGCACTTGAGAGCATCAGTGCAGAAGGACTGGTGAACTTGTACCAAGATTACAAACCAGAAATTCAAGCCATTTATGACGAAATCAGCATTGGCAGTGATTTTGACGACACACTACTCGCCGCCATTGATCACATTTTGGACACCCCTGAAATTCCAGTTCCGGTTGCCGTAGAGACTGAGAGTGTGATGTACCAATTCGCTGATCGTCAGATTGAGAATTTAAGTGCGCCACAGAAGCAGTTACTGAGAACTGGCCCAGAAAACATGCGCACCATCAAAGCTAAGTTAAGAGATATTGCTGCCTTACTGAAGTAAAACGCGCAACTCACCCATCAACAAAAAACGCCCGGTAATGACTATCACTACCGGGCGTTTTCAATTTAACTTAAGCTACTCGCCTTTCTTCACAATGTACTCATAGGGAGACGACTCCACTTGTGACACAATCAAGGTATGCTCCATAAAGCGACAGAAACTGGGGACATCTCGCGTTGTGGAGTGATCATCCGCCAGTACCAAAAGTTGCTCACCTGCAGCCATATTGCGAATGGTCATACGCAACATCATCACAGGCTCAGGACAACGCAAGCCTATTGCATCTAGCGTTTCCTGCACCTCATATTCAGTACCTTGGATATTAACAAATGCCATATTGCTCACGGTAAGCTTCAATGGCAGCCAAGTGTTCAGACATTTCCGGCGTGTCTCGTAAATAACTGATTAAATCCGTTAGACTCACAATAGACACCACCTGAGTATCAAAATCGCGTTCCACTTCTTGAATAGCAGACAACTCACCTTTCCCTTTCTCTTGACGGTCAAGCGCAATCAATACTCCTGCTAAAGACGCACTATGCTGCTCAAGCAAGGTCATGGATTCGCGGATGGCAGTCCCTGCGGTGATCACATCATCCACCAGCATAACTCGGCCGGTTAATTCACTCCCTACCAAGTTACCACCTTCACCGTGAGTTTTTGCTTCCTTGCGATTAAAACAATACGGCTTATCAATCTCATGCTTATCAGCCAATGCAACTGCAGTGGTGGTAGCAATTGGAATGCCTTTATAAGCAGGGCCAAAGAGTAGGTCAAACTCAATGTTTGAATCCACCAACGCCTGGGCATAAAACTGACCTAACATGGCAAGATCTCGTCCAGTGTTAAACAAACCCGCGTTGAAAAAATACGGGCTTGTGCGACCCGATTTCAAAGTGAACGCCCCAAAACGCAACACATTGCGCGCTAAGGCAAACTCGATAAATGCTTTTTTATACGCTTGCATAATTAGCCCCTAATTCAATGCTGCTTTCTGGATATCAAAGATTTCACGGATGCCATCGTGAGCCAGCTTCAACATGGCTTGCATCTCTTCAAAACTGAAAGGTTCTCCCTCAGCCGTTCCTTGAACTTCAATCAACTTTCCAGTGTCTGTCATCACAACATTCATATCAGTTTCAGCTTCTGAATCTTCAACATATTCCAAATCAGCCACAGGCTCACCGTTATAGACACCAACAGAAATAGCCGCGATCATATGTTTCAACGGATTGGTTTTTAAAATGCCCTTGGCACGCATATAACTTAGCGCGTCAACCAAAGCGACAGCAGCGCCAGAAATTGACGCAGTACGGGTACCACCATCCGCCTGAATCACGTCACAATCAATGGTAATAGTATTTTCACCCAATGCACTCAAATCCACTGCTGCACGCAAAGCACGCGCAATCAGACGCTGGATCTCAAGCGTACGGCCACCTTGTTTACCACGAGCACTTTCACGCTGAGAGCGAGTATGGGTTGCACGAGGTAACATGCTGTACTCAGCCGTTATCCAACCTTGCCCTTTCCCTTTCATAAAGCGAGGAACACCCTCTTCAACCGTGGCATTACACAACACCTTAGTATTACCAAATTCAATTAGCACCGAACCTTCGGCATGACATGTGAATTGACGAGTAATGGTAACGGGGCGGATCTGACCGGACGTTCTGCCACTTGGACGCATGAGATATCTCCCTTAACAATGGATTTGAAACTGATGATAAAAATTATTGCTGAATTATACGCATAAATGCTACAGAAAACATGGCTCATTCTACAAAATCACTGTTATTATTAGGCATAACTTCTGCCTAATACCCGCTAAGAGAGACACCGAATGATCCACAGCATGACCGCTTTTGCGCGCACCGAATGCAAACACACCTGGGGCAGTGCCGTCTGGGAAATACGTTCAGTTAACCAACGTTTTCTAGAGACTTATATCCGCTTACCCGAGCAATTCCGAAGCCTTGAGCCTACCATTCGCGAAAAGCTCCGTAAAAAACTACAACGCGGAAAATTAGAATGCCAATTACGCTTCACTGCCAATGACGCCAACACCGGCGAACTTCAACTAAACCAAGCCCTCGCCAATCAACTCATTGAAGCGGCTAGCTACGTGCAGGAAAAAGCCAATCAGTGCCAACTCTCTGCCACTGACATCCTCAAATGGCCTGGCGTGCTCAACAGCGAAGACGCAGATATAGACCAAATGTCCAAAGACATCATGGCCAACCTAGACATTGCCATTAACCAATTCCTAGACGCTCGCCTTGCCGAAGGTAACAACCTCAAAGCCATGATAGAACAGCGTTTACAGGGTATTAGCGAAGAGGCTCAAAAAGTCCGAGGACACATGCCAACCGTCATGGAATGGCAAAAACAGAAAATCACTCAACGCTTTGAAGAAGCCAAAATAGAACTGGAATCCACCCGAGTTGAACAAGAACTGGTGCTACTTGCACAGAAACTGGACGTGGCCGAAGAACTTGACCGCCTAGAATCCCATGTCAGTGAAACCCAAAAGATCCTGAAAAAAGGTGGCGCAGTTGGCCGAAGACTTGACTTCATGATGCAAGAATTCAACCGCGAAGCCAACACCCTGGGTTCAAAGTCCATTAACACCGACATCACCCAATCCGCAGTGGAATTGAAAGTGTTAATTGAACAAATGCGTGAGCAGATCCAGAATATAGAATAGCGATACTATCCTGTCAAAAAAGCCCTGTTTTTACGGGGCTTTTTTGTTGCTTCTACCCAGAAATATTGGTTTAGCAGAAATATTTAATTATGGGTGTTTTGTTTATTTTCAGTGAATTTAGCTTCTGGATACAGTTAATATCACCACAAATAGCCGATCTAGTAAATGAGAGACTAATCTCTTGGAAATACTTTTCCATTGCGAGTTTTTCTTTCAATAATTACCACCAACCTCTGCTAGAAATATAGCCATGATTTGGCTGCCTGAATATTTTGATTTTTTCATACGGAATTTCTAGCATTTGTTTTACCAGAAAACTCTACTGTTAACTTCAATTATTTTTCGGAGGGCAGTTACATGACAGTTCTCCTTTAAAGGAAGCAACGACTGCCGCCATTACCTAAGTTACTTATATATCAGTTAGAAGAATTAAAAATATGGCTTGCATCAATATGAAACCGACAAACTTAAATGCTTTCTTTTGGTTTTTTTCATCACCCTGAGGACTTTGTTGAAACTCACTAAATGTTGGATTGTTATAAATATAACCTCCCCAGGTAATGTGGGCATAGCTAAAGATGAACGTTGCTATAATGAATTCAGTTTTTTCACTGAGTGATACATATAGAATAATATGCAATGTAGTCATCACTGAAAAAGCGACAGTCGTATATTTTAGCTCCAAAAACCAATATTTTATCTTCATAAGCACAGCAACTACCGCTAGCTGACTAGGGGTAGTTGCCCTCCTTTACATAATTACCACCAACCGTTCCTAGAACCATAGCCATAGG
>CAXRGH010000166.1:0-5377 GCA_964230195.1 Alteromonadaceae bacterium
TATCAGACTCGGTTTTAATTCCTAAAACCATTAGCGATTTTGACGATTTTGAAAAGTTGCGAAGTACGACTTCTGGTTTTTCGCCGCAAGGTGGACGCTTTCTGCAGGTCAGTAAAGTATTCAATGACACAACGCATAGCGAGTGGGCTTTGCAAGTTAATTTTAAAAAATTAAACTCGGTTACCTATCACGTCATCACCGAGCGGGATTATCAATCACTCAGCACAGGCTACTATTCTTCCCAAGGCTTCCCATTACGTAAAGGTGCTAATTTTAGGATACCGCCTCAGGAAAGTGCCTACATTCTCATTGAATATCTAGATTCTTATTATCCTAAAGAATCGTTTCATGTGGCGTTAATGCCTTATGACGACTACCAATCGGTGGCATCCACTCACATTAAAATTGTTATGTTAACCTTTGGTCTGTTTATCACTTTAATCGTTTATAGTTTTGCCCAATCTTACCAAGCAAGGGATAAGGTGATTTTTTATTATGGCGCTTATCTGCTTTTTTTAACGCTAGGCTTTACCGTTCACTTTCAGGTATTGCATCCATTCATCATTCCCATTGACACCCATAACTGGCACAGTTACCCGTTTTTAATTTGTATATTTTTTAATACTCTCTTCATCATTCGCTTTTTAAGCTTAAAAGGTGAATCGCCGAGGCTTGCAAAGATTTTGTTTATCAATGCTACGATTGGCTTAATTGTCGGTCCGCTATCAGTGGCATTCGGTGATATCGCTTTGCCGATAACGAGAACCGTGATTATGTTGTGGGCGACTCTGGCCATATGGGCTGGCTTTAAACGGTTAAATGACGGTTATCGACCAGCAATTAGTTATTGTTTTGCCTATATGTGGACTGTTGTATCCTTAATTTTGATTGTCATTTTGCGAGATATATTTGGGATCAGCCTGAAACCCCATGTTGATTCGGATTTGCTAGTGTTAGGCGGAGCAGCTATTGAATCTCTGTTATTGGCTGTTGCCATTGTGCATTATCAGAAACTAAACTCAGACAGTGAACAGCGCTTTCGACGTCTATTAGAAAGAAGGGTTGATGTAAGAACTAAGCGCCTAAGTGTCGCTCGTCAAGATCAAGCCGCTTTGATTGAAAAATTAAAGGACGCCAATTCTGCAAAGACAAACTTCCTCGCTAATATGAGTCATGAGATCCGCACTCCGTTAACCTCTATTATTGGGTATTCTGAGTCACTTCAAGCCAACATGCTGGATCCCGAACAGAAAAAGCAAGCTGTTGATATAATTGCTGACAACAGTCATCACTTATTGGGTGTCATCAATGATATTCTCGACATCAGCAAAATAGAAAAGGGTGAGAACATTATAAAAATTGAAGCATTCAATTTATTTAATCTTGTGTCTCAAACCATCAATGCTGTTGAAGTACAAAGACAGTTGGCGAATATTCATTTCAAACTAGATTATCAATTTCCGCTTCCTAGTCACATAAAAAGCGATCAAACAAAATTAAAACAAATTTTGTTGAACCTTATCAATAATGCTTTGAAGTTTACTCACCATGGTGAAGTAACGTTAATGATAAAAACGAAAGGAAGCGCATTGATATTCGAGGTAGAGGATACAGGAATTGGAATTTCAAAGGATAAATTAAACCGTGTATTTTCTCCTTTTTTTCAGGGTGATTCCAGTATCTCACGTCAATATGGTGGCACAGGTTTGGGTTTAACTATCAGTCATCAATTAGTTAAACAACTCGGCGGTTCAATTGAGATCGAGAGCGAGCAGAATGAGGGGACACGACTCACATTCAATATTCCATTGATATTGGCTGAACAAAGTCAATGGGTGAATACGGCACCTCAAGTTGGCGCTTCTAAGCCTCAACCAACGCCTGTATCAAGGGTGAATTATTCACCGGAATTAAACGTTCTTCTTGTTGAGGATTACGAGCATAATCGCTTGTTAATAGAACTTGTGTTAAAGCAGTTCAATTGTAGTGTGACTTCTGCGGTAGACGGTGAGGACGCACTGGAAAAAGTCGATAATGCCAATTTTGATATCATTTTTATGGACATTCAGATGCCAGTAATGGATGGGATAGAAGCATTCAAGCGACTGCGAATGAAGAATACGGTTGTTCCTGTTGTGGCACTTACCGCCAATAACATGCAACACGAAATTGATGAATACTTTTCGCTTGGCTTTAACGATTATTTAAGTAAGCCTGTTAGCAACGAGGCGCTACTCAATGTATTGTCAAAAGTCAGACAAAAATATAATTAGTTAATCAGTGGTCTTACATTTGCCTGTTTCCATATCAAAAACCATGAGACAGTATCAATGTCTCTGACAGTGTTAACCAGAAATCTTTCTAATATTTTGGTGAACTTCCAAAGCGCACTTTGCGTAACTTATTTTTTGAATTAGTATGATAGACAATTCGTAATAGAAACAATAATAACAACAAGGCAATTTAATGAAGATAACGTTTAAGGCTGTGCTGACCGGTCTTGTCATGCTCTCCAGTGCGACGCTTCTGTTCGCTAAAACCGAAGAAAAAGAAGATAAGTCTCCGTTTCAATCCAAATCGTTTGATGCTATGAAGTTTCGTCATATTGGCCCTGCTTATATGTCTGGAAGGATTGCGGACATTGCGGTTGATCAGAAAAATCCGTCAACATGGTACGTTGCAGTAGGTTCTGGCGGGGTCTGGAAAACCGTCAACGCCGGAACAACTTGGACGCCATTATTTGACAAAGAATCTGTGTATTCCACAGGTGACGTTACAATTGACCCTAGTAACCCTAATGTTATTTGGGTTGGCACTGGTGAGAATAATGGTGGGCGTCATATCAGTTTTGGTGATGGTATCTATAAATCGGTAGATGGCGGAAAAAATTGGAAAAATATGGGGTTGGGGGATAGTGAACGTATTTCTGACATTATTATTCACCCTACTAATTCGAATATTGTTTGGGCTGCCGTTCAGGGGCCTCTTTGGACCAACGGCGGACAACGTGGATTGTACAAAACCACTGATGGCGGTGAGTCTTGGAAGCAAGTATTGACACCAGAGGATGAGTGGACTGGCGTGACATCGTTGCTAATCGATCCTAGAAACCCTGACAAGCTCTATGCTGCCACTTGGTCACGCCAAAGAACCATAGCGGCTTACGTTGGTACAGGTCCTGGGGCTGGGATACACACGTCTAATGATGGCGGCGCAACGTGGACCAAACTAAAGACCGGTTTGCCAAAAGGTAATATGGGTAAAATCGGAATGGCGATTTCTCCCATCAATCCTGATGTAGTCTACGCGACCATCGAAACAGATAACCGTAAGGGTGGTTTCTATCGCTCAGCCAATCAAGGTGCAAGCTGGAAAAAGATGTCAGATGAAGTAGGGGGCGGAACTGGCCCTCATTATTATCAAGAAATTTTTGCCGATCAACATGAATTCGATCGCGTCTATATTGCGAGTAATTACAGTAAAGTATCAGATGATGGCGGCAAAACATGGACCCCTATTAGCACTGAACGTAAGCACGTTGATGATCACGCCATGGCGTTTCACCCCACTGATCCCGATTTTGTGTTGATTGGTTCTGATGGTGGCATTTATATGTCCCATGACAGAATGGAACATTGGCGATTTATTTCAAATTTACCGCTAACCCAATTTTATAAAGTGGCACCAGATGATGCCGAACCATTCTACACGGTTTACGCGGGTGCTCAGGATAATTCCACCCAAGGTGGACCATCACGCACTATGCGTTATGAAGGGATCAAAAATAAGGATTGGTTCCTAACCCTCGGGGGAGACGGGCATCAACCAGCAGTTGAACCTGGTAATCCGAATATCATGTATTCTCAGTGGCAGCAAGGTAACTTGACTCGTCACAATGTAAAAACTCGCGAGAATGTCTACATTAAACCTCAACCAGGATTGAATGACCCCGCTGAGCGGTATAATTGGGACGCTCCCATTAACGTGTCTACTCACAATGCAAAGCGCCTTTACTTTGCATCACAGAGAGTGTGGCGCTCGGATGACCGCGGTGATAGCTGGTTGCCGATATCCGGAGACTTAACGAAAAATGGCAACCGAATGCATCGCCCTATGATGGGGCGAACTTGGTCTGTTGAGGCGGGTTGGGACATATATGCGATGTCTGAATTCCATACCATTGCCAACTTTTCTGAGAGCCCTGTGGATGAAAATATTCTGTGGGTGGGCACCGACGACGGTCTTATTCAAGTGACCACTGATGGTGGTAAAAACTGGAAGAAAATCAGTCTGAATCAAGTTAACGGTGTACCGAAAGAATCTTACGTCAATGATATTCGGGCTGACCTTTACGACCCAAATACCGTGTATGTTGCCCTAGATAACCACAAAAACGGCGATTTTAAGCCCTACTTGATTAAATCCACCAACTTAGGGAAAACGTGGACATCATTAGCTAAGTCATTACCAGAAAAGCATCTCGTGTGGCGTATTGTACAAGATCATGTTAACCCCAATTTGATGTTCATTGGTACTGAATTTGGCGTCTTCTTTACGTTAGATGGCGGTGAAGAGTGGCTTGAATTGAATGGGGGAATTCCAACCATCTCAACCCGCGATGTGAAAATACAACGTCGTGAGAATGATTTGGTGGTGGGTACCTTTGGGCGCGGTATCTACATTCTTGATGATTATTCACCGTTACGTGAGTTGAGTGAGCAAGCAATGGAGAAAGACGCACTTCTTCTTGCCCCCAGTCGTCCTGTAAAATGGTTCCTTCTGGACGAAAATCACTCAGATTCTGATGGCGATGATCGTTTTGTTGCAGACAACCCAGCACACGGCGCTACTTTCACCTACTATTTGAAAGAAAGTTTCACCACCGCTAAAGAGCGACGCCAAGAGGCTGAAAAGGCGCAGGTGAAAGAGAAGAAATACCCAAAATACCCAAGTTGGGAACAAGTTAATGACGAGAATAATGAAGCGAAACCATCAGTCTATCTGGAGATAAGAGATAGCAACGGTGGATACGTCAACCGTGTGATGGGTAAGATCAAGAAAGGCATTCATCGAATCACCTGGGATATGACCTACGCCAAACTATCTGCCATTGATGGTGCAAAAGAATCGCCATGGCATCCCCTCGGTGATGGCATCATGGCGTCACCAGGAGAATACACGGCTGCACTATACAAGCGTCAAGGTGGAGTTGTTGAGCAACTTTCAAGTGCTCAATCATTTGAGGTTAAATCTATCTTTGGCGATTCACCGTCTCATGCAAAAGCATTTGAGTTCAGCCAGTCGTTGGTTGCGGCAGATCGTCGTTCATCGTCAATTGGAAAAACCGTGAAGCATATGAAGAAGTCATTAGAGATGT
>CAXRGH010000167.1:0-2526 GCA_964230195.1 Alteromonadaceae bacterium
TGGCAGCGGACACCGATAATTGGGCACTCTCAAGTAGGCTACCACCCTAATCAAACCAAAATTGCGGTTCTTGAACTCGACCCAAAACATGTCATAGGCGAGAACACGGTTTCCTTACTCAAAGTTATGCCTTCGGGCGAAAAGAAGGCAGTCATGTCTGAAAAACCAAAGTATTGGGGACAATACAAACGTTATCAATATGCAAAATTCGATTTTTCAGCCGTACGTGAAAATGGTCTTTATCAGCTTAGGTACAATGCAACAACCACTGCTCCGTTCAGAATTAGTAATGATATTTACGACAACGCTTGGCATCCCGCACTGGACGTATTTTTCCCGGTTCAAATGGACCATGTTCTCGTGAATGAAGCGTATCGAGTTTGGCATGGAGCTTCACACTTAGACGATGCTTTGCAGGCACCGGTAAACCACACGCATTTTGACTTATACGCTCAGGGGCCGACAACTGACACACAATTTGCGCCTTTAGAGCATGTACCAGGGTTAAATATTGGCGGATGGTACGATGCGGGTGATTACGATATTCGTACGCAGTCACAATACAGGGCCGTACTAGGGCTTGTTGAGGTTTGGGATCAGTTTACGCCTAAACGCGATACTACCTTAGTTGATTACAACCGAAAATTTGTTGATATTCATGTTCCAGATGGCAAACCAGACATACTTCAGCAAATTGAACACGGTACGTTGGCACTGCTTGCACAACACCGAGCTTTTGGCAGAGCAATAAATGGCATCATCGTGCCTAGCATCTCCCAATATACTCATTTGGGTGATGGCATCACCATGACCGACAACATGGTATACGACGCCACAATGACGCCGTCGCAAGCAGATGGCAAGCACAGCGGTATTCCTGACGATAGATGGGTATTTACTAGCCGCTCTTCCGCCGTTAATTATGGTTCTATTGCTGCTTTAAGTGCTGCTGCTCGAGCAATACGAGAATATAACCCTAAGCTCGCTACAGAAGCACTGAAAAGAGCAGAGTTAGCTTGGGAGGAAGAGCAATCTCACCCGCCCTTTTTATTTCACCACGGCAATACCACAGGTGGGCGGCTTAATGCAGAGAAGCTTACGGCGGCAGCAGAACTATTGATGACCACGGAAAGTGAGCATTACAAACAAGCAATCAATACCCTTTGGCCAGAAGTAGAGGCGCATTTTGCGCAGCACATTGGTACTTTAATTCGATTAATACCTTTAATGGGAGAGAAATATAAGCAAAAAATTGCAGGACTGGCTAAAGACTATGTGAATGAAGGCAAACACATTACGCAAGATAACCCGTTTAATGTCACTATTACCGAAGGTGGATGGGCAGGAAATGGACGAATAATACGCGATGCTATTCATCACTACTATTTGGTTAAAGCGTTTCCGGGGTTACTTGAGCCCGATGCTGTTTTTGATGGGTTGCATTATCTCTACGGGACACATCCAGATTCAGATATCTCCCTAGTCTCAAATGTAGGTACTGTCTCAAAAAGCGTGGCGTACGGTATGAATCGCGCCGATTTTTCATTTATCTCTGGGGGTGTTGTTCCCGGTATTTTAATAATTAAACCGGACCTGCCAGAAAATAATGAAGAATGGCCATTTTTCTGGGGTCAAAATGAATACGTAATAAATATCGCAGCGTCATATATTATGCTTGTGCATGCTGTTGATGACTTGCTGAGTAGCTCTGCGAAATAGCCCTAAAACGGGCTATTCTCAGTAGCAGATTAGCCCTGCATTTCTTCAAGCTCATTCCCCGCTGTTTCGCGAATAAACTTGATTACGAAGAAGATTGAAAGCAGTGCACAGGTTGTGTAAATACTGTAAGCGCCCGCTAAACCAATCCCGGTTAGCATCAGCGGGAAAGTCATGGTGACTGCAAAATTGGCCAGCCATTGCGCTAAACCACTCACAGCAAGGCCAGAGCCTCTGATTTGGTTGGGAAACATTTCACCTAGTAAAACCCACATTACAGGCCCCCAGGATAAGTTGAAAAAGAACACATAAGCATTTGCACTAATTAGCGCAACACCACCTAATCCGCCAAGAATTAAGTTTCCGTTGATGTCGCTAGTTGAGTTGACGAAGGTGAACACCATTAAGGCAAGCGAAATGGTCATTCCTATTGATCCAATGACAAGAAAAGGCTTGCGGCCCCATCGGTCAATAAAAAACATGGTGATAACGCAGCCTGCAATACTGACTGCGCCCGAAATAACGTTAATTAAGAGTGCATCACCTTCTGAAAACCCAACAGCCTGCCATAGCACCGCTCCGTAGTAAAAAACAACGTTTATTCCCACAAGCTGTTGAAACGTGGCTAACCCAATACCTACCCATATAATGGGACGTATGCGCTTTTTCGTTTTGTCGATTAAATCTGAAAAGCTTGGTTTGCGATCCTCTTTGACCAAAGATGCTTCAATCTCATGAAGTTTCCTGCGCCCCGACTCTTGACCATACAACTTTTGTAAAATGGTAAGCGCGCGTTGATTACTTTGTTTC
>CAXRGH010000168.1:0-21781 GCA_964230195.1 Alteromonadaceae bacterium
CCGAGTAAAAATCCAGACATGTGGACGGATAGGCTCTACCGCAATATGGCACAGCTCAGTACTCTTGGCACAACGGTGGCAACCTTTACCGCTGCAGGTGCTGTGCGCCGTGGATTAATTTCGGCTGGTTTTACCATGGAAAAACGGAAGGGGTTTGGTAAAAAGCGAGAAATGCTCGGAGGAGCACTAACATCTCTCCCGAAGCCACGAATAGTAGCACCGTATTACGTTCGTTCGAGCTTGGCGCCTAATAGTAAGACGGTGGCTGTTGTTGGTGGTGGTATTGCAGCGGCTTGCTGTTGTTACGCACTGGTGGCTAGAGGCTTTAACGTACAACTGATTTGCCAAGATAAAAGCCTTGCTGAGGAAGCCTCGGGAAATCGTCAAGGGGGTTTCTACCCTCAATTACAGAGCCAGTTCAATCCGCCGAGCGCACTACATGCTCACAGCTTTTTATTCGCGAGACGGTTTTATGATGCCATCAACGAGCAGGCACCATTTCAACACCAATGGTGTGGTGTATTGCAACTGGCTTTTAATGACGGCACCCAAAAACGCTACCAAAAGGTGAGTGGCTGTGGGCTTTGGAGCAATGACTGGCTGCAATGGCTGTCCCCTGAAGACTCAACAATAAAAGCCAATATTTCTATTCCCTACTCCGCTTTGTATTTTCCTGACGGCGGTTGGATTGACGTTGCCGACTTGACATCAAGCATCACTGCCGCCGCTGAGAAACAAGGCAACCTTTCTATTCACTTAAATGCTTCGGTTGAGCAGTTGTCTCATCATAACGATCATTGGAACATCCAGTTTTCTGACCACCAAACAATGACAGCTGACAGCGTGGTTCTCGCCTGCGGAGCAGACACGGAACTGTTGCAGTCGTGTTGTCCAATTCCACTGATGCCTGTCCGAGGCCAAGTCGAGTATCCGATGGCAACACCCGATACGTCGGCTTTAAAGGCTGTTTTATGCCATAAAGGTTATATGACTCCGAGCCGCGATGGCCGTCATACCATAGGCTCATCTTACATTAAGCATGACAGGGACACTGACTATCGCTGTGATGAGCAAAACACGATTGAGACAATGACACGAACTGCATTAGACAACTGTGATTGGATTCATGATATGCAATTCGATGAGCAAGGAAGAGCATCTGTCCGCTGCACTTCGCCAGACCATTTACCAGTAGTCGGCGCGGTACCCGACATGCTCCTCCAGCAGGAGCAATATTCTGGGCTTTCAGTTGGCAAAAAAATTCCCGCTGATGCCATTGGATTTGATAGGCCTAACCTCTACACTTTGACTAGTCTTGGATCTCGGGGACTTTGCACTGCGCCGTTAATGGCAGAACTATTAGCGAGTCAAATGAACAACGAACCTTTGCCCGTGAGCACTATGTTGGCAAATAGCGTCAATCCCAACCGATTTTTAGTTCGTTGTTTGAAACGCAGTGAAGATTACTTGCCTAATACTAAATGATTAACCCAATGCCCTGGTATGAAGTGCTGACCACATAGATTGCACTTGGACTTGGTCATCTTGTTCTAACTCTTGATTTTCAAAGGCAGTGGCTAAACTGGATTTAACTGCATCATAGACACTTTGGGGTTGATAACATTGCTGAATAAAGTGTTCAGCAATCACAACATCAACATGCCCTTGTAAGTAGGATGATAGAAATAGTTCTTGATCACTACCGTGCTCAACATAACTGAGTAACGCCGTTTCAACCTGATCAACGTAGTCTTCAAACACACTCATTCTTTGACTCCGGGCGACGCAACTCGATACAGCACGTGATCATTATATCCCGTAATGATTGGAATAGGGCCAGCTAGCTCAGCATCTAATACCGGATCTCCGGTATCCGCTATTAATGGCCTACCCTCTAACGCCGAGAGCTTTGATTTTGTGGCAACCACGAGAATATTTTCCTTACCAATTTGGCGAATGACCGTGGGGCTCAGTTGTTGGTTACCTCGCCCAAAAATATGACCTTGGCCACCAATCAGAGTAATCACTAACTTACACGGATATTGTTGGGTTAAGACTTCTAGTTGATCAGCAGTTACGTCAGCGGCTTTCAGCTCGCCCTTGGCGATAACATCCACACCTAACAAGGTGTTATCTAACCCCATTTCATTCATAATACCGTTAACGGTTGAACCTGAGCCCATAATAAATAACTCATCTTCCATTTGTTCAATCACGAAATCCGCGATATCTTGAAGTACGAGTTCATCTGATTCTTTACCACCCGACTTAACTGCTTGGACATAGGTTAATTCAACAGGAACACGCATTTCTCCGTACGCTTTCGCTTTAACCACGCCCTCGCGAAATAACGATTCATCAATATCCATGACATCGGCGTCACCGATGCTCACTAGTTCACCTTTCAATAATTTTTCAATGACTTTCCCGGTTGCTGCGGGAGTAACGCCATACACACCAGAGTGAATCTTGCAGCCCGCAGGAATACCAATAACAGGAACAGTGTCAGATACGACATGACAAATGTTGCGAGCAGTGCCGTCACCACCAGCAAACACCATCAGATCAATATTATTGTCAAGAATCGCTTCTGCTGCTCGTTCGGTATCTAACGCTTCTGTCTGAACATTCGCCGGTTGATAAACCGTGCGGTAATTAAATCCCATTTGCTGACAGAGTTCCTCACCCATGGCACCGGCAACTGTAATAATGGAAATCTTGTCTTTGAATGGCGCGATAATATCTAACGCTTGTTTCGCACGCACAGCCGCTTTTAACTCCGCACCTTTTGCTAACGCAGCGTCGCGGATGGCTTTACCGTCAGACCCTTTCATTGCAACCGCACCACCGATACCGGCATATGGGTTAATGATCAAACCAATGGTCAGTTCATGACGCATACGTTCTCCTCTTGCTCGCAGTTAACCGAGAGATACGGTGTAAAATGAGCGTCAGATAAGTCAGGTGAGTCATAGTGTGACCGCAATACATCAATGAATTGTTGTGCTCTTTGCGGGAAACCATGACGCAAATAGTGAATGGCTTGCTCTGCCACCTTTGATTGAAATTGTTGGCGGTTCGACTGAAACCCATCCAAATTATCAACACTCACATTGAACGGAATGCCGGCGGCAATGCAAAATGCCCACTCTATCGCTTGAGGTTTTACTTCCACTTGTTCGAATTCATATTGCTGCTGCTGGTCGCGCCCATCAGGGCAGTACCAATAACCATAATCTTCGAGAGCCCGTCGCGCCTTTCCCGCAAGACACCAATGAGCGATTTCGTGCAACGCACTGGTGTAAAAACCGTGAGCAAAGATAACCCGGTGATAATCGCCATCATGTGCTGATGGTTGGTAAAGGGGTTCATCGTCACCTTTCACTAGCCGCGTGTTAAACGTGGTAAAAAAGGCCGAATCAAATAGTGTAATTAACGTTTGATAATGATGTGACACTGGCAACGCCCGCAAAAAAACTGTTGGCATTTTACCCGAACAAACGCAGCAGTCTACACTTGCCGGGTATTTTCATAGAAAACGCTGTTGACCTAGATATAGGACTTTTCCATTCGAATGACGACTCGACGGTTCTGTGCGCGTGAATTAACCGAATCATTCGGTGCAATATGGCGGCGTTCACCGTGACCCGTGACTTTGATTCTGTCTTTTGCAATGCCTTGACTCAATAAAAATTCTTGAACCATATTCGCACGTTTTTCCGATAATCGCTGGTTGCTCGATCGTGCACCATAGCTGTCGCTATAACCATCTAACATGATTGCTTCTATGGATGGATCGGCTTTGACGTACTCGCCAATCATTTGCAACTGTCGTTGCGAGTGAAGTGTTAATTCTAACGAGTTCTTTTGATAACTGAGCACGGTAAATGAGATGTCCTCAAAACTGAAAGGCAGTAGTTGGTCGATACATTGAATGAATGCGACATATTGGTCTGCGAAACGACTCGCATTCAAACCAACAGACACGTTATCAAACTGACTATTCCAATCTTGAAATGAAATTGTTGGCCAAAACCCTTTTTCTAATTCACTCAACATAGTCCATGCGTAATCGTCCGTGACCTCAACATCGAATTGTTTCAACAAATCAATATCGCCAATGGTTTTACCCTGCAGACCCGGCATCCACTGAGGAGGAATAGAGTAGATGGTAGCCAAACCATACTTGGTTGGACGTCTCAACATATCTAACTGAAAACTGAGATTTTGATGTTTATTGGCATTACTACTGAAAATAGCTGCACCGTATCCTGGGATAGGATGTTCAATTTTACATTCTAGCCTCGTGTTCTGTGCCAACACCCATTCCGAGTCTTCAACAGACACAGCATAATAACGGCTATTGGCATGACTCACAGCACTCGTCAGTGCCGCGACCATCAATAAAAGTCGTTTCATACAGAATATTACCCCTTTAATCACGTATAGGGTATCGGCAGGCCTGCGCAAAGGTTTAGCTATTTATCCGACTAAAGTTTAATTCACTATGATTTCACTGGATTGCGTCATTAATTAAGGCGATAATGACCAAAATTGACAGATATAACACGAACATGACAGAGAACAAACCTAGTATTAGTCAGCGTTTCAGAGGCTACTTTCCCGTCATCATTGATGTTGAGACCGCTGGATTCAATCCACACACCGATGCCTTGCTTGAGATTGCTGCCACGACGCTCACCATGGATGAACAAGGGCAATTGATCCCTGATTACACTTATCATGCTCATGTGACGCCATTTGATGGCGCTAACTTGGAAAAAGCCGCACTGGACTTTACCGGTATTGATCCTTTCTGTGCCCTAAGAGGGGCAATTGATGAAGCAGAAGCAATAAAAAACTTGTGTAAGGAAGTGAGAAAACGCCAAAAAGCGGCTGGTTGTCAGCGGTCAGTAATCGTCGCTCATAACGCTGCTTTTGACCAATCGTTCGTCAACGCAGCAATTGAACGATGCAGCATCAAACGAACCCCATTCCATCCATTTGTTTCATTTGATACCACCTCTTTATCGGCGCTTGCACTTGGTCAGACGGTACTCGTCAAAGCATGCCAAGCAGCTGGCATTGCATTTGATCAAAGAGAAGCTCATTCTGCTTTATATGATACCCAACGCACTGCTGAACTGTTTTGTTATATCGTTAATCGTTGGCAAGCCCTTGGCGGCTGGCCCCTTACCGCGAACACAAAGCAGTCAGTTGACGATTAATACAGCAAATTGATGCCAGGTAATGCAAAAAGGGAAGTCTGGTACTATATATCAATAATAAACTTCCCTTTCCTCTGATATCTTCACTAAAACATGCCGTTATTGTGGGGCATTGTTTCTGGAATTTTTTGCCAAACATCCCAATGCTCAACAATTTTTCCGTCAGCCACACGGAAAATATCGACACCTGCATGCCCAGGTTGCTGAGTGGCGGTGTCACGCTGATGTACATGAAGAATGACTAAATCACCATCTGTCATTACACGTTTTATCTCGGTTACTACTGACGCAGGGCGTTTTTTCATCCATGCTGACAAAGCTTTCACCATTGCTTCTCTACCATCACCAACATAAGGATTATGTTGAATATAATCAGGGTGAACCAACTTTTCAGATACCGCTCTGACATTCCCTTTGTCCACAAAGACTGTCGTGTAAAACTCAACAACCATAGAAGCAGGATCATCAGTGGAATCCGCGGCCGAAAGATTGAAACTAAATACTGTTACCAGTAAAGCAAACAGGTTTCGATAATAATGTGTCATGGTTAAAAACTCGCTTTTCCTAATCGAGATAATAACTTTACTGATTAAATCATCGTCGTCTAACGCATTCACTCCAGAAGTGTAAGTAAGTGTTGTCGTATGGTTTACCCGATTGATGTTGAATCCGTCTTCTGAATCCATTTCTAACAGCGATTAGAAGCGACTGTCACCATCTGGAAGTTGCCAAATATCAGATACCAAACCATGTTCCTGAAATATAAAACGCGCTTCATCAACACTCCATTTTTTCCAGTCTGCATCAAGGTGTTTACCGTACCAAACTTTAGCGAATTCCCACACCTTTTCGATGGGTTGGACATCACCTTGTTTCATACCGTATTGTCTGCACCAACGCTGGACGTCTATCACTGAATCAAACATCAACATGGTACTACAGGTGTAAGTAACATTGTCCCATGCTTGCGTCATGGGAATTGGGAAGTGAACAAATAACTTATCGGCTTCGAGTACACCATTGCGAATATTAATGGCGATTTTTTTGTCTTCCGCCGCCAGGGTGGTAATGATGCTAACATCACGATTAATGAGGGCTGCGGCTCCAAGTGCACACCAAGCACAATTGCTCCACCAGCTCTGCTCGTCCGTGCGTATCCAGAAATTTGTGGGAGCTGTTGAGAATGGATGCATTACCCAAACTTCATTAGATACTGGATGTAAAACAACACCATGATACGCCTGTAACGCCTGTAATGCCGATACAACTTTATCCTCCGATACCGCAAAATAGTCCGATAACTCAGCAACGTTTGGGGCACAACTGTGCGCAACAATCTGTGTGATGATTCGATGATGTAACGATGAATGATTAAGCTCAAGATTCATGGTTAGCGCTCCCAATAAAAACCTAATTCATCAGGTGTAGAATTAATATCATGACTTTGCAACTACAAACCAACAAACATAAAAAAGGCCATCAAATGATGGCCTTTAAAATATCTTGCATTGTCCCTTTTGGGAGAATACTTATAGCTCTTCAGCGTTCTCAGATAGGAATTTAGCAACACCTTCAGGGCTTGCATCCATACCTTTTTTACCTTCTTCCCAACCTGCTGGGCAAACTTCACCGTGTTCTTGGTGGAAGTTCAAAGCGTCAACCATACGAAGCATTTCGTCAATGTTACGACCGAGTGGTAGGTCGTTAACAACTTGATGACGAACGTTACCTTCTTCATCAATTAGGAAAGAGCCACGGAATGCAACACCAGCTTCTGGATGCTCAACATCATATGCCTGACAAATTTCATGCTTAACGTCAGCAACTAGCGCGTACTTAACTGGACCGATGCCACCTTGGTCAACTGGCGTGTTACGCCATGCGTTATGGCTAAATTGAGAATCGATAGATACACCAATCACTTCAACACCACGCTTTGCGAAATCTTCATAACGATGATCAAACGCGATCAACTCTGAAGGACATACAAAAGTGAAGTCCAACGGGTAGAAGAAAATAACTGCTTTTTTGCCCTTAATGTTTTCAGCTAGGTTGTAGCTATCAACGATTTCACCATTACCTAAAACAGCTGCTGCTGTAAAATCCGGGGCCGGACGACCAACTAGTACACTCATCGTGCTCTCCATTTATATTGTAATTAACAAATCTGCTGTAATTTATAGGGTTGTTAGGTCTCAAATACAACCCTGAGATCGAAATAAAATAATTTAAAGTTCATTTGTTTACCACGATCCGTTCATTTATTCCCCAAACTGTTCAAAAATAACGCTTGCACTAATCGTTAATAACAATTATTATCATTTGCAGTTAGCTTTAAGGGGTTTGTTCGATGTACGTTTGTGTATGTTTTGGGATCACAGATAAACAAATTAAAGAGGCCGTGATCGAAAACGGTGTTGGTGGCATGCGTGAGTTAAAACAACAACTCGGCGTTGCAGGCATGTGCGGAAAGTGTTCAAACTTAGCGCAATCTATTATTGATGACGTAATCATTGACGAAAGCTTGTTTAAAGAAGTCTCTTAGCACCGCAGAAGAGATACAAAAAAGGACTCGTGTGAGTCCTTTTTTTGTATCTACAATTCAACTGATCATTCTGAATCCGCGTCTTTCTCTTCAAATTTTTCAGCTGTTTCAGTAATTAGCGGCTGCAATTCACCTTGTTGAAACATCTCTAATATGATGTCACAACCACCAATCAATTCACCTTCAACCCACAGTTGCGGAAATGTTGGCCATTGGGCGTATGCAGGTAATTCAGCTCTGATATCTGGGTTTTGTAAAATATCGACAAACGCAAACGGCTTGCCACATGACATCAATGCTTGGGATGCCTGTGCGGAAAACCCGCAGCTTGGTAACTTTGGTGATCCTTTCATATAGAGAAGAATCGGGTTTTCTTCGATTTGCTGTTTAATCTTGTCAATTGTTTCCACAATAACCACCTTTTGAAATAAAACTAAGTGTCGAGTATGTGGGTATGTATACCACATTATTCAATAGAGGAACGCAAATTTGTCCTCAACATCATGGAATAATGAATTATTTTTTAAAATAAACTTGTAATATCGATACGTCGTACATATGTTAGACTGCAATCGAACAATCAAAAAATCAGTTTACTTCGGACCAATTGACGGGACAGAAGTGAACGCAAACATGGAGAAGCATCATGGCTTTTGAATTACCCCCTCTACCTTACGAAAAAACAGCGCTAGAACCACACATCTCTGCGGAGACGCTAGACTTTCACCATGGCAAACATCACCAAACCTACGTGACAAAGCTTAATGGTCTAGTAGAAGGCACAGAAATGGCAACAATGTCATTGGAAGAGGTAGTTCGTAGTTCAGAAGGTGGTGTGTTTAATAATGCAGCTCAAATCTGGAACCACACGTTTTACTGGAATAGCTTAAGTCCAAATGGTGGTGGTGAGCCTGCAGGTGCTCTTGCTGACGCAATCAATGCAAAGTGGGGTTCGTTTGCTGAATTCCAAGCAGCCTTCAATGACAAAGCGGTTAATAACTTTGGTTCAAGCTGGACTTGGCTAGTGAAAAACGCTGATGGTCAGTTGGACATCGTTAACACTTCTAATGCGGGTACACCAATCACTGAAGCAGGAGTTGTTCCGTTGCTAACAGTTGATTTGTGGGAACACGCTTACTACATCGATTACCGTAATGTTCGTCCGAATTACCTACAAGGTTTCTGGGCGCTGGCTAACTGGGACTTTGCTTCAGCAAACTTCGCATAAGCTATACATATTGTAAAAAAACCCGGGCCATGCTCCGGGTTTTTTATTGCCCTCAATACAGCCACTTCACAACTCAATTTGTCAGCATCCTGCTCGGCTCAATTACCCGAAGCTCTTATTTTTACAACAAACATCTGAACATAAATTTTTGGCGTATAAATTTTAATCAGTTTGATTCGAAATTTTAGATTCGACTTTTTGGCGACTAAAAATCTTGCACAAGTCTTTGATTTTAGGTCTAACCTTAATAATGAAACGTTATTCTGTTCGGAGTCAGGAGAGACTTATGGGTATTTTTGAACACTATCAGGATCGCTATGAAGCGAAACAAGAAGAAGAAATGACAATCGAGGAATTTCTTCAGCAATGTAAAGAAAATTCATTACTCTACGCGAATGCTGCTGAACGCCTGTTAGCAGCGATTGGTGAAGCAGAAATGGTCGACACTTCCCAAGATCCCGTATTAAGCCGTCTATTTTCCAATCGAGTCGTTGCTCGTTATCCGGCGTTCCAGAATTTTTACGGTATGGAAGAGGCAATTGAGCAAATTGTGTCTTATTTAAAACATGCGGCACAAGGGTTAGAAGAGAAGAAACAAGTGCTTTATTTATTGGGGCCTGTTGGTGGTGGCAAATCATCGCTAGCCGAGAAACTTAAACAATTAATGGAAGCAATGCCCATCTACAGCATTAAAGGTTCGCCAGTGAATGACCATCCCTTGAGCCTATTTGATCCGGACGAAGACGGTGATTTGCTAGAGCAAGAGTATGGTATTCCGAAGCGATATGTCAGTGTATTAATGTCGCCGTGGGCGAGAAAAAGGTTGCACGAGTACAAAGGTGACATAAGCCAGTTCAAGGTTGTAAAACGCTACCCCAGTGTGATTGACCAGATTGGCGTGGCAAAAACAGAGCCCGGCGATGACAACAATCAAGACATCTCAAGCCTTGTCGGCAAAGTCGATATCAGAAAATTAGAATCTTATGCTCAAAATGATCCTGATGCGTATAGCTATTCTGGTTCTCTGTGCAAAGCGAATCAGGGCATTATGGAATTCGTGGAGATGTTTAAGGCACCTATTAAAGTCCTTCATCCCTTGCTGACAGCGACTCAAGAAGGCAACTATAATCCAACGGAGGGTTTCTCTGCCCTTCCCTTCAGTGGAGTGATCTTGGCGCACTCGAATGAATCAGAGTGGCAAACGTTCAGAAACAACAAAAACAATGAAGCTTTCTTAGACCGTGTTTATATTGTGAAAGTACCGTATTGTCTGCGGGTATCAGAAGAAATCAACATTTACAACAAACTTATCGCCCATAGCGAGCTTGTTGGCACTCCATGCGCACCAGCAACATTAGACATCTTGGCACAGTTTTCCGTGTTATCTCGCTTGAAAACGCCAGAAAATTCGAGTATCTACTCCAAAATGCGGGTATACAACGGAGAGAGCCTTAAAGATACAGACCCCAGAGCGAAATCAATTCAAGAATATCGAGACTATGCAGGGGTGGATGAAGGAATGGATGGCCTTTCAACACGCTTTGCATTCAAAATATTATCAAAAGTTTTCAACTTCGATTATCAAGAAGTTGCAGCTAATCCGGTACACCTTTTCTACGTTTTGGAAAAGCAAATTGAAAAAGAGCAGTTCCCTAGCGAGTTGACAGAACTCTACAAAGAGCATTTAAAAGGCTATTTGATACCGAAATATGTTGATTTCATCAGTAAAGAGATTCAGACATCCTATTTAGAATCCTACTCCGAGTACGGTCAGAACCTCTTTGATCGCTATGTCACTTATGCAGATTTTTGGATCCAAGACCAAGAGTACCGAGATCCGGAAACTGGGCAGTTGCTCGATCGCAGTGCCCTTAACAATGAGCTTGAGAAAATAGAAAAGCCAGCAGGGATTAGCAATCCGAAAGATTTTCGTAATGAAATTGTGAACTTTGTACTGCGAGCAAAAGCGAGCAACAACGGTTCTAACCCGCAATGGAACAGCTACGAGAAACTCCGGACTGTCATTGAAAAGAAAATGTTTTCAAACACCGAGGATTTATTGCCGGTCATCTCTTTTAACGCCAAAAGCTCTGCTGACGACCAGAAAAAGCATGATGATTTTGTAGACCGTATGTGTGAGAAGGGTTACACCAAGAAACAAGTGCGTTTACTGTGCGAATGGTATTTACGTGTCAGAAAATCAGCCTAATATCGGAGGCTGATATGACACATTTTATTGATAAACGAGACAATGCAAAAGGTAAAAGTACGGTAAATCGACAGCGCTTTATGCGGCGTTACAAGCAGCAGATCAAAAAAGCTGTCTCGGACCAAATCTCTCAGCGCAGCGTCAAAGAGAGCGGTGGTGAAAGTATTACAATACCTGCGCGAGATTTATCTGAGCCCTTCTTTCATACAGGCCCAGGCGGTAACGTTGAGCGAGTACTGCCCGGTAATGACATATACTCACCGGGAGATACTATAGAGAAACCACCTGCAAATGGCGGTAATGGAGCTGGCGAAGGTTCTGCATCCGATTCCGGCGAAGGCACAGATGAATTTGCTTTCCAGATTTCTCAGGACGAATACTTAGATCTATTATTTGAAGATTTAGAGCTACCAAACTTACAAGAGAATCAGCTGGATAAAATGGTGAACTACAAGACTCACCGAGCTGGCTTCAACAGTGACGGAATGCCGTGTCACCTCGATATCGTCCGGTCTTTAAAAGGCTCCATCGCGAGGAGAGTTGCACTCACCGCCGATAAACGCCGTCAGTTGAAGGAACTAAAAGAAGAGCAGTGGCGTTTAGAAAAAGATCCCCACGATAATCATCAACGACTGGCAACCATCAAAGAGGAAATTGCAACGTTACAAAAGCGCATCAAAGCAGTGCCCTTTATTGACACTTTTGACCTCAGGTTTAGGAACTTTGAGAAGCGTCCACATCCTACCAGTAAAGCGGTCATGTTCTGCTTGATGGACGTATCAGGCTCGATGGATCAGGCGACGAAAGACATGGCTAAGCGGTTTTACATCATGTTGTATTTGTTTTTGACACGAACATACGATGACGTGGATGTTGTTTATATCAGGCACCATACCATTGCCAAAGAAGTCTCTGAGCACGAGTTTTTCTATTCTCAAGAAACCGGCGGTACGATCGTCTCTAGCGCCTTGAAAATGATGAAATCCATCATGGCAGAAAGATATGATCCTGCCGAATGGAATATCTACGCTGCACAAGCCTCAGATGGGGATAATTGGGCAGACGACTCACCACAATGTGGTGAATTATTAAAGGAATCTCTGTTACCTTTTGTGCGCTACTATTCCTACATTGAAATCACGTCGCGCCCGCATCAGAGTCTTTGGCGAATATACCAAGAAATACAAGCGTCACATGAAAACTTAGCAACTGCACAAATTCAAGGTGTACCCGATATCTATCCGGTGTTCAGAGAATTATTCAAAAAACAGAGCCATTAACCTTTGTTTGAGTTGTCTTCGATAGGAGTTCGTTATGAATCAAACTGCTGAGAAACGTCAAGTCTT
Source organism: Alteromonadaceae bacterium (assembly GCA_964230195.1). Taxonomy (GTDB): domain Bacteria; phylum Pseudomonadota; class Gammaproteobacteria; order Enterobacterales; family Alteromonadaceae; genus CAXRGH01. The sequence goes on from CAXRGH010000168.1 coordinate 12,557, forward strand.
ATCCGACGGGCCAGACTGGAGTTTTGAACTACTGGCCGATTACCAAGAGGAAATTCAGCGTGTCGCTGAATACTATCGGCTCGACACCTACCCAAATCAAATTGAAGTAATAACCGCCGAACAAATGATGGACGCTTACGCAAGCGTAGGTATGCCAGTGAATTATAGTCACTGGTCTTACGGTAAAAAATTCATTCAAACTGAGCAACAGTATGCCCGCGGCCAAATGGGATTAGCCTACGAGATAGTGATAAACTCTGACCCCTGTATCGCTTATTTGATGGAAGAGAACACCATTACGATGCAGGCCTTGGTGATGGCCCATGCATGTTACGGCCACAACTCTTTTTTCAAATGCAACTATCTTTTTAAAACTTGGACTGATGCTTCATCGATTATTGATTATTTGGTGTTTGCTAAGCAGTACATCAGTGATTGTGAAGAACGCTATGGATTAGATGCTGTTGAGGACATCCTAGATTCGTGTCACGCCCTGATGAATTTTGGTGTTGACCGCTACAAGCGACCACCGAAGTTATCGGTTGAGGAAGAAAAAAATCGGCAAGAACGGATTAGACAATATAATCAAAGTCAAGTGAACGATATCTGGAGGACTCTGCCAACTCAAGAAAAGCCCACTGAGACCGCAGGCAGTCACTTCCCTCCCGAGCCGCAAGAGAACATTCTCTATTTTCTGGAGAAAAACTCGCCATTATTAGAGAATTGGCAGCGGGAACTGATTCGAATTGTGCGTAAAATTTCACAATATTTTTATCCGCAAAAACAAACGCAAGTCATGAATGAAGGCTGGGCATGTTTCTGGCACTACCATATATTGAATCACTTATATGACGAGGGGAAAGTAACGGAACGCTTCATCTTAGAATTTTTGCAAAGCCATACGAACGTCATCGCACAACCCGAATATAACAGCCCTTATTACAATGGCATTAATCCGTACGCGCTAGGATTTAGCATGTTTATGGATATCAAACGTATTTGTGAGTCACCCACTGAGGAAGACAAACAATGGTTTCCTGAATTAGCAGGGAGCGATTGGTTAGAGAGCGTGCATTTCGCGATGCAAAATTTCAAAGATGAAAGCTTCCTTAGTCAATATTTATCCCCCAAAGTCATTCGGGACTTCAAATTATTTACCGTCACTGACAAAGCCGATGAAAAACATCTTACCGTGACCTCCATTCACAACGCCGAAGGTTACCAAGCCATTCGCGATTCACTTTCAGCCCAGTACAACCTGAGTAATATTGAACCGAACATTCAGGTCTATAACGTTGATGTGAAAGGCGATAGAACCATTACATTACGCTATGTTCCTCGCAATGATGTTCCACTCGCTGATAATTTCACTGAAGTTCTCAAACACCTTCACAGGCTATGGCAGTTTGATGTGGTATTGGAACAAGAGGTTGGTCATCAACGGCGCATACTGGAGCGAATAACATCAAAGCAGTAAAGTTCTGGTAATGACCACTTGAAAACACTGGTGCAGGTTTACACGCTCGTCATTTTCAGCCATCATTGCCTCAATTAAAATTGCTTAGACCATAAAACATGTTCAACACTATCGGTATCATCGGAAAATCACATCATGCTGGCGCTAGCGAGAGTGTGGCTATGCTCATTGATTACCTGACGACTAAAGGCTGTCGTGTGTTACTGGATGAACGCATGGCAGTTGACGCCCTTCCCGATTCAATTCAGCGCACAAGCTTAGTTGACATTGGAAAATCTGCAGACCTTGCCATCGTCGTTGGCGGTGATGGTAATATGCTTGGTGCGGCAAGAGTCCTTGCAAAGTTTGATATTAGTGTAGTGGGAATTAACAGAGGAAATTTAGGTTTTCTGACTGACATTGCGCCCGATCACATTAGCGAATCTCTCGATGCTATATTTGCCGGAGATTATATTGTTGAAGAGCGCTTTCTACTCGAAATTGAAGTCTACAGAGAGGGCCAGATACACAGCAGTAATTCCGCAATGAATGAAGCGATTCTCCACCATTCAAATGTTGCGAATATGATTGAATACGAAGTTCACATTGATAACCAATTTGTGTTCAGTCAACGTGCAGATGGTCTTATTGTATCCACTCCAACCGGCTCAACTGCCTATTCCCTCTCTGGGGGAGGCCCAATTGTAACGCCTCAACTATCAGCATTAACGCTAGTGCCTATGTTTCCTCATACTTTAAGTAGCCGCCCATTATTGGTTGATGCCAATAGTTCTCTCAAACTTATTGCAAAAACTCGTAATCAAGATGAGAGTCAAGTCAGTTGCGATGGCCACGTTGTGCTTTCTGTGCAGTCAGGTGATGAAGTTAAAATTCGAAAGGCTCCCCACACATTGAGTCTTGTTCACCCACCTACCTATGACTATTATCGCGTGCTTCGAAACAAACTCGGCTGGGGCAGCAAACTTTACTAGAAAGTTCTTTACATTATCCTGCATATGTATATATTTACAGTATTACTGTATATATCAACAGGTATGTCCTATGTTATCTAATATCACTATCCGAAATTTTGCCATTGTCAAATCCCTAGAGCTTGACGTATCCAAAGGAATGACCGCCATTACTGGTGAAACAGGTGCCGGAAAATCAATTGCCATTGATGCCCTTAATCTGTGTCTTGGTGCAAGAGCAGAGGCAAGTATGGTAAGACCTGGCGAAGATAAAGCCGAAATCATTGCAAGTTTTTCTGTCAGTGATAACCCGGCCGCTATTGAATGGTTAGAATCTCGCGAACTTGATAATGGTGGAGAGTGCATTATTAGACGTATCATTTCATCAGAAGGGCGTTCCAGAGCCTTTGTCAATGGTGTTCCAATGCCAGTGGCGCAATTAAAAGATCTCGGACAATGGCTTATCAGCATTCATGGTCAACATGGCCACCTTCGTTTACTCAAGCCTGATGCCCAACGTTCACTCTTAGATGATTACGCAAATCATGCCAATTTACTGTCTGTAGTCTCACAGGAATATAAAACATTACAGTCGTTAGAGCGTGAATATAGCCAACTAAAACAAGCCCAAGAACAACGATTAGCACGTAAACAGTTATTGGATTATCAGGTGGTTGAACTTAATGACTTCGGTTTAGCAGATGATGAATTTGAACAATTAGAGTCAGATTTCAAAAAATTGAGTAATAGCCAGACCCTCATGGAGTCAAGTCAGCATTGCTTTCACCGACTATATGAAGATGAACAAAACAATGCCGTTCATATTATACAGTCGAGCATTCAGCAACTAGATGGATTACAAGCCAACGACAGCGAGCTCACACCAATTGTTGAAGTACTTAACGAAGCCTTAATTAACGTAGAAGAGGCCAGTTCCCAACTCCAAAGTTATATTGACCGAATTGAAATTGATCCCTTTAAAATACAACAGACAGAAGCCCGTTACAGTCAATGCATGGCGCTCGCAAGAAAACACAGTATTGCGCCAGAATCCCTTGCCGCTCACCACCAGTTGCTAGTTGAAGAATACCAACAACTGACGCAAGACGAGAGCCGTATTGACCATTTAGCAGATGATATTGCCGAACAACGGGAACGATACACCGTTGCTTGTCATAACTTGAGTCAAGCACGTTCTTCGGCCGCCAATTCCCTTTCAAAGCAGGTCGAGCAAAAAATCGCACAGATGAACATGGCTGACGCCGAATTTGCAATCAATGTGACATATGACTCAGAACATACACCGAGCGTTCATGGTGGCGACAGTGTCAATTTTGTCATCGCGACCAACAAAGGACAGGTAAAAGATAGCATTGAGAAAGTGGTATCAGGAGGTGAGCTTTCTCGAATAGGGTTAGCGTTACAGGTCATTAACAGTGCAAATCTTGCTGTTCCCACAATGATTTTTGATGAAGTAGACGTTGGTATTAGTGGCCCTACCGCGTCAGTTGTGGGCCAATTATTAAAGCAACTGGGAGATTCTATTCAGACATTGTGTGTGACACACTTGCCACAGGTTGCTGCCCATGCGCACAATCAGTTGTTTGTGACTAAATTCAGTGATGGCGAAACCACGCAGACAAATATACAAGCGCTTACTCAGCAAGACCGAATTCAAGAGCTTGCCCGTTTGTTGGCCGGTGATGAAATTAACCCAGCTGCCATTGAAAATGCAAAGGCGTTAATGGCTTCTGCTCAGACCGTTTGACGGCCACGTTATAATAACGGGAACTTTACAGTATAATCATACTCTATCTGAGCCATTACCAAGCATTGTTTCAGTACTAGTATTGGTTATGTTTAAGCATTCAAGCAAGACATTCCATATGAAACGGCTTGCAGTGTTGAGTTTCCCCCTATTATTAGGGTAACATTCGTTTGAGTTAGTATTATTTTTCACGTTAGCGAGCTATTATGTCACCTAAAGCGTTATCTCTCACCATTGGGCTAATTATTGCTGTTGCATTATCTGGATGCCAAGGCTTCATTTTCCGTATGGATATTCCTCAAGGAAATTATCTAACCCAAAAAGAAGTGGATAAACTGCGGATAAACATGACAAAAGAACAAGTGACTTTTGTGTTGGGCACCTCCATTTTACCCGATACCTTTTCTGATGATACATGGTACTACGTGTACAAAATGCGCAGAGGTATGACCGACAATCACGCCAGCAAAAATCTCATTTTATCCTTTGAGAATGATCGCTTAGTTAAAATGAGCGGTGACTTTGAGCAAAGCGAAGAGTTTACAACTCCGCTCTCTGAATAATAGTGCACAACGCAGGCTAGCATCCAATGTGTATGTTCAGTACTGTCACCTTGGGCTAGCATGATGGTAGTGTACAAATCCAATCAAAAAATATTTTTCATCTCCTTGCTGTGCTTTTCGGTCACAGCTTTGTTTATTAGCATAGCGTTCGGTAGTGTGCCTCTTTCCTTAAATGATCTTCTTCAGGCTTTACTATTCACTCCATCCGCCCCTTACCACGAGACAATAGTGTGGGACATCCGGGTCCCTCGAGCGCTGTTGAGTTTTTTTGCTGGCGCAGGTCTAGCAACCTGTGGTGCTGCCATTCAGGGAGTTTTCAGAAATCCATTAGCTGATCCAGGTCTTATTGGCGTTTCTAGTGGCGCAGCGCTTGGAGCTATCTTGATTATTGTTTTAGGTCACAGTGTTTTACCTAACAGTCAGGGTGATTGGCAATATTACCTATTACCTACCAGCGCGTTTGCAGGGGCTTTGTTGGTATTGGGACTGATTCTAAAAGTCAGTTTATGGACGGGTAACTTCTCTATTATTAGTATTTTGTTGGTTGGAATAGCCGTTAACGCGGTTATCGGTGCGGTCATTGGTGGTCTCACCTTGATAAGTAGCAACGAAGCGTTAAGGGATCTCACATTCTGGACAATGGGCTCACTTGGCATGACGGAGTGGCCACTGGTTCTCATCGTTATGAGTGTTGTAACATTCACTTGCCTCAACATGTTCAAACATGCGCCAGCATTGAACGTCTATCAATTAGGTGATGCAGACGCCGAGCATACCGGAATTAACGTTACACAACTACGAAAACAACTTTTCCTCTACACCGCGCTATGCATTGGGGCCGTTGTTTCTGTCTGCGGGATCATTGGCTTTGTAGGTTTCTTAGTGCCACATTTAATGCGAATTCTCACCGGCGCTAACCATAAGACACTTTTACCCTTGAGTGCCATTGCAGGCGGCACAATCTTAACCTTATGCGATGTTTTTGCTCGTCAACTGTTCACTTCAACTGAACTGCCGATCGGACTACTGACGTCCGCCATTGGTGGTCCAATATTCTTAATCGTGCTAGTTAAATTTCAACACCAAAGGCAAAGTTAACCCTATGCTAGTTGCTAATAACATTTCGTTCAGCGTCAATCACCGAGCGCTTTTACAGCCAGTTAATGTCTCGCTAGAGCCCGGAAAACTGGTAGTAATAGTGGGACCTAATGGCGCAGGAAAGTCGACCCTCCTTAAAGTACTGAGTGGGCAAATTCAACCGAGCACAGGTGAGGTCACGTACCATGGGAAACCCATCAAAGATAAAGCGCCTCGCCAGATGGCTCACATTAGGGCGGTAATGTCTCAACATTACCAAATCAATTTTCCACTTATCAGTGAAGAAGTCATTGCATTAGGACGTTACCCTCATCTAGAAGAATCAAGCGCAAACACTTTAGACAAGTACCAGATTGAAGCAACTCAATATGCTGATGTAGAACATCTCAAAAAGATGCCTTTTGAGGTACTTTCAGGTGGTGAAAAACAACGAGTGCAATTCGCCCGAGTGTTAACACAGTTATTACCATCGTTTGAGCTACTGGAAAGAAACGGAGAAGGGTATCCAATTCTATTGATTGATGAACCAGTGTCTAATTTAGATCTTCTTCACCAACAAAAGATCATGTCTGTTGCAAAGTTGATGGCAAAAAGAGGAGCAAGTGTAGTCGCTGTAGTGCATGATCTTGCATTAGCTGCTAGTGTTGCTGATCAGGTCTGGGTAATGCAAGGAGGCGATATCATTGCCAGAGGAACACCTCAAGCCACGCTATCGAGTCAATTGATTAATGAGGTATTTTCAGTTAGTGCTGAGCTAGGTTGGCCGATTGATGGACCACCTTACCTGAGATATCGAAAAAGCCTATAACTCCCTAATACGTCAATATACGTTTTGACTTAGTGGGTAGTCAGTGACTACTCGGCTTCAGACTTTCTTAAACGGCTTGGCCTGCCGCCTGTTACCTTGTCCGCACGTCCCTCTTGTACAGCCTTTTCAGCACGCTTACGTCTGACATCCTTGGGGTCGGCAATCAACGGGCGGTATATTTCAATTCGGTCATGTTCTTGAACAATGTCGGTTAATTTACAAGCGCGATTCCAAATACCGGTCTTATTTTTTGTTAGATCAATGTTAGAAAAAAGGCGCTGGATACCGGACTGAATAATAGCCTGCTCAACGGTTGTGCCTGGTGCAACTTTCAATGTTTCAATGGACTGTTTTTCGGGTGTACCGTACACCACCTCTATTGTTAATTCTGGAGTCATTGCTAGTAGACCTGCTTGGCACGTTCACAAAATGATTGGACAAGATTATTGGCTATCTGATTAAAGATGGGTCCAAAGGCCAGCGAAACGAGTTTATTTGAGAATTCAAACGACAGTGATAATTCAACCTTACAAGCGTCATCAGATAGTGGCGTAAAACGCCATTCCCCTGACAATGACTTAAACGGGCCATCAACCAGCGATAACACAATTTTTTCGCTTCCCTCATAGGTATTCTGAGTAGTAAACCAATGGCTCAAACCCGCCTTTTGGATTTTAACTGAAGCTTTCATTCCCTGACTATCCTCGCTCAGCACTTTGGCATCGCCACAGTCTGGCAAAAATTGCGGGTAATCGCCGACGTTATTCACCAAATTAAACATTTGCTGGCTGCTATATGCTACCAATGCATTTCTATAAACGGTTGCCATTCAATTATCTTTGTACTCAAAATCTTAATACGGCAAGGATACCATGCGCAGTAAAGACTCGCATCAATTTCGCTTTTTTGATTGAGACAAACTCAATAAATTCAGTATAATGCCGCCATGAAAAAGAAAAACACACCCGGTGGCGGCACTATCGCCCTCAACAAAAAAGCAAAACATGACTACTTTCTGGAAGATAAGTTTGAAGCAGGCTTATCTTTGCAAGGATGGGAAGTTAAGAGTATTCGTGCTGGTAAAGTCAATCTCAGTGATGCCTATGTCATTATTCAGAATGGCGAAGCGCTTCTGCAAGGGTGTCAAATTCAACCGCTAAACCAAGCATCCTCTCACGTTTTGTGTACCCCAGAGCGAAGCCGAAAGTTACTTCTAAATCGCAGAGAGTTAGATAAGTTATTGGGCGCGCGAGACAAACAAGGCTATTCAATCATTGCGACCGCAATGTACTGGAAAAAGTGTTGGGTCAAAGTAGAAGTATGCCTCGGCAAAGGTAAAAAAGCTCACGACAAACGCGACACAATTAAGGATCGAGATTGGAATCGGCAAAAAGAACGACTGATGAAACATAAGTAAGGTCGTCTAATTAACGCTAACACTCCCCTCGTATACGGACTTTCCCTCATCATAGTAATGTATGTGGATTAATAACTGATTACTCTGCAGCAAGCTTTTCTCCCCCCTTTAATCTACTTTGCATTTTAAATGAAGGCGGTTCTCGTTTTTCAATATCTAAATTCATAATACCCCCCTCAATGCCATTCGTTTCTTTAATAGATGAAATGAAATGCTTATCCACATACTTCATCAATACAGAATTCATTGTTGCACCTGCAGATAGAACGGATGGGACCAGTATGACGATAATTGACCATGTTAAATGCACTAAGAGAAACGTTCGACACTTCTTGTTTAAGGTTGGAGTATTATTACTGACTTTCTGTTGCTTTTGCAGTTATGCAATATCATGGGGAAATATCGTTAATACCTTTAGTCACTTGAATAACGTTATCACGGGTAAAGATATCGTCTCTAATGTTGCTGAGCCAGTGAAACTACACTTATCAATAATGGATGGAACGATAGAGGGAAAACTTTTCACTCCATTCATTCAAGATATGGAAGATAACTTAACAAACCTCGCCCGTAATAAACCCGTTTCCCAAAGCTCAATCGCCTATTCTGGAATACCATCGCGAGCCGTTGATGGCAATACTGATGGCAACTGGCGAGCCGAATCCGTGACCCACACAAACCATGAAAATACCCCCTATTGGCAAGTTGACTTAAAAAAGCCAGCGCTCATTAAGCATATTGAATTATTTCCCCGCACTGACTGCTGCCAACAAAGAACCAAAAACCTGAGCATTTTTGTATCTAATATTCCCTTTGGCGAACAATCCCTTGATGAAGTAAGACAAAAGGTCGGTGCTGGTGTGAGTGAAGTAACACTGAAAAACGCCATCACCTCAAAAACGTCAGAGAACATTCAGCGCATTGGTCGTTATGTGCGTGTACAACTGCATGGCAAAGAGGCCCTCAGCCTAGCGGAAGTGAGAGTGATAGGCACCGAATACAGTCCGCGTGAGATATCAACACAAGGGATGTTTAATCAATTAACCAACAACCCAAGCTGGCTATCTCAACAACTGAAACAACATGGAGAAGTCAATCTAACCACCCGTGATGGTCATTGGGTGAAGCAAGTCACGCTTCCAGA
>CAXRGH010000169.1:0-6199 GCA_964230195.1 Alteromonadaceae bacterium
ATGTAAAAAATGGTCATGTGTAGGTCGTATACCTGACCACTGATGTTGGTCACACCTCGGGTTAAATTTAGTGGCATTGCCTGCTCTTCAGCAGCGTGTAAACCAATAGAACAAAACGAAATTAAAATTCCTATAAAACGAGTAACCATTCTGATCACTGGCATTCCCTCCTCACATTATTCACACCCCCAAAATAGCTTTGGGGTAAAAGTTGTGGCTTTGTTTTTGTCTTACGCAGATAGAACGACGCAATATAATTCTTATTAAGTCAGAGACTCATTCGCGCCTATTATGTATATAGCACAGCATCTTCAATTCGACAGATCCGCAACTACATTCCTTGCCGAAATTTCGTACAACACGGTTAACATGACACACTTTTAAATTATTAACAATTGATTAACAGAATTTTTTTAAGTTGAGGGGATCTCTCTTGAAACAGTAAGAAAGATAAGGCAATACTCTTTAATATCAGGCATATATTGATACTACTGTTTTTTGAACGACCTTCAGGCGTTAACATATTCTCAACAAGTGATATGAAACATCCGAGTAATGACGATAAAAAAGAGATGACTTTTTGATGGATAATTAAGCAAAAAATTACAAATTAATTGTAGAAAAAGAATAAAAGCGCCTTTAATGAGGGTGCCAGACGACGTTTAAACGGATTTAATAAGTGCGAAACACTGTAAAAAGACAAGGTGACGTTGAGACAAAAAGAAAATGAGTGGCGTTATGGTATATATAACTATCAACCACTCATCTATTTGCGTGTATTTGCGTTACATCCAATCAGAATTTCGGATGACCCCCACAGCAAGGCCTTCAATAGCAAATTGTTGTGAGGCAAGATCAACCTTGATGGGAGACAATGTTTCATTCTCGGGGTGTAACACCACAATTTGTCCCTGATTCTCAAAGCGCTTCACGGTGACATCATCATCTACCCGGGCGACCACGACTTGCCCATTGGAGACTTGCGTTGTGCTATGAACGGCAAGTAAATCACCGTCATGAATCCCAATATCAATCATACTACTTCCTGACACTCTTAATAGGAAGTCGGCTCGGGGGTGGAACAGTTCAGGATCCACTTTGTAATGATGCTCAACATGCTCAATGGCCAAAATAGGCTCGCCTGCGGCAACTTTACCAACCAATGGTAACCCTTCAGGCTCCTCTTCATGAGCATCAATTAACAATCGGATACCTCTCGAGGTACCAGAGAGAATTTCAATGACTCCTTTTTTCGCGAGTGCTTTTAGATGTTCTTCAGCTGCATTTGCAGAGCGGAAACCTAACTGGCGAGCAATTTCAGCACGCGTGGGTGGCATACCAGTGTCTTGGATGGACGACTTGATAAGATCAAGCACTTCTTGTTGACGGATAGTTAATGGACGCATAAACAGCCTGTTTAAATATACAGTGATGTATCGCAGTATATCCCGTTAATTTCATAACTCAAGAAAATAAATACAGATTTTTTCAAATAAACACGATATTTGGCTGGTATTTATTCGCCTATGCAAATTTACGTGTCATAATGTCGGGATTTTCAGGCTGTGGTCAGCACCGCAGCAGCTCTCTAGACTGACTGAATGTTAAAAGCCTATTATGAAAAACATGACAACATTTTTTGACTGGTTAATTTCGTGGCCCCTCAAATTCGTTATTCGCAGTAATCCGGTTGCAATCAACGTTGAACAAGAAATCAACGTGGACAAAACCAAACCAGTGATTTACCTGCTTAAGAATCACTCACTATCAGATAAAATCGCCATTACACAAGCATGCGAACAGTTAAATCTGCCGTTACCTACGTTAGAATCTGAACAAGACAATAGTGGGCTTCCTCGGTTGCTGTCGTTACAAAACCCCAACTCACTCTTTAAACCTGCAGGGATCAGGGAGACGTCATACCAGGAATTTAGACAGATTATTGAACAACACAAATCAGATGATACGCTTGACGCACAATTGATCCCAGTATCACTCTGCTGGGGACGAACACCAGAACGTTCTCCAACAACATGGATGGGATTGCTTGCTGATAAGGCATCACCAAATTGGCTACGCAAAATGTTCATTGTGTTATTTTTGGGTAGAGACAATTTTGTGAGCTTCAGTCCTGCGCTGTCATTACGCTATATGACCGATAAATTCACAAACGATGAAAAGTTAGTTCAAAAGTTGGTGCGTGTAGCAGGCGTTCACTTTTTCCGCCGCCGCCAAGCCATGACCGGACCCAATCACATTGACAAGCAACAATTAAATACCGCAATTCTTGCGACGGATAGTGTGAAACAGGCACTTAAAAACGAACAAACATCCAAAAAGCTGTCGCCACAACAGTCCAGACAAGTGGCCGTTAAATATATCAAAGAGATTGCTGCAGATTATAACGATAGCTTGGTCCGTGTCAGTGACCGTATTTTGAAAAAAGTGTGGAACAAGATCTACAACGGCATTGAAGTTCATCATGCCGATAAAGTGCGCGAACTCGCTAATGCTGGTCATGAAATTATTTACGTTCCATGTCATCGAAGCCACATGGATTATATTTTGTTGACCTACGTTATTTACCATCAAGGTTTAGTGACACCGCACATTGCAGCAGGTATTAACCTCAACTTCTGGCCTGTTGGAGGCTTTTTCCGTCGTGCTGGTGCGTTTTTCTTACGTCGTAGTTTCGGCGGTAACAAACTATACACAGCAGTCTTCAAAGAATACCTTGATCATTTGTTCAGCCAAGGTGTGCCAGTTAAATTCTATCCAGAAGGCGGACGAAGCCGCACCGGTAGACTGCTTCAAGCAAAAACAGGAATGCTGGGGATGACAGTTCAATCTGCATTAAGAACTAGCCAACGTCCCATCAGTTTAATCCCCGTTTATATTGGTTATGAACACGTCATGGAAGTCGGTTCTTACCTAAAAGAGCTGAAAGGCAAAAGTAAAAAGAAAGAATCTTTATTTCAGACCTTTTCTGCTCTCAAGAATCTTAAAAATTACGGTTATGGCTTCTTGAACTTTGGTGACCCTATTTCGTTAACTCCGTACCTTGCCCAATATAAAAACGAGGAAGTCATTGACGAGGACAAACGTCCCACATGGTTTAACGACGCGGTTGCCAATTTAGCCGTAGACGTTATGCAGGGAATTAATCACGCGGCGGCCCTAAATAACATGACGCTGTGTTCTGTTTGTATTTTGGCGTCGAAACAGCGAGCATTGCCAGAAACTGACCTAAAACATGCTATTTCGGATTACCTAGCCGTTCTAGAGCAAGCGCCGTATTCAAGTGCATTTACTATGCCCAAAAACGACCCAGACACGATTTTAGAAGAAGCCGTTGCCCTCAAAAAATTTGAGGTCTCTGAGGATACATTTGGTCGCATCATTGGGTTTGACGAACAAACGGCTATTGCTCACACCTACTATCGCAACAATGTTATTCATGTGTTCGCGATCCCGGCATTGATAGCCAGTATTGTCATTCAATCTAAAGCAATTGAAAAGGCGGCACTCATCACAATGTTCAAGCGCGTCTATCCACTGCTCAAGCGTGAGTTATTTATCCACTTTTCAACAGAGGATGCAGTAGATTACGTGGGTACCGTCATCAGCGCTATGAAAAATGCAGGATTACTCGAACAAGCAGGCCGCAAACTCAAAGCGCCGGCGACTGAAAGTCCCCACTTTTTATCGCTTTCATTACTCAATAACATTATTCAAGACACCTTAGTGAGATACGGGATTGTGTTATCCGTACTCGAAAAAGAAAAGTGCATTAATCGTGTTCAATTAGAAAAGCAAAGTGTTGTGATTGCAGAACGTCTGAGCGCCCTTCATGGTATCAACGCACCAGAATTCTATGATAAACATGTACTGAAAGGCTTTATCAACGTGTTGAGGACATCCCAACTTATCAATGAAATAGAAGAGGGCCTTGAGCATTCAGATGCCAGTTATCAACTACACACGACACTGCTTACGCTGATAGACGCCGATATTGCACAGAGCATAAGCTCAGTCCAATAAAAGGTTGGCTGACTGTATCACTCGCGGGTCAATCTGGCTCGCGAGCAGTCTATCAAGTGTTAGCCAATCAATTGCCCCCACTCAATTTAATCACCCAATTTGATCACCCAAGCTCACCAGTAATCACTTAACAAGACGCCCAGAGTAATACAGATACCCGTGATATTGTTCTGTTTAAAGGCCTTAAAATACGCCGCTTTTTCACGGCTTTTTAAAAGCCTATGCTGATACGCGAATGTCAGTGCAGCTGCCGCAACGCCAGCATAAAAGGGCAAAGGCAACACAAGAAGATTACCCACAATAACCAAACCACCAATGAACACACATTGAAGCCCAAGTATGATGCGGATATCCCAAGAGCCAAATAGGATAGCGGTAGATTTTATTCCCACTTTGACATCATCGTCCCGATCCACCATGGCATACGCAGTATCATAGGCCACTATCCAAGCGATATTCAAAGCGTACAATAGCCAATGATGCAAACTCACTGACTGGTTCACGGCCATATCTGCCATTGGAATACCAAAACCAAACGCCGCACCCAAAAATACTTGTGGTAAGTGAGTATATCGCTTCATGAAAGGGTACAGTGAGGCTAAAAAGAGCGCGACAAACGACAGTCCAATGGTTTGCCAATTGAGTTGTAAAACTAACACAAATGCCACCAGCATCAAGACAGCAAACAAAGCCAGCGCTTCTTTTTCTGTGACAGCTCCTGTTACGAGCGGACGCTTCGCCGTTCGTTCAACACTGCCATCGAGCTTACGATCCGCATAGTCGTTAATCACACATCCAGCCGAGCGAGTTAACACAACGCCCAAGATAAAAATAATTAAAATGTGAAGTGGCGGCATGCCATCAGCGGCAAACCATAATGCCCAAACGGTAGGCCAAAGCAGTAAGTAAATACCAACCGGTTTTTCTAACCGCATTAATTGACAGAGACCTACCCATTTATCGCTCATTGTTACCTTGTTGGCTTTCATCATTTTCCTCAAAATATCAACGACGTGTATTTACACGCCATAATGAATATAAGCCGGAGACTGAGGCAAAAAACACTCAGTTACCATCATGTGATGTTGCTCAAAACGAAAGACCGAACGCCTTGCCCATAACTCATGTGGAAAATCGCCCTGAAGACTCGGAATGTTTTCGTTGGATGGGACGATAGCAAGCTCAAACGGTTGCCGAATAAATTGTGGATCATTAAAAATAACAGCACCCAGTGGCTGATTACCAAGCGTTGATAACCCCTTGCTTTGCAAATGATATAACGCGGGTGACATTAAGCTGCTTGCATAAACCCACGGCACGCCATCACCAGTCAAGATCACATCTCGCCGAATAGCTTCAGGTTGCTGGAGCTCAAGGCATTTTTGTTCATCTGGAGTAATTGTCACTGCACTTTCTTGCAATACAGTGACGACAAATTGTCGGCAGTGGGACTTAAGTCGCTCAGTCAACGATCCCGTGTGCAATAACCAATCCGTCAAAACACCGCATGAGAGCGCGAATGCATCAGGTTGTTTCCACTGACAATTGAGGGACATCTTGTTTATACCTGTATTAAGAACCCTACGCATCATACCAACTCCACTGCAAAGACTAAAGTATTCCTATATTTTTAGAAATAAATCTGCTTTAATTCTCAAGGACTAAGTCGAGATGACGGGCGATAGGATATGACTCACTCAAACATTCGAACCTTCTACACAGCAATCATATGTGTTGTCGCGATGGCCTTTGCATCGCCTTCAGACGCAAATAACAAGTATGCCTATTTTGGATTAGAGCCCGATATAGTCACCAATTATGTTTCAACAGACGATAGCCGCCTCGGTTACGTACGCGTTACTGTTGAATTGATGTTGGACGATTATGAAATGCTTAACGACGTTGATCATCACTCTCCACTACTCAGAGCCACCATCATTGAGATTTTTGGACAACAATCAGAGGGTCACGTGAAATCCCTTGTAGGACGCGAAGACATCCGCCGTTCAATCTTGCGCAGATTGAAACAAATCATGAAACGAGAAACCGGCAAAGAAGTGCTAAAAGACGTTATCTTCACTAAATATCTTTACGAGAACTAGCCAATCAGTATTGGGCTAGCAGTCAGTGGCATCCTCAACCTCAATGAGCCATTGAA
>CAXRGH010000170.1:0-5842 GCA_964230195.1 Alteromonadaceae bacterium
CTCAGTAGTGAAACGTATTAGCGGCGATGGTAGTGTGGGGCTTCCCCATGTGAGAGTAGCACACCGCCAGGCTCCTATTTAAGAACACCCCGAACCAATAGGTCCGGGGTGTTTTTTTATGTCCAAAAATAATCTCCAGAACCATTATCAGAATAATAGCCAAAATAATCGTTGGCTTAATGTCCGCGAGTCTGCCGAGGAGAAGCCGTGAACTCTATATTGTCTATCGTTCTGAAATGTCGTTAGGTAGTTGAGCAGAGCAGACTGCGCCGTATCTCTCTATAAATGAGGTGGAAGGCTAAATAACTTTCAGGGCTTATGTGAAGTTTCGCAAACATTTATTAGTATGAGTTAATTTCTCGTAGGTTGACATGCGACTTGAAAAGTCGTTATTCTGCTTTAAGCTAACAACAATTAATACATCGATGAGACAGGTTGCAAGGAAGTAACATGAAGCATGCCGTAGACACAACGGATGAAGGCGCCCGATTGGCTGAGTTAGAGAGCTTTGAGATATTAGATACTATTGAAGAACAAGAATACGACGATATCACAAAATTCGCATCCACACTGTGTGATACACCAATAGCACTTATCAGTCTAATTGATGAGAAGCGACAATGGTTCAAATCTCATCATGGACTCGATGCTCGAGAATCGCCAAGAGACGTTTCATTCTGTGGACATGCGATACATCAAAATGACATTTTTGAAATCCAAAATTCCCTCACTCATCCCGATTTTAAGGATAATCCGTTTGCGGTTGGAGAGCCACATGTGGTGTTCTATGCTGGGCAGCCGTTAACAACGGACTGTGGGCATAATATGGGAACGCTATGTGTTATTGATCACAAGCCAAAGGAATTAACAGCATTGCAACGCGAAGGGCTACAGGTCCTAGCGAAGCAAGTCACTAAACACTTGTCATTGAGAAAAAATAATCGGTTATTGTTAGAGTCGAGTCAGGATCTACTTCGATCAAACCGAGCGGTAAAAGATAGCCAAGCAGCGTTAGTGGAACAGACTAAATTAGCGACAATGGGACAGATATCCAGTGGTATAGCACATGAGATTAACAACCCCCTGAGTATTATTGCATTAACAAATCAACAAATTCGTCAATCTGTCAACAGCGAAGAGGTACACGAGAAGTGTCGAACGGTTGATGAAACTTGTCATCGAATCAGTGAGACGATAGAGAACTTGCTTGCATTGTCGCAACAATCATCAAGCGCTGAAAAATCTTCTCATAACTTACACGAACTGGTAAGTGAAAGTATCAAATACTTCCGTCAGGGAAATAGCTGTAATTCGCTAATGATCAGTAATGAAGTTGTTGCTAATCATGAAGTTGAGTGCGTAGCCATTTCGATAGTTCAAGTAGTCTACAATCTTATTTGTAATGCAGCAGATGCAATTCGAGAACTATCGTCTCAATGGATAACCGTGACTTCATCTATGGGTGAAAATGGTGTGACATTGTCAATTATCGACTCAGGCAATGGTCTTTCAGACGAGCAAGCAACCAGGATCTTTGAACCTTTTTATTCTACGAAGGGCAATAAAGGGCATGGACTTGGATTAAGCATTTGCCAAAATTTGCTCCATCAACAGAAAGGAACACTGTCGATCGACACGGGTGCAAAAAATACGCAGTTTAATCTATGGTTACCAGCATATTAATATTAATGGCTAGATAGAAAGAATAATCGTTTGCATACAAGGAGGACATGATGCAGTTAGATATTTTGATTGTCGATGATGAACCGCTTCTCGCATCGTTACTAAAAGAAATGTTTCAGCGCAGTGGGCATGAAGTCCACATTGTTGATAACGTAGCAAGTGCCCTTACAAGCCTTCAGCAGTTTTCGTTTGATGGTGTGATATGCGATGTTAATTTGCCCGATGGGAGAGGTGATATGATCATCGAGTCATCAATTAAAAATACAAACACGGTTCACCCGAAGTTTTACTTGATGAGTGGTTATTTTCCAGATGATATTCTTGAAACAGTGAAGGAGAATGTCACTGCTTTCTTTAAAAAACCAAGCGATCTTTCGAAGATTGTCAGCGAAGTCGAAAAGAGCTTTGTTGATGAGTTAGGCTGTCTGTAACCGACACCTAAGGTGCAAGTTTGACGTAATGATATGTCTCCGATTTTAACAAGACGACACGGCCCAACTAACTCCTCAATTACTCAACACCACCCTGTTTTCCAGATGGCACTATTGCCTAGTTCGCGCCACGGCAAAGTGCGTTGTCTTCGCGTCATGACGGCCTCAATGACACATGCCACTACCACTTCCTCTTCATTGGTGATTACCTCAGTGACAATAAAATGTTTTTCCTTGTTCTTTGGTGTGACAGCGGTCCACTTACTCTTGTATAACTTTTTTGGACTCATTTCTTTATTTGCCTTTATTATTCAACAACGCTACTTCTTACGTTGCTATTTGCATAACTGTTTTGTATTCAACCAATCATTTCAGAACGATTTCTGAGAAACATCGAATCTCACTCATTTTATCTTAAAATTTAACGACCTCTATCATACCTTGCATATGCACAAAGACGATATGCGTCCATGCTGGTAGTTGTCGAGTTAGTCCTATTTATGGTCCTCATTCTGAATTTTGACCTTATTGCATTAAAAGGGAGCAGCGTTTTGTGCCTTTTGAAATGTGTTTTTCTACTGTGCTCTCACTTAGACCTAATTCTCTGGCTATTTCTTTCTGACTGTGACCATACACTTTTTTCAAAACGAAAACGTTTCGGCATTGCGCGGGCAGAAGCCGAATGGCTTCGCACAATTCCTCAAAATCTTGGTTTGCGGCAAACTGACGGTAGGTTTCATCCTCAGTTGACTGGTTGAATACGTGTTCAAACTCAGACCAATCATCGACGTCATCAACTAAACGAACCCGTGCTTGCTTGGCATAGTCTAATGCAAGGTTTTTTGCGGTACGATACATAAAGGATTTTGGAGAACTGATCGCTTTAGCGTTTTTTACGTGACATAGTCTGACATAAGTTTCTTGAACGATGTCTTCGATATCGCTTGAAGGTACAATACTTGCGACTAGTCGATTAAGCCCCTCTCTTGAGGATATAAATAAACTGTGGAACCTATTTTCTCTTTCCATGATTTTTTTTATCACTATTATGTTTGCTCTATTTGAAAACGAACCACTGAGGGTGTCCATCAGTCGAATTGCTGATTTTTACCAGGCTGTGTCTCTCTCCTTGCTCTATTGATGCACTGATGATCGTTACTGAGGGGGATAATCGTCTGACAATGGGATCAACAGGCAAGATAGTCACACGTACGGAGTATCAGGAGGCATAATGTCATCGCAAATCAATCAATTTATGCAGCATTATTGTGATGCATGGAACCAATTAGACGGACAAGTCATAGCAAACCACTACAAAGATAACGCAATCATCATCGATGGAGATGGTCCCGTGAAGTATTCGTCAGATGCATTGTTGATAAAGTTTGAGAATAATTGTCAGCAGTTGGCGGATATGAAGTTCACACGCACCGAGTTTGAATTGTGTAACATCAATAAAGCTACACTCACTATTGAGGTTTTGTGGTTAGTAGAGTTTCAAGAGCAGTCGATTAACTTCGGCATGACCTACCAACTGTGTCACGAGAAAAATAACTTAAAAATTGAGCACGCTGCGCTGCTTAAGTAACGAGAAAGTCAGTTAGTGATTGAGCTTAGTTAATCACCGCAGCCTAGCCTAGGATACGGTGACCAATGTCTTTAATCTAGTATTGCAAAGACTCTATCTGCAGCAGCCAGTGTTTGATCAATAACCTCATCCGTGTGTGCGGCTGAAATGAAGCCAGCTTCGTAGGATGCTGGCGCCATGTAAACACCTTCCTCTAACATCAAGTGATAGAATTTATTGAATCGTTCCGTATTACAATTGATGGCCTGATGGTAGTTAACAACACGCTCGACATCGGTAAAGAAGATACCAAACATACTGCCCGCGTAGTTCACAGATAGCGGAATATTATGCTTATCGGCAAGGGCTTTAAAGCCTAAAGCGAGTTTCTCGGTCTGCTGAGTTAACTGCTGATAAAGTCCGTCCATCTGTACTAACTTCATAGAGGCCATTCCGGCAGCCATTGCCACAGGGTTACCTGATAGTGTACCTGCTTGGTATACTGGGCCTGAGGGGGCAATGTGTCGCATGATCTCGGCTTTACCACCAAATGCACCCACGGGCATGCCTCCACCAATGACTTTACCTAAACAGGTTAAATCTGGTGTCACCTGATAGTGAGCCTGAGCACCACCAAGAGCGACTCGGAATCCCGTCATCACTTCATCAAAGATCAAGACACTGCCGTACTTATCACAAATGGCTCGCAACCCTTCAAGGAAACCGTCGACAGGCGGAATGCAATTCATGTTTCCTGCCACAGGCTCAACAATTATACAGGCAATGTCATCGCCGCAGGCCTCAAAAGCCTCTTCTACACTGGCAAGGTTGTTGTATTCCATGGTGATTGTGTATTTCGCAACATCATCGGGAACTCCCGGTGAGCTGGGTACGCCAAAGGTTAATGCGCCAGAACCAGCTTTTACTAACAAGGAGTCTGCATGCCCGTGATAACAGCCTTCAAATTTAAGGATAGTATTTTTGTTGGTGTAACCGCGGGCAAGTCGAATAGCACTCATTGTCGCTTCAGTGCCCGAGTTCACCATGCGAACCATTTCCATAGAAGGGACGATCTGACTGACGAGTTTCGCCATATCCACTTCCGTTGCCGTTGGCGCACCAAAGCTCAAGCCACGCTCAGCAGCATCAATCACCGCTTGTTTGATATCAGGATGGTTATGCCCCATCACCATTGGGCCCCAAGACAATACATAATCGATATATTGTTTACCGTCCACATCATACAGGTAAGGTCCGTCACTGCGCTCAATAAACGGAGGTGTTCCACCAACGGCTTTGAAGGCACGCACCGGCGAGTTGACGCCTCCCGGAATAACAGTTTGTGCGGCTTCAAATAAGGCTTCAGAATTCTTCATATAAGATGGTCTCTCAAAATAAGGGTTATTGGCTGATATGGTGCCAAGGCACCGGGCGGTCATAATCTTCAACGACGTCGGCAACGCCAAGGGTGAGTGCAAATAGTGCCATACGCACTAACACACCATTATCTGCCTGTCTAAATATGGCCAGATTTGGATTTGCATTCAAATCATTGTCCAATTCATTGGCTTCACTACGTGAATCTCGTGGTAGCGGATGCATGATGACGGTATTGGACTGAAAATGCTTGGTGTAAATCGCGTTGTTTAAGCGAAACTTACCACGATATCGGTTAGCTTCATCCTGTGATGGGAAGCGCTCTTCTTGAATCCGGGTTTGATAGCAAATATCAGCCTCTACCATCCCTTCCATGTGATCAGATAACGTGATTTTATGACCAGCATTATCAATTGCATCTAGTATGCTAGTGGGCATACTCAATTCGTTGGGAGAGATGAAAGTAAAATGGATATTCTCATATTGGGTTAATAATCGAGACAGCGAATGCACTGTTCGGCCATATTTTAGGTCGCCTAACATGGCAATGTGCATACCCTTAATATTTTTGTCCTGATGTTGCAGCTCTTTTTGAATAGTGTAGAGATCTAGTAGTGCTTGCGTTGGATGTTCGTTGGCACCATCACCGCCATTTATCACAGGGACCCTGCTACCTTCAGCAAATTCAGCAACCGAACCGCTATCCGGATGACGCATCGCAATAATGTCTGAATAGCCGCTGAGGACTCGCGCAGTATCAAATAAGGATTCACCTTTCGCTAAG
>CAXRGH010000171.1:0-10507 GCA_964230195.1 Alteromonadaceae bacterium
GAGTCAGCGAACCCATACTGTCGAGAGTCATGCGCAAGAGCATCAAAATCAACGCCAGATTATCTCTCATGAAATTGCCAGACAAACTCGCCATGTTATAAACCATACCGATGAAGAACAGTTGTTAGATTGGATGCAACGTATGGGGCTATCGGTCATTGACGCGAAGTTGCTTGATGCGACTGTCGCGAAAGGTGCAAGTCAAAAGCACATTGGTGACCTAATAAACCAAGATCCACAGCTTCAACGGTATTTGATTGATTGGATGAATTCGCCGTACTACCAGCCAAAGAGAAAAACAGGCCAAATTGTGAGTATTGACGATGCTAAAGTGGCGCTTGGATTTATGGGCGAAGAGAATAGCTGGCGCGTCATGCCACTACTGGTGTTGCAAAAAGCGTTGCCCTATGGGAATGATCCGTATAAACCCATCAGTCAATATTATTGGGAGTTAGGCCTTGCAACAGGGCTATCGGCAGAAATGATTGCGAATCATACTGCCCGCACAGAACAGGAAAATCATGCAAAGCAGGCGTATACTGCGTCTATCTTTCACGTCTTGATTGAAAGCCTATCAGTCAAATATTATTTTTATGTATATGAGCGTTTGAAACTACAATATGTTTCCCGTCTTAACGAAACTGTTCAACATTGCAGTCCATTATTGCGCAGCTATCCAACAGTTGAGCATGTAGTAAGTGAGCTTGAATCCCTCAATCAGTCGTTTGAAGTATTGTTGCCTCAAGTGCTTCCGTGTCAACGTTTACCTACATCTTTGGTGCTGTCTGCTGATAAACGGTCGAGCAAACAACGGCAGCTGTTAAAAACTGTTAATGCGGCTATGAAATACGGTCAGTGGCGAGTGCTGAAACGGTACAGTGATACCAGTGGTATAGGTCAGGATGTAATACAGCAACTATTTCCCGATAATTTATCTTATTATCAGCAACTGAATACACAGTCTCTCATGCGTTTGCCATGGCATCATCTCCGTCAATTTTCGCCAGATCTCGCCTAAGAAGGGCCTCTATTTCCTCGACTTTTACAATTTTCTTTGATTTTTTTTCTAAGTATTTATGCGGCCGTTAGCATCTCTGTTAGCTTGCTAAAGTAGTCATCTACAGTCACCTCGTAAACAAATTGTTAAAAAGCGAAAGTAGATAGTTATTCAAAAAAACTGAAATAATAGGCTTACCCCTAGTGTTTTCAATACTTTGTGAGTGGTATGTAGCGAGACATTAGGATGAAAATTTGAAATAATGTGCCGATAAATTTATGTATCTAGCTGCACAAATTGTGCGACTTTTAATCAAAATGAGGGTATTACCAATGAAAGTAACTCGCGAATTATTTAACGAAGTTATGGTGCCAAATTACAATCCAGCGCAAATGATCCCGGTAAAAGGTCAGGGGTCGCGGGTTTGGGATCAAAAAGGTGACGAGTACATCGACTTCGCTGGTGGTATTGCCGTGAATTCCCTTGGTCATTGTCACCCAGAGTTGGTAGCAGTGCTGAAAGAGCAAGGCGAAAGTCTATGGCATTTGAGTAACGTTTTTACCAATGAGCCTGCTTTGCGTTTGGCGAAGAAATTGACAGATGTGACTTTTGCAGATCGTGTTTACTTTGCAAACTCAGGAGCAGAAGCTAACGAAGCCGCACTGAAACTCGCGAGACGTTGGGCCGTTGATCACTTCAATGAAGAAAAAGACCAAATCATTTCATTCAAGCAGGGTTTTCATGGCCGTACGTTCTTTACAGTTACCGTGGGTGGTCAATCTGCTTACTCAGACGGTTTCGGTCCGAAGCCTGGTGCAGTAGAACACGCAATTTATAACGACCTAGAAAGTCTAAGAGCATTGATGTCAGACAGAACGTGTGCCGTCATGATGGAGCCTCTTCAAGGCGAGGGTGGTATTATTTCCCCTGAGTTGGACTTTGTAAAAGGCGTTCGTGAGTTGTGTGATGAGTTTAATGCATTACTTATTTTTGATGAAGTTCAATCAGGTGTTGGCCGAACAGGGCATCTTTACGCTTACATGGGCCTTGATGTTGTTCCTGATATCTTGACCACGGCAAAAGCCCTTGGTGGTGGTTTTCCTGTGGGCGCTATGCTTACAACTGAAACAATTGCGAATAGTCTGAAACCTGGCACTCACGGAAGTACATATGGTGGTAATCCTTTAGCGTGCGCGGTTGCTGAGCGTACTCTCGATATTGTTAATTCTCCTGAGGTTTTGCAAGGTGTGTTAGATAAAGAACAAACATTCCGCGCAGGACTTGAAGCTATCAACGCAAAATACGATGTCTTTGAAGAGATCCGCGGCAAAGGTCTTTTGATCGGCGGTGCCCTTAATGAAAAGTACGCAGGGCAGTCGCGCGCTTTTCTTGATGCTTCAACAAAGCATAAATTGATGTGTTTGGTGGCTGGCGCCAATGTCGTTAGATTTGCACCTTCACTCGTCATTACTGATGAAGATATTAAAGAGGGTCTAGCGCGTTTTGAAGCAGCGGTAGCCGATGTTGTAAACGCTAAGTAAGCGGAGCGCCATCATGAAGATTATTCGACCCATTCGTGCTAACGATTATCAAGATCTACATCAGATTGCAGTGGATTCCGGGCACGGTTTTACCTCGTTGCCCGTGAACGAGACACTGCTCCGTAATCGAATCAAATCCTCTGAAGCATCATTTGACAAAACGGTTAGTCAGCCAGGTGACGAAAGTTATCTATTTGTGATGGAGGATACGGAAACAGGTGAAGTTGTTGGTACCAGTGGCATTGTTGCAGCTGTGGGCCTCGATGAGGCTTTTTATCACTACTATCTCAGCAAGGTTGTTCATTCTTCGCGAGAGCTTGATGTGTACAACACGGTCGAATTGCTGACCTTGTGCAACGATTACACAGGTGCATCGGAAATTTGTACGCTGTTTCTTAAAGATTCTGCCCGTGGCGGTTTAAGTGGGCGCTTACTCTCTAAGTTTCGCTTTTTGTTTATGGCTGAACATGCGGAACGTTTTTCTGAAACCGTGATTGCTGAGATGCGCGGTGTGTCGAATGAATCGGGTGAGTCTCCATTTTGGCAATGGTTGGAGACCCATTTCTTCTCAATGGATTTTCCAACGGCGGATTATTTAACTGGCATTGGACAAAAAGTCTTTATTGCTGAATTGATGCCGAAATATCCTATCTATGTCAGTTTGCTCAGTCCAGAAGCGCAAGAAGTGATTGGTGTTGTTCATGAAAAGACCAAGCCTGCCTTGAGACTGCTAGAGAATGAAGGCTTTAAGTGTACCGGCTATGTTGATATTTTTGATGCGGGCCCGACGGTTGAAGCAAGCTTAAGTCACATTGAATCTGTTCGATTAAGTCAACGTGCCAAAGTGACCATCGTTGACGAGCTGTCAGAATCGGCAACTGATTATATTGTCATTAATACCGAGTTGGTTAATTTCCGTGGTGGTATTGCCAAGCTTTGCGTTGACCAAGACGCAGTGACACTTAAACGTACTGATGCACAAGCATTAGGTTTAAGTGGCGGTGACTACATCCGTTTTAGCCCCATCATTTAAGAGGTGTAATATGCACAGTCATTTTATTAACGGCCAATGGGTCGAGGGTCTTGGACACGCTATTGATTCAACTGATCCAGCAAAAAATCAAATTATTTGGACAGGGAAAAGCGCCAGTAGCGAACAAGTTGATGCCGCTATAGATGCTGCACGAGCAGCGTTTGATGAGTGGAGTGGGTTAACTCTTGATGAGCGTTTAGTTTACATTGATAAATTCGCAGACGCGTTGACGGCTGAAAAAGAGACGTTTACTCAGGTAATTGCAGAAGAAACCGGCAAACCACTCTGGGAAACAGCGACTGAAGCCGCTGCGATGATTGGTAAAGTAGGTTTGTCTAAAAAATCTTACAACGAGCGTACCGGCGAGACGGAAAATCCGATGCCAGTCGGCAAGGCGTTTATTCGACACAAGCCTCACGGTGTTGTCGCGGTATTTGGTCCGTATAATTTCCCAGGACACTTACCCAACGGCCATATTGTACCGGCATTAATTGCAGGTAATACCATTGTTTTCAAGCCATCTGACTTAACACCTAAAGTGGCTGAAGTGTATGTGAAAGTGTGGGAGTCGATTGGCCTACCCAAAGGCGTTCTTAACTTAGTTCAAGGGCAAGTGGAAACCGGTAAATCATTAGCTGCTCATCCACAGATTGATGGCTTGTTCTTCACTGGTAGCTCTCGCACTGGCAAAATTTTGCATGAACAGTTCGCTGGCCATCCAGGCAAAATCTTAGCGTTAGAAATGGGTGGGAATAACCCGCTCATTGTTCATGGCGTGTCTGATATTGACGCTACGGTGCACGACATTGTTCAATCTGCCTTCATTACCACAGGACAGCGATGCACTTGCGCAAGACGTTTGTTCATTGAGAAATCCCCTCAAGGCGACGCCATTATTCAACGCTTAATTGAAGTCACTAAAGCGATTAAGGTTGGTCATTATGACGCGGACGACAAACCGTTCATGGGTGCGATGATTTCATCAAGCGCAGCGAAAGGAATGGTCGATGCTCAGACAGAACTTCAAGCACTGGGCGGCGAGTCGCTGGTTGAGCTTAAGCATCTCGATCCAGTTACAGGGTTCGTTACCCCAGGTATCATTGATGTGACTGGTATTCTCGATGTATTCCCAGACGAGGAGCACTTTGGTCCGCTACTGAAAGTGATTCGCTATGACAGCCTTGATGATGCTATTAAAGAGGGTAACAACACTCGCTTTGGATTGTCTGCAGGTCTATTGTCCGATAGCGAAGACACTTATCGTTATTTTTATCAGCGTTCCAGAGCTGGTATCGTCAATTGGAACCGCCCGATTACCGGCGCAAGTGGCGCAGCACCATTTGGCGGTATTGGTGATAGTGGTAACCACAGAGCTAGTGCGTTTTATGCTGCTGACTACTGTGCATATCCAGTTGCTTCTGTAGAGCTAGATAAACCAACGTTACCATCTACATTAAGCCCCGGCTTAACGTTTTAATTTCGATGGCGCGCTGTGTCGCGCCGATAGGGAGACTGACATATGCACGAGAATGTGAATACATTGTTTGATTGTTTATGGGACGATTACGTGGCCATTACTCCTTCGGCCAAAAAAATCCATGAATTGCTCAGTGGCGGAGAGACGCTAATCAATGACCATATTGCGTTGCGAACATTTAATCACCCAGCCATCGCTTTAGATAAGCTGGCTGCTCATTTCCTTCGCTTAGGGTATGAAGATAAAGGTGATTATGTTTTTGAAAAGAAAAAATTGGTTGCTAAGCATTTTGAACATCCTGACAAAACACTACCTAAAGTCTTTATTAGTGAATTATTGGTTGAACAGTTATCTCAAGAGAGTCAATCGCTTATTCATAAGCTTTATGATCAGATGGAAACGGATATTGCGACTCGCACCAATTTTCTTTATTCCGGTACTCATTGGCAACTTAGTCAAGACGATTACCAAACCTTGGTAAACGAATCGGAATATGCGGCATGGATGTCTGTGTGGGGATTCCGCGCGAATCACTTCACTGTGAGTGTTAATCACCTTGAGTCTGGCGTTGATTTAGCCAACGTGAATGAACAGCTGAAAGAGGCTGGCTTTGTTTTGAATACGTCGGGTGGAGAGATCAAAGGAAGCAGTGATGTGGGGCTTGCACAATCATCGACTATGGCAGATAAGGCCACTGTTGAACTCGCCGATACGAGTCTTGAAGTACCCAGTTGCTTTTATGAATTTGCTCAACGTTACCCGTTGGCGAATGGTGAACTCTATCAAGGGTTCGTAGCAGCATCTGCAGATAAAATTTTTGAGAGTACTAATACGAAATAAGTCTTGTCAGACATATTTTCGCCATTGAAATGACGGTTTTGCTACATTAGCGCAACCGTCATTTTTGTATTCAGTGCGGCTAACCACTGAGGGCAATGTTCCGCTTTGTGTTTACGGTTGACCATCACCAATGCTTTTTTCATTTGTTGAACAGAATCAAAAGGCTCTTGAGACGATTGGCTTGAAAGGTCAATAAAATGATCAACAATGGCAATCAAGGATGCGCCTTGAGCAATATCTTCACCGTGTAATCCCATGGGGTAGCCACTGCCATCAACCCTTTCTTTATATTGGATAATCATATTGTAAGCGGGATTCCAGTGGGCATAATGCTCAATCAATTTCGCACTTTTGTACACATGAGCCCGAGCTAATTTCTCGTCGTCTGTAGGAACAAACCCCATTCCGAATCGATGCAAATAACAAGCTACCATTAATTGTTCCGGGGCAATCGGCAGTCCACATTGTTCATTCAATGACAATACAAGCTCCAGCATGTGCTGAGTTCTTCCGCTATCGCCTAATCGATGTTTCTCAAGTGCTAATGATAGCTCTCGAAAAAAGATAATATCCTCTTTCATCTTTTCGGAGAGGGAATGAAAGTCAAAACCGTTACTATGAGTTAGTGTTGAAGCTCTAGACGGACTCGCATGATTTTGTTTCGTTGGGTCAAGCAATACTACAGCATCGTTCAATAACATCTCATGCTGTTCTGTGTTGTCGGGTGTTATAACAGAGATAGCATCGCAGAGTTGGCTAAACAGTGTGGAGTTGTATTCTGCTTGTCCTGTTTTCTGACATTCAGAAACAAAGGATTTGACTTGGTCCATAGTCAGTAACACAAGATCACTCATTGTGCTTGAATAGTGGACTGAGCCGTTTCTTAACATATCCAGCAGTGTTTCCACCTGTTGCATGAGGGGCAAGAGAGGTCTGAAACTGACGAGACCAAGATCACCTTTTATGGTGTGAATTGACCGAAATAATGAACGTTGTAACTCAACATCCGTAGGTTTTAGCTCCAATTCAATGAGCGTTTGTTCACTGGCTTCATATAATTCGGTCACTTCGGTTAAAAGGTCAACGAGGATATCCGTGTCAAGATCGTCGTATTTAAATATGTTTGGCATCAGGGAAATCAATCCTTAAAAAGTCTCGGTCCATTTCTATCATAGTTCAAGCATATGCTTTATACTCGCATCTTATCGAAATTTGATGATGAAGTAACTGTGTTATTTGATGGTCAAGTCAGTGTAATAACCGAATGAAAGAGGCGTAACGTGTTAAAATTAGTCAGAATCGCAGTTGTGAGTGTGTATTTTATTCTCATAACCTTAGTATCCCTATTACTTTGCATTCTGCGTCCATTTCATCGCAATAATACCATGCTTGCTGGGCGTATCTTTTCGAGTATGGCCTATGTGTTAGGGTTGAAAATTATTGTCAGACGGTCGCCTGAGGTGAATGAAGACGAGCCGTGTGTTTACATCGCCAATCACCAAAACAGTTATGATATTTTTACGATTTGCCGTGCGATTGTGCCGGGTACCGTTTCTCTAGGTAAGCGCAGTTTAGTGTACATTCCGTTATTTGGCTGGTTGTATTGGTTGTCAGGTAATATTTTGATTGACCGTAAGAACAAGTCGAAAGCAAGAGACACTTTGGGCGTTGCCATCAAAAAAATTATTGAGCGCAGAATTTCAGTTTGGGTATTTCCTGAGGGAACTCGCAGTTATGGTAGGGGCTTGTTACCCTTTAAAACCGGCGCTTTCCGAATTGCAAAAGAAGCAGACGAAGCCGTTAGCATGATATGTGCGAGTAACACCCATGAGAAAATCGATTTAAATCGATGGAATAACGGCGTTATGATCATCGAGATCACTCCTCCGGTTAAAATGGACGATTCCCGCACCTTGAAAGAGTGGGCACTGTGGTTTCACGATGAAATGGAAGTGAAATTAGAGGCTCTCAATAAAGAGGTGGAAGTGATTGAAGCGGATCTTGGAATTAAAAAAGCAAAATCGTAGGTGCGACCATGCAATATATTGATGAACTAGATGAGTGGATGACATTTACCGAAGAAACGGTAGAAGCTTTGATAGCTGATGGTAGTGATGTTTCTCAACCTCATGTTATTGAATATTATTTTGCCAGTGATGATTTTGATGTGTTGGAAAAAATGGCCGTTGATGCGTTCAAAGCTAATTTTGAAGTCACTGATGCTGAAGAACTTGAAGATGAAGACGGGCATGGTTTCTTTGCGTTTGATGTGATTGTAGAGCGTCGTCTTGATGTCGATATCATCAAACAAGATGTCGAGCTGTTAGACGCGCTTGCTAAAAAACATAATGTTATGTTTGATGGTTGGGGTACACACTTTATCGAAGCAGACACAGAATAACACTCGTGAGCCACGTGTGATTATTTGTTGTAACTACTTCTTGTGATTTATATTTGTGTTCATCAAGCGCTTCTCAAACTGACTATCACCAGCAAAGTCCCCTGCAGCTAACGGGTTAAGGTAATCTGCTACCAGCAAATGCCCGTGTGCTCCCCTTAAATAAACGTCCCCTGTTACATCATAATCTGGGTGCAGTAAGCCTAAGTGTGGGATAGGATCATGCTCATTAACAAAATGCTCTTGCAATATTAGGGGCGATAATGTTGATTGCTTTACGCCGGCTCCAAAGGTTACGTAGTGAATACGCTTTAAGTGAGCCTCATCCAGTTCCTCTTGTAACGCTTGAAGCGCCGCCGAAATAATAATGGCACCTTGGGAATAGCCCACTAACATTACAGACTCATCACTTTCAGCTAACGCATTCAATATACAGTCTTTGGTAAATTGCATGATCGTGGATGCCAAACCATTTCTATCGAGATGGCACTCTAAAAGATCGGCGATGACGTGTCTGGTTGGATTGTAGATAAGAGAAACAGGAAAGGGGAGTAAGTCGGATAGCTGTTGTTGCTGGTGGATAGCCACTGCCATTGGAGTGAGAACACCATTAACAAACAGAGCGCGATGAGGTGTTTGACCAATCAACATGGGCTGATATTCAGCCGGTGAAAGACTCTGTTGATGGCTTGACATTACACTTTCATTATTCATTTCTGGGGATGATGAACGATCTACGTACCATTCACTGTTTTTGCTAAACAAGGTACGCCGATTAATCAGGTTCCGTAATTTAACCTGCTTTCCCATCATTAACTGAAGGTCTTCCATTAAGGCTTTCGTCAGATAGGTTGCTAACCATGCTTTATATGTGGTGAAGGTCTCACGGGCTCTCTCTATACCGGCATTCAACTCAGGAGGAAGATTATTTGGCATCATTTTCGAGCTCCATTTCATTGATGATGTTCATCTTAGTAGTTAAGCACAAAAGCCAACAACCTGTGCGAACAGTATGTTATTTTTGAATAAAAAAACCACAGTACTTTGATGAATTACGTACTGTGGTTTGTAACATCATTATTGTCGCTGATACAGTTGATCAGCTCCATTGAAAATTGGATTACAAGCTTTCAATCGTCGCTTTTTGCTCTTCGAGCTTGGCAATTTGTACCTTGTAATCTTCTAGCTTTTCACGTTCTTTAGCAATGACAGCTTCCGGCGCTTTGCTGACGAACTTTTCATTGCCTAACTTTCCTTCGGTACGGGCAAAGTCTTTTCCAATTTTTTCTAACGCTTTATTGATACGAGCTAACTCTGCGTCTTTATCAATCAAGCCTGCCATTGGGATCATAACTTCCATTTCACCAACTAGCGCTGTTGCACAAGCTGGTGCGTCCTCGTCATTACCTAAAATGGTTACAGACTCAAGCTTTGCCATCTTACATAGCAATAGCTCTGTACTTTGTAGGCGACGCTTGTCCGATGACGAGACATTTTTTAGTAATGGGCTCAGTGGCTTGTTCGGTGATATGTCCATTTCACCGCGAATATTACGGATACCGACAATGACACGCTTCAGCCATTCCACGTCAGCAATGATTTCACTGTTTTCATCTGCACTTTGGGCTTCAGGGAAAGGTTGCATCATGATGCTGTCCCCCGACGCTTGAGTGAGTGGAGCAACGCGTTGCCAAATTTCCTCAGTGATGAATGGCATAATTGGATGCATCACGCGAAGCAAGGACTCAAGTACATTTACTAAGGTATGTCGTGTTCCGCGCTTTTGTGCATCAGTTGATTGCTCAGCATTCAATGTTGGCTTTGACAGTTCTAAGTACCAATCACAAAATTGGTTCCATGTGAATTCGTAGATTGCTTGGGATGCAAGATCGAATCGGTAGTCTTTTAAGGCTTGTTCGTAGTCATTTAACATGGCGTGGAAACGAGCCCAGATCCATTGGTCTGCAAGGCTTAATGTCAGTTCACCACCGTCTTTACCCGTGTCATGCTCTTCGGTATTCATCAACACGAAACGAGACGCATTCCATAACTTGTTACAGAAGTTACGATAGCCTTCCACACGCCCCATATCAAAATTGATGTCACGGGTGGTTGATGCCATCGCGGTAAACGTGAAACGCAGTGCGTCAGTGCCGTACGCGGCAATACCTTCAGGGAACTGTTGTCTCGTACGTTTTTCAATTTTCTCAGCAAGTTTTGG
>CAXRGH010000172.1:0-2810 GCA_964230195.1 Alteromonadaceae bacterium
CATCACATTAACGGTAAGAAGGTTCATTTTCTCACGTTGTTCTTTGGGTATGGCATACTCAATAAAATCAAGTGTTGAACGTGTTCTTTCTAACGCTACGTGAAAATCAGGAACAACACCGTGGGCGAGAAGTGATCGCGAGGCAGAGTTGCAAGCCACGATAAGCCCTTGTTGACTCAGCGCTTTAATTGTATCGATGTCGTCATCAAGGGACGGCCCATTCGCAACAATAAATACCGGATAATCTTCAAGCGCTTTGGGCACTGTTTGGCTGTTTAATACGTTGTGAGACTTGATTGCATTTGCTCTTGAATGAGCAACACTCATTAATGCATCGTCGAAAAAGCCATAGCCCATCGAAAACTGATGAAAACTATTTGCGATTTGATGGGAAAAAGAGCTAATTGCAGACGAGGGATAATGCTCAATGAAATAGCTCTGAATGATCGACGGAGAGCCGTGAACCCTGCTGTTTTCATAGATTGCATTAAAGCTATCTTTCTCACTAATCCCCACTAATAAATGGAGAACGGTTGACCGTTGGCTAATGGTTTCTAGTACTTCATACCATGGACATGAAAACAAACTTGCGAAGAAATAGTCTTCATTTGGTTCGAGCAAATATAAGTATTCGGTGGTGGTTTTTTCAAGGATTTTCGGTATGTGGTAACCAAGTCCAATACCCAGTACCACCAAACTTGGGTAGCAGTTGTCAATCTCGACTCTGGCAGGTAATGCTTCAGATGCACTAACGTAAATGTCTCCCACTTCTTTTAATAATTCAACGTGACTAAAGTTGCTCTCATTCTCAACACTTTTTAAATATGAAAAATCACGCTTAAAAATAATCGGCTGAGCGTGATATTTGTCCACCAATGTTGCAACCTGTTCGGCTGGTGACTCATGGTAAATCGGCACTCCAGTCTCATAATCAATCAGATTCGCGGAGCCGTCGGGATTAACAAATAAATTAAATTTCTCATTGGGTTGGTGAACAGAAAATTTTTCGTAGATGTTGGGATAGTATTGTGCAAATGCTTGCATGTTTTGGTTGTAGATTGCATTGGCTTTGTCAACAAAGGCTTGTTCGCGTTGGGAATACTCTACGGCCTCTGAGAGCCTCGATTCTAGCTCTGAAAGTTGCTCCTCGAAAGATCCGGACCTAATCGACTCTACTATTTATATTGTTTTAATTTATTGTTATTTATCTTAACGCGTTTAAGCCCTTGTTCCAGCTTTTTTTTACTACTGGCCAGTTCATTCAATGCAGTTTGATGCCGCTCAACAATCAAGCGTAAGCTGCTAAGTTCATTCACCTTTTGATCTTCAACCACAGACAACGCAAGTTGAGAAAAGCGCTCTGATATTTCAATCGCATCATCATAAGTTTGATCGGCAATAAGAGACTCGAGTTGCGCTCAAAGTTGCTCCAACTCGAGAAGAGGGGATTCTGCACTAGTCATTAAGAAGCGAGGGTTTCTTGGCGAGTTTGCATGGGGATCTGATCCCATGCTGACTTCACCTCTTTGAGTAAAGATGATGCCTCAGTCAGCTTGGAAACATCATTTGACACATTGGCGCTCGTGAGAATATCCAGCATGTAGGAATATAAAGCTGCCAAATTCTCAGAAATTTCACCACCCACTTCAAAATCTAAACAATCTCTTAACGCAATAATAATCGCAGAAGCTCTCGAAATGTGCTCACTTTTGGCTTCTTTACTATTATTTTCAATAGCCGCACGTGCCAATGCCATTTTTTCTAACGCACCAGCCATCAGCATCTGTATGACTTCATATCCATCCGCGGCAGCCAATTGAGTTTTAATGGCTTCGCGACGATAATTTTTAACTTGTGCATTGTACATACTACGTTTCCTTAATTAAGATTTGTCCCGAGTAAACCCAGGAAGATTCGCCAGCGCAGCACCCAATGAAGCTTGAGTTGATTGCATCTGAGCTAACAAAACATCAAGAGAAGAATATTGTCTTCTCAATCGTGATTCGAGTTGTTCAGTCCGATAGTTAAGATTTGCTCTGTCATCTTCCAAATCATCAATTTGGCCATTAATCGTATCTTCTCTTTGTTTGAAGATACCGTCATTCTCAGAGTAGTTTTCTAACAGGCTATGCATCGCCGCAGCCATACCTCCGGCACCGGCAAAGGCTTTTCCAATATCATCAAAATTGTCATCCATCGCATCATTCAGGCTGCGAACAACGGATGACTTCTCCAAATAGCCTTCTTTGTTAACACCAATCCCGATATCGAAAATTGTTCCGAATGGGCCTGCGTCGGTAAGATTTGCGGACAAGTTGGTTATCAACTGATTTTGGAGAGAACGTAGGCTTGAATCACCATTTAGTGGTCTTGATGGTCTTGACTGAAAGCCAATTTGGCCAATCAGGTTATTGTAGTTCGCTATTAACTCGTCAACTAAAGCGGTCACGGAATCACGGTCCACATCAACATTAATTTCAGCAGTTTCTCCGGCTTCAGACAATTTCAAAGCACGGATCGTCATATCTTCAACCGCGTCTTCAAAGGTATTGGAGTCGCTTGTAATATCAATACCGTCCACCGAAATAATGGCATCAATTGCTTGGTCCGCGGCTGCGATTTGAATAGCGCCGGCGCCCCCCGCGTTAGCCACTGTAGACACATTATCAAGCTCGGCTGTGTCGTTAGTAATCACTAGATCGTTACCAGTGCCCGTAATACTCGATGTTAACACTAGCTTAGATTCAGTACCGGTGTTGATGATATTGGCTGACACACCAAAATTATCACTGGAGTCGTTAATTTGAAGT
>CAXRGH010000173.1:0-17798 GCA_964230195.1 Alteromonadaceae bacterium
CATCAAAATTGACTTAGATACTTATGAAACAATAAGCCTTCCGCCAAACAAAGAAGGATTAAAATTCAAACAGATTTTGTTTGTTGAGAATGACTCGGTGGTATGGATCTCCGACATGTCAGACAGACCCATCAAAATCAACCTCAAAACCAACAAATATGATTCGACCATAGATACATATGCGTTAAACGGTATGGTTAAGTCTGGTGATGTCTACTGGATGATGTCAAATGAACGAAAACTGATTGTGGCGAGCAGTAACAACTGGCAGCAATTGACGATATCCGATCCGCAAATGAACAATTTAGAGGTTCAATCGTTGAAGCAAGATGGTAATTGGTTGTGGTTGGTGAGTGACAAGAAGCTTCTCAAAATCGACTCTCAAACTCACGAAGTTGTATGGCAATCGTCTGACAATGAGTTCAATGCCATACGCGAACTCAACGAGAATGCGATTGCCATTAACAATGATGGCGTTGTAGTAACTGGGGGCGTAGGTGGCGCCTTACTGGTATCAGGAATTGAATCAAGTAATCACGAGATTTCTCCAGCTCCGATTCTAACTTCCATTGAGCTCAATGGTGTAGGGCTTTCCCCTAGTGTTGATAATCCATTAAATGGCCGAGCCGCCGAGTTTGTGGACCATTTAGAACTTGAACACGACCACGCATTTTTTTCATTTTACTTTGATTATCTGAACCCGCACTCAAAAGACGACATAAAATTTCAGTACCGGTTGAATAATTATATTGAGCGTTGGTTTAGTGCTAATCAATATGCAAATTCTGTAACCTACTCGCGTCTTGAGCCGGGCAACTACCAATTTCAACTTCGAGCCTCTGTCAATGGGAGTCGCTGGTCTCAACCGAAAACACTCGATATAACAATAGCGCAACCACCGTGGTGGTCCTTGTATGCTATTATTGGCTACGTGATAGGAACGTGCCTAATTATCTTCTACTTTTGGTATCATGCTAAAGAGCGACGTAAGGCGCGTCAATTGATTGCCGACAATGAAGCACGACTCACACGGACGTTATTATCTAGTGGCGATGAATTATGGGATTGGAATGTTCAAACCGGCGAGCTGATTAGAATCAACCCTTGGAAACAGTCTGAATTCCCCAAAGACAATATTCGGGAGTTATCCGAGGGAAGCAGTAACATTCACCCAAATGACTATAAACGTGTTAGGCACTCACTTCGTGCCCATTTGACTAATGATGGAAGCTACTATGAAATTTACCGTCTAAGAACCAGTGATAATCGATGGCAATGGGTACTGGATCAAGGCACTTGTGTTGAATTCGATCAACACAACAAACCACTGCGCATGTCGGGGACATTGAAAGACATTAGCCAATTAAAAGCCACAGAAGAAAAATTAAGATTATTCCAACGGTCGATTGAAACGCTCTCAGATGGAGTATTTATTACTGATCCCGGTTTCAATATCATTCGCGTCAATGAAGCGTTTTGTCAACTCACCAATCATCCTCAAACAGTGATTCACGGTAAACACCTCATGGACAAGCAACTTAATCTCGGCTTCTCTGTGAATCAATTGCTTGATTTAAAACAAAGCGAAAGTTTGACAACTGAAGTTGAATATCGAACGCCTGAGGGATTGAAGTATTTTCACGTGTTGATTGATGCAATGACCAGTACACAAGGTGATGTGACAAACTACGTTGGTGTTATCACGGAAATAACGCAACGAAAGCTAGCTGAAACAGAACTTCGATACCTAGCAAATTATGATGCACTGACAGGATTACCCAACCGAACCAACCTTTCCACCACCCACAATCAGTGGTTGTCTGACGGCAAGCAACACGCCTTATTAACCTTGGATATGGATGATTTTAAAAAGATTAATGATTCGTTCAATCATGACGTGGGTGACAATATAATCAAAGCCTTTGGAGAACGTATTCGCACGTTTGCGTCTTCTCGCATTCTCTGTTTCCGATTTGGTGGCGATGAATTCTCAGTACTGATTGAATACTCAGAAATCAGTAAAGTGATTTCCTTGGCACGAGAAATCCTGAATATTGCCAACACGCCCGTTAAGTATCAACAATACGAATTTACGGTAAATTGTAGTATTGGTATTGCGCTTTCACGCCAACACGGTGATACGTCTCAGGAAATGCTTAGGAATGCAGACACGGCAATGTATCACGCAAAATCAAGGGGTGGAGATCAGTATCAATTCTTTAATGATAGTCTGAACGAAGATGCCGTTCTTCGCCTTCAAATTGAGAACTTAATCCGTCACGGATTAAAAGAAGACTTGTTTTCAATGTACTATCAACCCAAGGTTAATATTACAGACGGACAAATGATTGGAATGGAAGCATTGGTTCGTTTTGAGCACCCCGAGAAAGGACTCATTAGTCCAGCCAAGTTTATTCCCATTGCCGAGGCAACTGGACAGATTATAGAACTCGGCAACCAAATACTGGATATGTCTTTCAAGCAAGTCGCACAATGGGTCAAGACGGGTCAATTCAAAGGGCGTGTCGCCGTCAACATCTCCCCCCACCAATTGAATCAGCCAAAGTTTGAAGAATTGCTTAGTTCATTATTGACCAAATATCAGCTCAGTGCGCGTCACATAGAATGCGAGATCACAGAAAGCGCGCTGATCAGTGAGCCTGAGCATGCGAAACGTGTATTGACCCAGATAAAACGCCTCGGTTTTCACCTTGCGCTGGATGATTTTGGTACCGGTTATTCATCGCTGGCTTATCTTACACAGTTCCCGTTCGATACATTAAAAATAGACAAAACCTTTATTGATGGAATAGTACCCTCCCACACTGACCGAGCCTTGTTTGCGTCTATGATTGACATTGCCAATAACTTGGGTCTTGAAGTGGTTGCAGAAGGTGTTGAAGATTTTGACCAGTTGAGAATATTACAAAAATACAAATGCGATACCGTTCAAGGTTATGTCTTTAGTGCTCCCGTCAATGTAGAGAAAATAAGTCAACTCTTAGCACAAAACCACAGGTTTCAAACAGAAACAGTGACGTCCTCATAACTGGAACCATCAATTATCTACTAACCATTCGATGCGTTTGACTAAATTCTCCCATAATAATTGGAGAGCTGTTCGCGCATTATCTCATTAGCCTGTTCCCCTGAGCTGTATCCAGAAACAATCACGGACCGTTCGTGATGTTTTATTTCTTCTGAATCTCATTCTGGTAGAAGAAGAATACTCATGAAAAACAAACATTTTTTACAAAGTTAAAAAGTTGGCATGCTTATCGCTTTCTCATGTGTGATTCCATCACGGAAGACTAAAACAATAATTTTTGGAGATAGACACATGATCAAAACATACGCACTTGCAATTGCACTTTCTACTAATACTGCAGCGGCTACTAATGACCAAACAGAAGTTCGTGCTCCAGCAGCAAAAACAGATTACACCAAAGTTATCACTCAAAGTGATGAAATGAGCGCAATGCGTCGCAACGCAGCGGGTCGCGCAAAGCGTGGCGTTCGCTTCTAAGCGAAAATATATTCCTTAAAAAACCGGGTAATTACCCGGTTTTTTTATATCGTCATTCCTTTAACACCCCTCTCAGGCATTAACACCAAACTACCGCTATACCTGATATAGCATCCCCACCTGTCATACTTTTGACGTCCATCATCAAGTACTCAACGTCAAAAAGCCGACACTAATGGAATTACCCATAGAATGACGTTTTTTCGTCACGCATTTTCAATAAGATATCTGCAGGTTTAAAAGCATCACCGTAGAGGGCTTGATAGTGAGCTAAACGCGCCACTACAGAATCCAGACCCAACTTATCCATATAGTAAAAAGGGCCGCCAAGGAACGGTGGAAACCCAATACCAAAGATTGCGCCAATGTCACCGTCTTTCACTGACTGAATAACACCCTCTTCCAAACACATCGCCGCTTCATTGAGCATTCTCAAAACACAACGTTCTGCAATTTCAGACTGACTCAATCGATTCGCCACAGACACCCCAAGTAATGCATATACAGATTTATCAACCTGCTTACCCGATTGTTTTCCTCCGTATAAATATAAACCTCGCTTATTCTTCTTGCCTTTTCTGTCGTCCTCTAACAATCGATTGGCAACATCAGGGGCTTTGAATCGGTCGCCATAGGCCTCTTCCAAAATTGGGGATATTTTGACACCAATTTCAATACCAACCTCATCTAATAGCTTCATTGGTCCGACTGGGAAACCAAAATCAACCAGCGCTCGGTCAATCCCATCAATAGACTCTCCCGACAACAAGAGATCCGCAGCCTCGTTCATATACGGGCCGAGGATACGGTTCACGTAAAAACCCGCACCGTCTTTTACTACAATCGGGGTTTTCCCTTGTTTTTTAGCAAACTCAACTGTTGTTGCTACCGTGTGTGCTGAAGTACCCGCATGAGGGATCACTTCCACCAACGGCATTTTTTCAACCGGCGAGAAATAATGAAGTCCAACCACGTTTTCTGGACGCTGCGCATTTTTTGCAATGGACGCAATAGGAATAGATGAGGTGTTGGTGGCAAAGATGCAATCATTTTTCATATTTGATTCAACATCACTGACCATGGACTGCTTCAATTCAAGATTCTCAAACACAGCTTCTACCGCAATATCAGATCGCTTAAATCCACTGTAATCAGTAGAACCTGTCATTTTCAGCATCTGCTGATTCATTTGAGCCGGAGACAATTGGCGACGTTTGACTTTTTTGGTGAGCAACGAGGCCGCATAGCCCATTGCGTTATTAATACCCGCATCAGCAATGTCTTTGATTCTAACGGGAACCTTTGCTTTCGTCGCTGTCACAAAAGCAATACCACCGCCCATGAGACCACCGCCGAGTACTGCTGCTTTCTGAATAGGTGTTGGCGTAACACCGTCCTCGTACTCTGCTTTTTTCATTTCAGTTGTCGCAAAAAATAAATGACGTAGCGCTTCCGACTGCGGTGACATTACCAACTGACCAAATGCTTCCGCTTCAACATCCATTCCCCGTTTCGATAGCGGACCAGCGGATGTTTTTGCGATGACATCAATAATGGCCTCTGCCGCAGGATAGTTTCCACGTGTTTTGCTCAAAGTTTGCTTTCTTGCTTGAGAAAACAGTACTTTACGGCCGAAAGGAGTTCGCTCTAGAATCCTGGATACAAGGTTAAGCTTCAGCTTGACTGGTTTTGGCAAACCTTTATCCACGAAACGTTCAGCGACTTCCACCAGGTAATCTTCACTCACGATAGCATCAACCAATCCCATTTTTTTGGCTTGTTTACTGCGAACTTGTTTGCCAGTCAAAATCAGCGGTAACGCCTTTTGAATACCGATTAATCTCGGTAGGCGCTGTGTGCCTCCGCTCCCTGGTAACAAACCCAATTGCACTTCCGGTAACCCAAGTACGGTTTTGCTGCTGTCAGAAGTGACTCGGTAATGGCAAGCCAGTGCAAGCTCTAAACCTCCACCTAATGCGGGGCCATGGATTGCTGCAACGACAGGAACCGTCATTGCCGAAATCCTATCAAACAGTACTTGCCCCTGTTGGGCAATTTTGGTCGCTGATGCCGCATCCTCTGCTGCATCTAGCATTGAAATATCAGCACCTGCAATAAATCCGCTCGATTTACCACTGCGTATGACAACACCACGAATATCACTGTTAGCCTCAATAGCGTCAATCACGCCATTAATTTCGTCCAAAAGTTCGGTTCGGAGCACATTCATTGATTCATTCGGCAAGTCGAATGTGACAATAGCCGTACCTTTTTCGTTTACCGATACTTCAAAAGCATTTTGTGTCATGTCAGTGTCCTTATTCTGTTTCAACAATCATAGCAGCGCCAAGGCCGCCAGCAGCACAAGCAGTAACCAATCCGGTTCCACCGCCCTTACGATTCAACTGATTGAGCATTTGAGTAATCATTCGTGTGCCAGTTGCTGCAAATGGGTGACCATATGCCAGTGAACTTCCCATTAAGTTAAACTTGTCCATATCAATCTCACCAATAGGCTGACTTCTATTGAGGTGCTCTTCGGCAAATTGCTTACTACCAAACATCTTAACGTTGGTTAGGGTTTGCGCCGCGAATGCTTCATGCATTTCAATCAAGTCAATGTCTGCTAATGTCATGCCAGCCTTATCTAACGCAATTGGCGTCGCATAAGAGGGTCCCATCAACATGTCTTTCCAGACGTCTATTGCACTGAAACCAAAACTTTTAATATACCCGAGTGGCTTGTAACCAAGCGCTTTGGCTTTACTTTCCGTCATCATTAATACCGCAGAAGCCCCATCTGTTAATGGTGTTGCGTTGGCGGCGGTAACAGAACCAAACTGTCTGTCAAACACCGGACGTAAACGGCTATAATCGGCTAAATTCGAATCCATACGAACGTTATTGTCTTGTGAGAAAGCGGCTTTGAATGGCTTAGAATAAGCTGTCATCACCTCACCAGCCAGTACACCAGAGCGCCATTGTTCTGCTGCTAACTGATGGGAACGGTGAGCGAAAGCATCCTGTTCATCGCGGGAAATTCCATGAGTCTTAGCCATTTGCTCGGCGGTCTGCCCCATGGATAAACCCGTAGAATATTCTGCAACGGCGGGAGGAACTGGCAGTAAGTCCTTTAATCCAAGACGCTTAATAATCGCCCATTTAGCACCAAGTGACCGTGCTTTTTGCAGATCAACAAGTGCGCGAGCCAGTTTTTTCGACACACCAATCGGAGACACTGATGTTGAATCCGCACCACCAGCAACGGCAACTGATACATCACCAGCGACCATCGCTTGGGCAACACTCGCAACCGACTGAAAGCTTGTGGCACATGCTCGCGATACACTATACGCGTCAGTACTCACATCCATCCCAGTTGCCAATACAATCTCTCGCGCAATGTTTGGCGCTTCAGGCATCTGTACTACCTGACCATAAACCAATTGATCAATCTCTGTCGCAGGAACATCGTGACGAGCCAATAATTCGTTAACCACCATTTGCCCGAGTTCCACTGCCGGTACGCCATGGAATGCGGTGGCCATTTTTGCAAACGGCGTACGTAAACCAGCAACCACAGCAATGCGATCACCTTGTAGCGTTTTGATTGAGGTATTTGTTGTCATAATTTCTCCAGTGGTCTGACCTGTGAAACTATTCTTACAGATAATGTAAAGAATTACAAATCCATTAACATCGATTTATCATTCCTTGAACTTTTTGCTACAGTACGCGTCACTGAACATGATATATTAACCAGCAGACGTCAGTGGCTACTGATGTAACATTAGATAAACGAATGGAGTTAACAAAATCCTCATGGCATTGGAGCATTTTCTCTACTTGCAAAAATACTTAGATCAGCAAGTTATCGGACAAACAAAACTCACCAAGAATATTCTCATTGCATTGCTTGCAGACGGACATCTGCTTGTGGAGGGTCCACCGGGCCTAGACAAAACTCGCGCTGTCAACGCCCTAGCAAAAGGCTTGGAGGGCGACTTTCATCGTGTCCAGTTTACTCCAGATTTACTACCAGCGGATCTCACTGGAACGGATATATACAGACCAGAAACCGGCACCTTTGAATTCCAAAAAGGACCGCTCTTTCACAATTTAATTTTGGCTGATGAAATCAATCGTGCGCCAGCAAAAGTACAATCTGCATTATTAGAAGCCATGGCGGAGCGCCAAATCACAGTCGGCAGCAAAACCTATCCTTTACCGCAGTTATTTTTAGTAATGGCGACTCAGAACCCAATTGAACAAGAAGGCACTTACCCTCTGCCAGAAGCACAGCTTGACCGTTTTCTAATGCACATTGAAATTGACTACCCTGATGCGGCAACGGAACAACAAATCTTAAAATTGACGCGAGACGAAGCGATTGGTGATGCTCTACCCGCGCCACAGCAAATTAGTCAAGCGGCTATTATTAAAGCAAGGCAAGATATTCTAAAAACCTATCTCGCACCTGAGTTAGAAACCTATTTAGTCCAGCTCATCATGGCCACTCGCCAGCCGGAGCAATATAGCCAAGAATTAGCACAATGGATTGAGTTTGGTGTGAGTCCGCGTGCCACTATTTCCCTTGATCGCTGTGCTCGCGCCCATGCTTGGTTGAGCGAGCGAGACTTTGTCACACCAGACGATATTCAAAGTGTATTGCACAATGTATTGAGACACCGTTTACTGCTCACCTACGAAGCAGAAGCTGAAGGTGTCAGTGCAAATGACGTGTTGAACGAAATTGTACGTTTAGTTCCCGTTCCATAAGTGTCAGAACTCACGATGATAGAGCAGTGGTTACAGACTTATCAAACCAACGGGATTGATTTGTCGCTTCAAGAATTATTGCAATACAAAAATAGACATCAGTCCTTTGACTTGTCTCCTCGGCATAACATAAAAGCACAGTTAGCCGGAGGCTATCTTGCACGTTCCAAAGGCAGAGGTATGGAGTTTGACGAGGCTCGTCACTATCAGGCTGGTGACGACATTCGAGCCATTGATTGGCGGGTGACCGCACGTACTGGAAAAACACACACCAAGATCTATCGTGAAGAAAAAGAGCGTCCTGTATTTGTAGTCACTGATCTGTCAAGCACCATGCATTTTGGCACTCAATTTGTGTTTAAATCGATTCAGGCAGCGCATTTAACCGCTGCGATAGCATGGGCTGCAAAAGCTCGCGGTGACCGTGTCGGCGGTATTGTTTTCACTGACGATAAACACCTCGAATTTAAGCCAGTCAACCGTCAAAAAGGCGTATTAACCATGCTTAACGGGTTGATGAAGTTACATGGTACTAAAAGCACTGAGTCAAATGGGATGTTGGTTGAATCACTTGCGAGG
Organism: Alteromonadaceae bacterium; assembly: GCA_964230195.1. GTDB lineage: Bacteria > Pseudomonadota > Gammaproteobacteria > Enterobacterales > Alteromonadaceae > CAXRGH01. The sequence continues at coordinate 8,885 of CAXRGH010000173.1, forward strand.
CTGAGACGACTAGCGCATCCAGGTAGCTTAATTTATGTTGTTAGTGATTTTGTCCAGTTATCCGAGATGGCAGAAAAACACATCAAGAAATTATCACAACATTGTGAAATAGTGGCCTACCATCTTTTTGATCCGTTTGAGGCGAGTTTACCCGAAACCTCGATAACACAGTCCTTGCCAATAACGGACGGAAAAAATGAACAGCACGTCACACTTGGTGACAAAAAACAACAACGTCATTATCAAGAACAACAAAGGCTTCACGTGAACACGCTTACTGAAAGACTCAAGCGCTCCCAGTGCCAAGTCATTTCAATCAATGCTGGTGAGCCGTTATTATCGCAATTCGAGGGTAAAGTATGAACAACGATCCTCTCGCTAACATGCGTGACATTCACCTCGCTGAACCTATCTCTCAATTTCCTATGGCCATGGGATGGTGGATATCGCTTTTGCTATTACTAATGGTCGTGGTCATTATCGCCAAATTGACCATTAGGCTATTACAACGACGTCGTATTCAGCGCCACTTGATGAACGAAATCGAGCAGCTAGCCGCACAAGATAACTGGCCCATGCAAATCATGATACTGATGAAACGCGTTGCCATGACCCATTTACCCGCCTGTGATATTCAAGCTCTCTCTGGTGATGAGTGGATAAACTGGATGACTAAACTCATACCAGAAAAAGAGGCTAGCGCATTTAGTAGCGATATGAAAACCTTAGCAAAGAATCAGTATCAGCGGACTCACGAAGAGCTTGTGCTCACTCAATATCAAAGGTTGGCGAAACAATGGATAGTGTCAGCATTGAACCACAGCCGGAAAAAGCAATATGCATCGTTGTTAACAAGTGACCAAGGCAACAGTGGGGAGGCTTCGGATGTTTGAGATTGTCTGGCCATGGGCTTGGCTGTTACTGCCCTTACCCATCATTGTTCGTAAACTTTCGACACCTGCGCAACAAAAAGAGCATGCGTTGAAAGTCCCATTTTTACCAACCCAATCAAACAATGTCTCTCAACAGAAGCGAGCAAGAAAATTCCAACGTTTTAGCATGATACTTATTTGGCTATTGCTGTTAACTGGCTTATCTCGCCCTCAATGGTTGGGTGACCCCATTAGCATTCCAAATGAAGGTCGAGATCTCATGGTTGCGGTGGATCTGTCTGGCAGTATGCGGATTGAAGACATGGAAATTAATCGTCGTAACGTTGATCGACTGGTGATGATCAAATACGTGATGAAAGATTTTATCAAGCGACGCGTTGGCGATCGTATTGGTTTAATTTTATTTGCAGACACGGCTTATCAACAAACACCCCTGACCTACGACAGAGAAACCGTCAACGCCTTGTTACTGGACAGCGAAATTGGTTTGGTGGGTGACAAAACTGCAATTGGTGATGCCATTGGTCTTGCAGTCAAACGATTTGAAGAAAAAGAAGAGAGTAACCGAGTACTCATATTATTAACCGACGGTCAAAACACAGCGGGCAATTTATCACCCGATGAAGGATTAACGTTAGCCAAACAAAAAGGCGTGACCGTTTATACCATCGGGGTTGGTGCTGACGTTATGATGCAACAAACGTTTTTTGGTCAACGTCAAATTAATCCATCAAAAGAATTAGATGAAGCCATGCTATCTCGAATTGCGGAAGAAACTGGCGGTTTATATTTTCGTGCGAAAAATACCGAAGGGTTAGCACAAATCTATCAAGCATTGGATAAACTGGAACCCGTCGCACGGGAAACTCAAGAAATGCGGCCGCTGCGCTCTCTGTTTCATTACCCATTAACCCTAGCGTTTGGAATTGCTGTGCTGCTGCTCACGCCCGCTCTATGGTCTGGATTTATTAGTGTGATGAGGTATCGTCTTGGAAAATCTTGATCAATTTCACTTTTTGAGACCGCTATGGCTCTATGCCTTACCTGCAGTCTTGTTAGCAGTAGTGTCTTTTTACTATATCAAGTCAAAACATTCGGGATGGCAAGCCTTTCTTGCAAACCACTTAGCATCCCATTTAGTGAGTCAATCTCAACACAAGATCCAACGTCATTATTACTGGATAGGTGCTGTCATTAGCATACTCACTGTCATCGCGTTGGCCGGTCCCTCATGGGAAAAACTTCCCCAACCTGTTTATCAGTTGCATAAAGGAAGGGTTGTTGTGCTCGACCTCTCAATTTCGATGCGAGCAACCGATATTTCGCCTGACAGATTAACTCGTGCACGGTTTAAAATAATTGATTTATTGAATAGTTTTGCTGAAGGGGAGACAGGATTAGTCGTCTATGCTGGTGATGCATTTACTATCAGTCCACTATCTACAGATACCAATAACCTGTTAAGCATGATCCCTAGCCTGAGCCCCGAAATAATGCCCGTTTCAGGTGACGAGCCCAGTACAGGTTTAACTCAAGCCAGTGAATTGTTGAGTAACGCAGGTTATCAGCAAGGCGATATCTTTTGGATAACGGACGGTATTGAGGCAAAAGATGTTCTGCCGCTGCAGAAACAAATTGAAACTATCCCTTTTCGAGTGTCAATATTAGGTGTTGGAACAGCAAAAGGAGCCCCCATCACACTAGCAAACGGTGAATTATACAAAGATAGTGTAGGCAATATTGAAGTGCCTCGAATGCAGTCTCGACACTTACTCTCATTAACTAACAAATCAGGTGGCAATTTTAGCGCTATCACGATAGACGATAGTGATATTAGTCGCCTACTCAATACCTTTGCAGTTGATACCGATATTGAAGACACCGACAACGCCGATGACAACCAAGGTGACCAATGGCTTGATGCTGGATTCTATTTGCTCATAGTATTAGTGCCATTACTCTCATTACTGTTTAGAAAGGGGCTTATCTTTTCCCTAGCCCTTTTATTTGTAGTTCAATTCGCTCCTTCGCCGGCCTACGCGTTCGATTGGAACGACCTGTGGCAAACGAAAAATCAGCAAGCCGCTAACGCGTTTGACAGCGGCGAGTTTAAAGCCGCAAGTGAAACCTTTGAGGATCCCCGTTGGAAAGCGATTGCTCACTATAAAAACGGTGAATACGAGACCGCTGCTGAGCTTTTTTCTCAATTCACAGATGCTGACGGGCAATATAACCTTGGCAATGCAGAGCTTAAACAGGGTAACTTAGAACAGGCGATTGAGGCATACAATAAAACGCTATCACAGCAATCCGATCATCAAGATGCCATTGCCAACAAAGCCCTTGCCGAAGAACTTTTAAAACAGCAACAAGAACAAAACAACCAAGAACAGCAAGACAACAAACAATCGGACGACAATCAGAGTGAACAAGAAAAGTCCGATAATGACCAAAATGACGCCCAACAAGACCAACAACAAAATGGGGATTCGGCTGAACAAAGTGAAGAACAGCAGCAAGAACAATCTCAGCAAGGCGAACAACAAGATCAAGAACAAGGTGACACTTCCGAAGATCAGCAAACAGCAGACCAAGAGGAGCAAGAGAAAGCCAGTAATCGCGCTGAAGAAGAGACCCTTGACGCGATAGAACAACCAATGACAGAGGCTGAAAAAGAACAACAGCGACAAATGCAATTGTTACTCAACAAGGTCACTGATGACCCCGCTTACTTATTGAAAAAACGTATGGCACTAGAATATCAGAAACGCCGATATGACACTCGCTCACGATAAATTAGGTACAACTCATGGATATCCGTAAACAATATTTCCTTTTCATCGCTCTTTTTATCGGCGCTATTCAGATTTCCCTGCCCGCTCACAGCGCAGTTAGCCAACTAAAAGTGAATGTCGAGCACAAGCAATTTCTGATTAACGAGTGGGTTACACTCGAAATTATTGCCAATGATAAAGCAGCCGCTAGTGCCTTAGATCTCTCGCCATTGAAGCAAGATTTTATGTACCGTTCACCGAGCGTCTCCAGTCAACGTAGTATTATGAATGGTCAATCCACTCGAACCACAACATGGACCACCATGATACGAGCAAAACGTGCTGGTCGACTTACTATCCCTCAATTCAAGGTGGATAATGTTTCAAGCGATTTGGTGAATGTTTTAGTTATGCCGCTTACCAGCAGCCAAAAAAGTAATCAACGTTCGTTTATCGAAATTACAACCGACGCTTCTAAAGTCTATGTGCAACAACAAATAACATACACTGTAAAACTCTACACCAAAGAGCAGATTGAAAGAGGTACTCTAACACCACCAACAATGGAAAATGCAGATATCCAAGAGGTTGGAGAATATAAACGCAGTAGTGAAATACGTGACGGTCAGAGATTCACTGTGCATACATGGTCGTTTGCAATCATTGCTCAAAATAACGGTGACTACACCTTAACAAGCCCTATTTTTGATGGTGAGATGGTGGACAATTCACGGCAGTCATTCGGTATGTTTCGCTCAACCAAACCGATCACTGTTGAAGGTGAGGAAACTCGTATAAAAGTATTGCCCGTTCCCGCCAATATTGATTATCCATGGATGCCTGCCGAGTTTGTACAACTTCAAGAAACTTGGAGTGATGCGAACAAATCTCAAGTCTTTATGGTTGGGGAGCCAATCACTCGAACGCTGACGTTAACAACACTCGGTCTGAGAGAAGAGCAATTAACCGAAATTAAAACTCAGTATCCTCCAGGAATGAAAGTTTATGCTGATCAACCAGAGGTACAATCTCAATTGAGAGATGGCCGTTTAATCGCTCGTCGTATTCAATCTGAAGCGGTTATCCCCAATAAGGCCGGTACCTTTGTTCTCCCGGAAGTCCAAGTCCCGTGGTTCAACATTGTCACAGAAAAAACAGAATTCGCTACCATTCAAGCTCGAACCATCACCGTAAAACCTTCAGCAACGGAACCTGCTACTCAGAGCGCTCTGCCGGCCACCGCACCATCAGTCTCCAATAACGAAGATACTGTAGCCTGTGTCGTCCCTTCTGAAGCAAACGTTGATGACGGCGAACTCGCAGTTTCCAACTCCGACTCAGGTAACCAATCGGCCAACAGGCAAGAGTCTATTGAGTTGTTGATTCTTGTTGGTGCCTTGATTGGTTTATGGCTGATAACCTTGATTTCATGGCGCTTGCACGTCAAGCGGCTCTCGGTGTCAGTCAAGAATATTGGTTCTCATCAGAGCGAAACATCAGTTGACCTGGTTTCGCATCAGCAGTTAATGGTAGCGGTGTCCAATCAAGTACCATCTACAATACTGAGCCATCTCAAGAATTACTTGAATAACATTCAAGGTACGAAAAGACAGAGCTTAGAAGAGTGCTTATCGACTGAAAACGACGCGGAACTGACAGAGGCAGTAAGACAGCTTCAAGCTACAACTTACGGAAAGAACAAGGCTACACTTAATTGGAATAACATTAAACATGTGCTTTCAAAGCTAAGAAAGCCAACGTCATCGTCAAGAAGCGCTACTAGCCTTAATCCTCTTTATCCCGAGAAAAGCTGAGTTTTATGAGGTTTGGCTGACTATTTTTAGTATCAATTTTTTGCCAAACCTCATACACTTAACACTGAATTATATAATTATGATTTGACTCTGAAATAATCTCAGGTGTTCATCGGTCTTACTCTTATGTCTACAAATAGAATGCGATACGAAACACTGGTCAAGCGATATCACGCAGACTTGTACAAATACGCTTGCTGGTTAATTGGTGATACTTCCATCGCTCAAGATGTGCTTCAAGAAGCCTTCTTACGAGCATGGAAATCAATTGACTCACTGCAAGACGATAAATCTGCTAAGGCATGGTTTATCACCATTATTCGTCGAGAAAATGCACGTCGTTTTGAGCGCAAGCAATTTGATTTGGTAGACATTGATTTTATCCACATTGAGGATGAGAAGACTATGTCAGACCAACAGTTGATTACCACCGAGATTAGAGAGCATATGATGATGTTGAGTGAGGAATACCGAGAGCCACTGTTACTTCAGATTGTTCTCGGCTATAGCACTGTCGAAATCAGTCAAACCCTATCACTGAATCAAAAAACCGTGTTAACACGCCTGTACCGCGCCCGTAATCAACTGTGCCACGTTGTCAATCAAACAGAAAAACAAAGGAGCTAACATCATGGATGAGATCACTCTACGCAAGCTGATGTCAGGTGTTAGTGCCGACGAATTAAAACGTGAAAATCAACCAAAGAGCCCTGAATTAGAAGCTGCAAGACAAGAAGTTGAAAATCTTGATAACACGATTAAAAAGGCGTTGGATGTGTCACTTCCTTCGGATTTTGAGGCCAGATTACTTGCGATACCGGACGATGAGACCATCGTTAAACCTTCCGTTCCAAAGAATCAAAAGCCGATTATTTATTCCCTCGCAGCCTCCGTTGTGCTAGCAGTTTTAGTACTGCTATTACAGCCTCGTCATGACCAAAACTTCGCTGTTTCAGCATTTGACCATGCGAGCCATGTGCATTCACTGTCGTCACCGATCAGCTACAACACGGTGAACCAGCAATTAGAAGCCTTTGGTGCAAAGCTAGAGGGTAATATTGGACAGGTTGTTTTTGTCAAACCATGTAGATTGAAAAATCAATCCATTATGCATTTAATCGTACAAGTCAATGATGCTCCGGTTTCTGTTTATTTACTGCCAGAACAATCAAATGAATTATTATCATCCAGTCAGGATGGAAAATTAATCGGTGTACCGATGCAGAACCAGTCAAGACAAGTTTATCTAGTCGGCGAAGATCAGGCTAACCTGCAACAAGCGAAACAAAAACTCAAAGATAAGTTATCGTTTCAAATTTAGGGGGTGATTCCAGTCACTCAATTGAACATCTTAACTTGGGTATTGCCTTAGGTTTCGGTCATCGCTACACTCAATGCACAACCAACAGTAGAATATTGTAGGAAAATCCGTTGAATGTGCACATCCACACGCTTGCATCGCTAGCAACCTACTTCGCCATCATGCTCGCCATCGGCGTATATGCATTTCGACAATCTGCGAATAGCAGTCATGGTTATCTGCTGGGTGGCCGAAAGTTAGGCCCTGCAGTTACCGCGCTATCAGTAGGCGCCTCAGACATGAGCGGATGGATTCTCATGGGACTCCCTGGTGCCGTCTATGTTTCAGGACTCGGTAATATTTGGATCGCAATAGGATTAACACTGGGGGCGCTCTTGAATTATCAATGGGTAGCACCAAAATTGCGGATCATGACCGAAGCGCTAAACGATGCCATCACACTACCTGACTACTTCGCTCAACGCTTTCCCTCTCATGGTCAGCTTCTGAAAATGGTTTCAGCAACCGTCATTATTATCTTTTTCACTATATATTCGGCCTCGGGTATGGTGGCCGGTGGTAAATTAGCGGAAGCCGCGTTTGGCTTACCATACAGTGTCGGTGTAATCGCAACGGTTACTGTCATCTTAGCCTATACCTTACTCGGTGGTTTTCTAGCCGTTAGCTTAACTGACTTTGTTCAGGGCTGTATAATGCTTGCAACCTTCATCCTTTTACCCGTGATTGCTATGTCGTCGCTTGGTGGTCCAGTAGACTCGATATCATTGCTCGCTGATCAAACACAACACCTGTTCAGTTGGCAAAACATCACGCCACTTGCGCTGATGTCTAGTTTAGCGTGGGGACTTGGGTATTTTGGTCAACCTCACATACTTGTCAGATTTATGGCGATTGAACATGTTGATAAATTAAAATCAGCACAACGTATTGGTATGAGTTGGATGATACTGTCTCTGACCGGCACTATTCTCATTGGACTATTAGGCATTTTAATCGTTCAACAAACTGATCTAACACTCACCGACCCTGAGACCATCGTTATCGTATTATCGCAGCATTTATTATCACCTGCCGTTGCGGGCGTGTGTCTAGCAGCAATCTTAGCAGCAATTATGAGCACGATATCGTCACAATTATTAGTCACGGCAAGCGCCTTGTCTGAGGATTTAGTGATTTCTTTTTCCAAAAAGGCCATTCCCAACAAAGTGGCTGTGAGCATTTCTCGACTCGGTGTCATTGCTGTCGCAATCGTCGCCACGATAATTGCTATGGATGACACCTCTGGCGTACTTAAACTCGTACAACACGCTTGGGCCGGTTTTGGTGCTGCTTTTGGCCCACTAATCATTGCAAGCCTTTACTATCAACGCATGACAAGTCTCGCTGCAATCTCAAGCGTGATCGTCGGCGCAGCAACGGTCATTATTTGGGAGTATGTCCCTATTTTTATTGGAGAAAAACCTTTATCCAACATTGTATATTCAATGATTCCAGGGTTCCTAATGAGTTCAATAACCATTATACTGGTTAGTAAGTTGATCAAAATAAAGCGTCGGAAAGGAATTTGAAGTGAGCTTATTTGTAGCACGACAACCAATCTTTGATGGAGACATGAATGTCGTAGCCTATGAATTGCTGTTCAGAAATAGCGCTAGCGGAAGTAATTCTTTTCCCAGTGATATGGATGGTGATATTGCCACCACAAAACTGATCAGTGGCCTTCAGTTCAATAATGGATTAGCCTCACTAACTGATAACAAACTGGCTTTCATCAACTTCACCCATAAAGCCATCATTGAGGGAAAAGCCTTTCTTTTTTCACCCGAACAGATTGTGGTTGAAATACTTGAAACTGTCCGTCCCACAAAACGTCTTCTCGAATCGGTTAAGCAGCTTAATGATAAAGGGTACACGGTTGCACTGGACGATTACGTAGACGACAAAGCATGGCATCACTTTTTTCCTTTCGTGAAAATTATAAAGCTCGACATGCTGCAGTCAGATCCGGAGCAATTGAGCACATTACAACGATTGTTAGTGAAGTATCCCCATATTCAATTACTTGCAGAAAAAGTCGAAGAACATGGTCAATACCAGTCACTGCGTGAACAG
>CAXRGH010000174.1:0-4899 GCA_964230195.1 Alteromonadaceae bacterium
CCGGCATTAAGCGCCTGTTTTAAGGCTGCTGTTTTCATCACATCGGTGTGTTTTGAACTGCCATGGGTAAACGGTCCCACGCCGGCATCGACCCCGTCCTGGTTGATATGCACAATCAAGTCCACGTCATACTCATCGGCAATGCGGTCACGAAAGGCAATCATCTCTTTAAACTTCCACGTCGTATCGACGTGCAAGAGGGGGAAAGGGATTTTACCAGGGGCAAAGGCTTTACGCGCCAAATGCAATAACACTGAGGAGTCTTTACCAATCGAATACAGCATTACCGGATTGTCAAACTCAGCGGCAACTTCACGAATAATGTGAATTGCCTCGGCTTCCAGAGCCTTGAGGTGGGTTAGGTTCATATTAACCTCGAATTATGAATATTTTAAAATTAAAAGAGTAAATGAGTTTAATAAAATAAATAGATATCAAATTATTATTTGTAGTTATAACTAACGAATCTGTAAGAAATTTAATTGAAAATAAAATAATCAAAGCTATCCAAGGATGGTAATCTTCATTAACTTCAAATCAGAAATTAGTTTTGCATGGATGCTAAGGCCATGACTTCAGATAAAACATCACATGTTTTTTGAATCTCTGACTCAGTTAGTGTTGGGTGAACAAGAAACATCAATGATGTTTCGCCAAGCTCTTTGGCAATAGGAAGTCTTTTTTCCGGGCGATAAGCAGTATTATCGAATGCTTTTTCTAAATATACCTCTGAACATGAACCTGAGAAACAAGGAACACCTGCTTCAACAATCGCATCAATGATTTTATCTCGAGTCCAACCTTTATTTAACTTATCCGGCTCGACAAAGACATAACACTTGTATGCTGCATGCACACATTTTGTAGAATCATCGCAACCTGTACAAGAAGCGCATTGAAACTTAGGAACCCTTATTCCATTTAATGCTTTTGCTGTATTCCAGATGGCTTTTTGATTTTGATTTCGTTTTGAAGTCCAATCTGGCATCCGTTTGAGCTGGATACGACCAATGGCACCTTGAATTTCTGTCATTCGCCAATTAGTACCAAATGACTCATGCAACCATCTAAAACCAGGAGGATGTTCTTGATTGTAAACCGTATCGAATGATTTACCATGGTCTTTAAAGGCCCACATCTTTTTCCAAAGCTCTTCATCATTGGTGGTGACCATCCCACCTTCCCCACCGGTAGTCATGATTTTATCCTGACAAAAGCTCCAACACCCAACATGCCCAATAGAACCAACAGAGCGTCCTTTGTATTTTGCACCATGCGCTTGCGCACAATCCTCAACTACAAACAAATCATGCTCGGCAGCGATTTGCATAATTTCGTCCATCTCACAGGACCAGCCAGCGAGATGCACACAAACGATTGCTTTTGTATGGGTGGATATAGCTTTTTGTATATCTTCAGGTGTTATATTTTGTGTATCTCTAGATATATCAACAAATACTGGAGTTGCCCCTGCATTTACAATGCTAGAAACAGACGCAAGAAAAGTCCGAGAAGTAACTATAATTTCATCGCCAGGCTGAATCCCTATGCCATGAAATGCCAAATCTAATGCAACAGTGCCATTTGATAAAGCGATTGCATATTTTGATTCAGTATATACTGCAAATTCTTTTTCAAATTCTCGACATTCGGTTCCAGTCCAATAGTTTACTTTGTTAGAGAGTAAAACTTCACTTATCTTGTCTGCTTCTTCTTCAGTGAAAGAAGGCCATGACGAAAATGGTGTGTTTAACACATTGTTACCTATATATTATCTTATTATTTAAATAATTGTTTAGCAGGTGAACCAACAACAGTATGAAAATCTGGTACATGATTGATTACTGTCGTACCAGCTCCAACAGTTACTTCGCGACCAATTTCAACTAATTGTTTAACTTGACTACCAATGCCTATCCAAGAGTTTTCACCAATTTCTACGCCACCAGCCAAACTTGCATTAGGAGAAACATGAACTCCATCAGCAAGCTTACAATCATGCTCTACGATAGAGCTTGAATTAATAATACAACTCGCCCCAATATGGCTAAATGGATTCACGACTGCGTTGGCCATCACCACAGTTCCTACTTTGATGTTGGCGTATTTACTGATTATTGCACTTGGATGAGCCAGCACATCGAAGTTGGCTCCTGCTGCACTCAACTCACGTTGTTTCACACAGCGCGTAGCGTTATGGCCTATGGCAACAACTACTAAATCATATTTTCTTGATTTTGCCAAAAGTGTAGCAGTATCACCAGAGACATCCCAATGCTCAACAGAGCTTAAACTTGGCCAACGGTCATCAAAAAATATGATATGTTGGAAGCCGTTTAGCTCTGCAATTTCTGCGACTACCTTGCCATGTCCACTAGCTCCTAAAATGGCGCAGCTTTTCATAATTGACGACTGCCTTTATTTTCAGAGCCCGTAAATGGCTCTATTGTGACGTGACCGTCTGCAGATATGCCTTCCTTCACAAAGACCTTTTTTGCCGTCATAAAAAGAATCTTAATATCAAGCCACAATGATCTGTTGTCTACGTACCAAACATCTAAGGCAAACTTTTCTTCCCAGCTGATTGCATTGCGGCCATTGATTTGAGCCCAGCCAGTAACACCAGGACGAACATCATGGCGTCTTGATTGTTCTTTGCTGTAAAGAGGTAAGTATTGCATTAGCAATGGACGAGGTCCAACTAAGCTCATTTCCCCTTTTAACACATTCCATAGTTCTGGAAGTTCATCTAAACTGCTGTTTCTTAGCTTATCGCCAAAGGGCGTCATACGCTCAGAATCCGGTAGTGGATTCCCTTGTTGATCGACCGCATCCTTCATGGAGCGAAACTTCATCATTTCAAAAGGTTTTCCATTCAAACCCGGACGCGTTTGACGGAATAGAACCGGAGAACCCAGATTTTTACGAACCTTCCAAGCGACTAATGCAATGATAGGAGATAACAGAATGAGCGCGACAAGAGACGCGAGAAAATCAAACAGTCTTTTCATCTTTCACCTTTGATGTATGGATATCTGTCGTATTACCCTCTTCTGCATTAACGCCAGTAACCCAATCAACCCATTTATCAGCCAATAGCGCGCGGTCAAACTGACTCTCTGCAAGTTTTCGTGAGTTTGCTCCCATCAAGCTAAGAACTTCTCCATGATTAGCTGCTTTTTCCAATGCATCAGCGAAAGCAATTGGGTCATCTGGCTGAACTGCAAATCCGCATTGCGTTTGCTCAATCATTCCCGCTAACCAACCAGGGTAGTTGTTAATAACTGGTAGACCCGCAGAGATATAATCGAAGAACTTATTAGGTGATGTGCCGTAATAAAAGGCAGGTATATTCGCCAGTACTTGCATGCCAATGTCTGCACTTGCCATTAAACCAGATAACTTTTGCTTGTTTACCGGAGGATGAAACACAACATTACTCAATTCAAGTTCTTTCGCCCTTCTCTCCAGATCAGGTTTTAATTTACCTTGCCCTACTAAAACTAACTTAATGTCCTTTCGACCACGTTTCTGTAGCTCCACTGCCGTATTTAAAATGGCATCAAGGCCATTTGCCATTCCATGGGTTCCAGTGAAAATCGCCATCAGATCGGTTTCTTTCACGCCTTCCGGGCGCCAAGGCTCACTTGGTTGACTAAAGATAGACAAATCACAACCATTTGGCACCATGGCTATTTTACTCTCGTCCACGCCACGCTTTTTAATGCCATTAACAATGCCGGGAGATAAACCAATACAACGATGCGCACTTCGGTAAGATGCCCACTCTAAAAACGACATCAAACCAAGAATGACAGGGTTTTTAATTACGCCCATTTCTTTCGGCAGTTCTGGCCATAAATCTCTCACTTCAAATACAAATGGTTTGCCACGCAACCAACGAGCAAAGATACCCGGAATGCCCGCTGTCAAAGGTGTTGTGGTTGCAAACAACACATCGTATTTTTCAGTGAAGGCAAGGCCAATACTTTTTAAGGCAAACTTAATAAACGTCATACTGCGTTTAATAAAACCATCTGAGTTTGAGTAAGCCAAATCAAACTCAATGATTCGAATGCCATCGACGATACCCTCTCGCTTACCAGAAACAAAAGTCGAATCTAAACATGTCTCTCCACCACCATAAGTGCCACAGACCATAGTAACATGATGCCCATGATGAATTAGACGCTTAGCCATTTCATAGGAACGGATCCCTGTTGAACCTTTCGGTGTTGAAAAGTGTTGATGAAAATAAAGAATATTCATGTGTGAAATTGATACTCTGTTGTAATTTTGCCATCTGAGGAAATCTCCACCTCAAGAACTGGGATAAAGCCTTCTTGGTAGTAATAACGAGATTCCCTGCCTTCTACGATTTCTAAGCGATCAATCTTTACATCACTATTGATCAAGATGTTGTGATGACCATTAGTCACTTTTTGTCCCTGAACCTGCCAATTATCAGTATTTAACCGCCAACGCAGCACAGCTTTACTTTTAAATCCTTGTACTTTGTCTGTTACCCTCAAGAACGTTTCCGTAAGAGAGACTTCTCTGTGATGTTGACATCCCAGATAATCTCGGTAACCCGCTTGTCCATTAAGCTGACGCTCATCAAAGTTGACGTTCTTTGCTTTTAACCAAGCACCTAATAAAAAGCGGCTAAGCCTTGGCATTTGCTCGTGTTCGTCAAACTGGATGGTATTATGACTTTGTGTACCGCCATAGTAGTCAATGTAATCTTGGCCTGCGTTATAACTGAAAGTGCCACCATCGCGTAACAAGTTGACACCATCACGCCATAGATCTACATGGAGCGCATCATTTTGAGCGGGTCTAAATCGAAAGTTCGGGTAGTTAAATAATGCAAATGCTCCCGATTGATTTCTTAGACCG
>CAXRGH010000175.1:0-17323 GCA_964230195.1 Alteromonadaceae bacterium
TAGACTTCTTGCTGGAGTGATAGGTTATAAAAGACGTCCGGTTTAATGCGTTTGACGAGCCAGGTATGAAAAAATTCATGGCTACACAGCGATAAGAAATCTTGATAATCGTCAGATATCGCCGTAGATGTATTATGGTGAGGCAGCATGTCTTTACTGCACATGAGTGCTGTTGAGCTATCGTGCTCTAAACCACCGTACCCATTTTGAGTGACCATGGTGAGAAACGGATAGTAGTCAATGTCTGGCGCACTGCCAAAGAAATCAATATGATGTTGACATAAAGGGGCTAGATCTTGGCAGACCCTATTGATATCAACCGGGTAGCTCCCCAAACCCGCAAACACCATTTCGAATGTGATTTTTTCCATCTCAAAGGTCTGACAGAGTAATTCTCCCATTAATACAGGGTGCTCAATGAGATCCGCATATCCGTTTGCTGAATATTGATGTTGAGTCCCAGCGATTTCCGACATACTGGTCTTCACTAACCAATGCTGTTGCGTAGACGGAAGGCCAACATTCACTGTAACCGGGGTTAACTCCATACCATCGACGGCGAGAAAAACACTGGTGCCATTGAAAAAACAAAATGATTCATCAATGTAGGCTGAACGAACGGATAAATCGTTGGCGTAGATGGTGTAATTGATTTCCAGTGCTCTTCCTTGACTATCAATTTGCCAGTTTTGTTTATCCACCTGAGTGACATTAACACCTTGGGCATTACTATCCCTGACTGACAAGCTGACGATATGTTTGGCAAAGTCACGTATCATGTAACTGCCAGGTATCCAAGCAGGGAGACGAACATTGATTGTGTTTGAGTCATGTGCAGGAACGGACAGTGATATCGCGAATAATCGTTGATGAATGGATTTAACATGAATATCGTAGTGAACGGTGGGGCTGGCGTTGGGCATTGATTATCCTAGATGTGTTAAGAATCATTAGTATAACGAATTTTAAGTTGCAATATGAGGTTTCTATTCATTGAACTTGTTTAAAAAATATTCAATTTTGAATTGGCTTTGCCGATAACAAGGATAGGAGAGAGGCCGGCGTCAGTCAGCACCAGTTGCAGGGAATGTAAGGTTACAATTATGTCATGCACCCGGGGGGCAGTATGCTGCAAAAGTTTTGGTCAACCCAAGTGAGTAAGTTTTCTTCAGTGTCGGAAGGTTGTGATGTGAGCCTATGTTCATTGACAGGGAAACATCAATTACACTTAAACTATGCTGGTATTGATTATCCACATTTTGTATTTTGTAAGCGTTCAGAAGCAAAAGGGATGGCTGCGTTAGCGAGTTCGTTCCGTGCCGGCACACCGGTTTTAGTGCAGATTCCGTGCTCCAAAGGTACCGGAAAAACATTGTCATTTACAACGACGGTCGCGAGCGACGTTACTGATGATTATTCCACTGTGGCTCTTCAATTTCCTCAAGATATCAACGAAATTAATCAGCGAGAAAATCAGCGGATGTCGAGCTCATTGACTGGCAAATTATACAACCGAAAGAACCAATTGTTGGGATTTGTATGGGTGGTCAATGTGTCTGCGAGTGGCATTCGTGTTCGTATTGAACGCTCGGGTCATTCACACTGCCTATCTGAAGGCGATGCCGTTATCTTGAACACCATCGATAAAACGGGTGAAGAGAACTTTGTCGCAGGGAAAGTAAAATGCATGCACGTGACGGATGAGTGGGTTGAGTATGGTGTCGCCAGTATAAATCGAGAGGCGACTGCACAAATGTCAAAAACCGTGTTAAGGTCAGCGTGATACCTTAATTTTACGGAGTAAAGGATGGCAAATCAGTCACTTTTTCATGAGTACATGAGTCGTTACAATGAGCACCATCAAAATTCGACCAATGTTTTGATGCATTGCGTTGCTGTACCCTTAATCTACGCCAGTGTGTTGGGACTATTGTGGGCTTTATTTTCTTATCTCGCCATGCCGTTAAATCTCACCTGGTGCGTAGTTGCTGCTGTGATGTTTTACTACGTAACATTGTCTGCAGTCCATGCCGCGATCATGACTGTGTTTAGTGGATTGGTCATGGCTCTGATTATTTGGCTTGAAAGCCATCAGTATTCCCTTATCTCAGTTTCAATATGGACCTTTTGCAGCATGTGGGTTGTGCAGTTTATTGGACATAAAATTGAAGGCAAGAAGCCATCGTTTTTTGAAGATCTACGCTTTTTGTTAATTGGACCGCTATGGTGGGCTGACCACTTCGTGAAGCGTTTTAGATAACATCCGTCACTAATGAGATTCTTATTCGTCTTACGATGTTAACTACACAAATAGGTTCTATACTTTGACATCATCTTCCTATCGCCCACTCTTTGGCTTTTTTCTTGCGCTGACGTGTACCTTATTGTGGGGTGCTCTTCCCATTTTTTTGACATTAGCATTACAGTCTATGAATGGTGAAACAATCACGTTTTATCGATTTTTATTTGCCGCGGTAGTGGTGGGAATTACGTTAGTCATTCAACAGTCACTTCCATCAGTAACGCAGATCCGGCGCTCAGGATTGTGGCTCATGTTACTTGCAGCGTTTGGATTAACACTCAATTATGTATTAAACCTTTATGGCTTAATGTTTATCGATCCGGAAACCGTTCAGGTTGTCACTCAACTTGCGCCTTTTCTGCTAATGATTGGCAGTATTGTGATTTACAAAGAATCATTTAACTTGATAGAGGCCCTCGGTGCGACGGTTTTGTTCACTGGTTTACTCGTATTTTTTAATGAAAATCTCAACCGAGTATTTTCAACCGAAAGTGATTATAGTGCCGGTGTATGGTTAATAGTGCTAGGCTCTTTTGCCTGGGCTTTATATGCACTGCTGCAAAAACGACTGCTGAAGGTTTATAGCGCAAAGCAACTCACTTTCCTCATTTATGGCATAGGAGCATTATGCTTGTTACCACTAACATCACTTGAACAGTTAGTCAGCATGAACACGCTGCAATTGGGCGCTCTAATATTCTGTTGTTTTAATACAGTCTTTGCCTACGGTTCGTTTACTGAGGCCTTAAATGTATGGGAAGCTTCTAAGGTCAGCGCTGTTATAGCGGCGACCCCCATCTTTACTCTGTTATTTATGGCGTTCTGCGTGCACTACTTTCCCAATATCTTCGTTGCCAGTGATTTGAATCAATGGGCTTACATTGGTGCGGTGATTGTGGTCATAGGCTCTGTGTTGACGGCATTTCGCAAACGCGCTTAGCTGTTCTTACCCTGAATGGTTATTAGGACAGGAACCACGTGTGCATAAGCCTTCCTGGGGTCAAGGCGAAACCGCCGGCAACGATAAGTCCACCAATATACAAGCCAATCATTGAGCCAATATGAACTTTTAAATTTCCTATTCTGACTCCAATGATGGCGACGGGCACAGATAGGATAGTTAAAATACTGAATAGGTGAATAAATCCGAAATGACCGAGCCATCGGGGTCCAACGAAGGCCGGCATCCATAAGGAGATGGCGGCACTTACAAACATTAATGCCAAATATAATTTACCAATCAGCCTATGTGGGTTTGAACCCTTCCGCGAAAACATAAGATAAGTCCCCAGTATGAATGCCGGGATAATCGTCGCAAGGTGACCGTAGACAAGCGTATAGTTCATAGTATGTTCCCAACTGTGAATCAAAGTGGGTATCGAGTTATGTTTAGTTGTGCGAAGCTTAATTCAAATTGTTTATCTATTGCAATATTAAAAATATTGAATCTATTTTTTCTTTTGTTTCAAAGTTTTTCTGCGAATCTCAACAAAAAACCCAGCGATTGCTGGGTTTTGGCTTTGATTGACAGCATGGTCGCTTAGGTACCGAAATTGCAGTACCCGACGTAGCAACTGGATTAGTCAACAATCACAATTTTACTGGTATTTGACGCACCAATGGTTTCCATCGCATCGCCGTAGGTAAGTACGATAGTATCTCCAACAGATACAACGCCAGCCGTTTTTAATGCGCTTACAACGTCACTCGTGATGTGGCCTCTTTGTGAAGCACTCGAATCAAAATAAATCGGTTGAACACCACGAAATAATGCCATTGTGTTTAACGAACCAGCGTGACGTGACAACGCGTAGATTGGAAGCCCTGAAGTCATGCGTGACATGAACCTTGCGGTTGAACCACTTTCTGTCAGAGCAACAATCGCTTTTACTCCTGGCAGGTGATTAGCTGTGTACACTGCAGATAGTGCGGTTGCTTCGCTGATACTACCAAAGGTTTCATCTAATCTATGGCGAGATACTTGAACACTTGGGTGTTTCTCCGCACCTTCACAAACACGAGCCATCGCGGCGACGGTTTCTGTTGGATAATCACCTGCAGCTGTTTCTGCAGAAAGCATTACTGCATCGGTACCGTCCAATACTGCATTGGCGACATCCATCACTTCAGCTCTTGTTGGCATTGGACTTGTGATCATTGATTCCATCATTTGAGTTGCAGTAATCACAAGCTTGTTCAATTGGCGAGAACGAGAAATCAATTTCTTTTGCACGCCAACGAGTTCAGCATCACCAATTTCTACACCTAGATCGCCACGTGCTACCATTACCGCATCTGATGCAGAAATAATATCGTCAATAGACTCATCATCAACCACCGATTCTGCTCGCTCAACTTTGGCTACAATGCTTGCAGACAAACCGGCTTCTTTAGCCAGCTCTCTTGCGTAGTCAAGATCTGCGCCTGAGCGCGGGAATGAAACGGCAAGATAATCAACACCAATTTTTGCAGCAGTCACAATATCGCGTTTGTCTTTATCCGTTAATGCAGCCGCCGCAAGGCCACCACCTTGACGATTGATACCTTTGTTATTAGACAGTTTTCCACCGACCGTCACTTCGGTAATTACTTTAGTACCGGCAACATCAGTCACTCGGAGCTGAACACGTCCATCGTCCAGTAATAAGATATCGCCTGGGCCAACTTCTTGAGGAAGTGTTTTATAATCAAGTCCTACTTCAGCTTGATTGCCTCCGTCTACTGGAAGAGCACTATCCAGTACGAAAGTGTCACCGATAGCTAAGTTAATTGGGCCTTCGGCAAACTTAGCAATTCGGATCTTAGGGCCTTGTAGGTCACCTAGTATCCCCACATATTTGCCAAGGTCAGCCGCTGCTTTGCGCACTGTGTTGGCGCGTTCAATGTGATCTTCGGCAGTACCGTGAGAGAAGTTCATACGAACTACGTTGGCACCCGCTTCGAGTACAGATTTGATACTCTCATAAGAATTAGTTGCAGGGCCTAAGGTGGCGAGAATTTTAGTACGTCTAAACATGGTATACCTTTCTGTTCCTGTGTACATTTACTAATTTGCACACGAAATATGTAATTTAATTACATTATGATACGAGAATATTTGATCAAAGTCATTGTGCTCCACCAATATTCACGAATAATTCATTATTTTGCGTTAGTTATTTTCTAGCTTAGGCTCTTTTTCATAACGTGAGCCGCGTAGGGTATCCTTGACCTTCTTCAGGTTTTCTCGGAA
Organism: Alteromonadaceae bacterium; assembly: GCA_964230195.1. Lineage (GTDB taxonomy): Bacteria > Pseudomonadota > Gammaproteobacteria > Enterobacterales > Alteromonadaceae > CAXRGH01. Next base: position 5,535 of record CAXRGH010000175.1, read on the forward strand.
TTTTGGCCCGCGTCTCAGAGTAAAGCCAGTCGCTAATATGTCTATTAATATTAGCTGAGCGATACGTGATGCCATTGGCATATAAAGGTCAGTATCTTCAGAAACATTGAGAGACAATACAAAGTTACATTCAGCTGCGAGTGGGCTATCTTTGGCAGTAATACCCACGACAGTTGCATCATTTGCGCGTGCAATTTTAGCAATTTCCACCAAGCTCTTGGTACGACCTGTGTGAGATATGAAAACAACAACATCTCCTTCGCCGCAATTCATGCAGCTCATGCGTTGCATGACAATGTCATCAAAGCAGCTAACGGGTACATTAAAACGGAAGAATTTGTTCTGAGCATCGTGAGCAACGGCAGCTGAAGCCCCTAATCCGAAAAAACAGAGCTGCTTAGCTTGTGTCATCAGGTCGACAACACGATTAATGGTCTGTATATCAACCGACTTTCTTGCTTCCTCTAAAGACGCCATCGTGGATTCAAAAATCTTTTTGGTGTACTCATTAGGGCCATCGTTTTCTTCCACGTGCCTATTCACATATGGAGTACCGTTGGCTAGACTCTGAGCTAGGTGTAATTTGAAGTCTGGAAACCCTTTGGTATCCATTCTACGACAAAAACGATTAACGGTTGGTTCGCTAACGCACGCCACCTTTGCGAGGGTTGCGATGCTGGAGTGAATAGCTGCTGTTGGATCGGCAAGAATTGCAACGGCAACTTTTTTTTCTGATTTGCTGAGTGTGGATTCTGCCAACGTGATTCGTTCTATGATGTTCATAACAACTTAAATTTGAATTATTTTCATCCATTATGTCGTTTTCTAACTGATTTTCTAGTTTTTTTACACATTGGAACGTAAATATATTTTGCCACCCGTTTAATTTTGTGAAAATGTTGTAAATTAATTACATTTGTTGTTTAATTTGGTGGGTGTTGTCTTGTTATGAAAGAAAATTTTGTAATTTTACAAGATTTGGTGGTTTTTTAACTCATAATATTGAGAGGTAGAGCATGGTACATAATGACAAACTGTCAGCATGCGAATTTGTTTTATTCGGTACGAAAGGTGATTTAGCGAGAAGAAAATTGCTACCTTCGTTGTATTTGTTAGATAAAGCGGGATTGATTCATGAAGATACTCGAATAATCGGTGTTGCCCGTGAAAACGTGACAACAGAAGAATACGTCAATGTTGTCGTTGAGAACCTTCAGCGTTTTGTTGGTGATGAATTGATCGATGAAGTCCTTGAGCGTTTTATTCAGCGATTAACCTATGCACATGTGAACCTAAAAGAAACGGCAGATTACCAAACACTTGCGGAAGAGATTCAGGAAGGCCGCACCGTTGTCTGTTATTTTGCTACACCTCCAGCGATTTTTGGGGCAATTTGTCAGGGATTGGAAAGTGCTGGGCTAATTAATTCCAACATGCGTGTTGTGTTAGAAAAGCCAATTGGTCACGATTTAGCGTCATCGGCGATTATTAATGATCAAGTGGCTGCTTACTTTGCCGAGTCACAAATATATCGAATTGACCATTACCTTGGCAAGGAAACTGTACTAAATCTTATCGCGTTGCGTTTTGCAAACTCGCTATTTTCAACAAACTGGGACTATACCAGTATTGATCAGGTTCAGATTACGGTTGCTGAATCGGTTGGTATTGAGGGGCGATGGGGATACTTTGACGATGCAGGTCAAATGCGAGACATGATCCAGAATCACCTTTTGCAGATTTTAACGCTCGTTGCAATGGAACCACCTGCAGATCTTGATGCTGATAGTATCCGAGATGAGAAATTAAAAGTACTTAAAGCACTACGCCCAATTGATAGTTCAAACGTGCATGAAAAGACAGTTCGTGGTCAATATACGGCAGGATTTGTTGCTGGGCAGGAAGTTCCAGGCTATCTTGACGAGCCTGATGCAAACACCGAGAGTACAACAGAAACTTTCGTCTCGCTAAAAGTTGAATTAGACAACTGGCGTTGGGCTGGTGTTCCATTTTACTTGCGCACGGGTAAACGTATGCCGAGTAAAACCAGCGAAATTGTTATCTACTTTAAACGTCAGCCCCATAACTTATTCAAAGACAGCTTTAATTCGATCCCTCGTAATAAATTGGTTATCAGGCTACAGCCTGATGAAGCCATTGAAGTTATGATGATGAATAAAATTCCAGGATTAACGTCGAGTGGTTCCATGGACCTTCAAAAGACGAAAATGAATTTAAGTTTTTCCGAAACTTTCAGTAATGATCGCATTGCCGATGCTTATGAAAAACTGTTACTTGAGGTGATGTTGGGTAATCAAGCTTTGTTTGTACGTAGGGATGAAGTTGAAGAAGCATGGAAATGGGTTGATAGTATCATTAATGCGTGGCAAACGAGCCGAGATATTCCTCATTCATATCCTGCCGGAACTTGGGGACCTGTTGCATCAATAGCACAACTCGCTCGTGATAATCACGCATGGTACGAAACTAAATCGGGAGCATAATATGTTAAAGACATCGCGTTACGTTAATAAGAACCAACTAGAAAAGAAGTTCGCTAGAAAATTAGCCAATATCCTTCGCAGCGCTATTGAAAAGAACGGCGCAGCAAGTTTAATTGTATCCGGCGGTAGTACACCGGTTGGCTTATTTAAAGAACTATCAAACATTGCACTACCGTGGGAGCATATTGTAGTGAGTCTCGCTGATGAGCGATGGGTTGACCCAGCCGATGATGCAAGTAATGAGAAGCTAGTGAAAACACATCTCTTGCAAAATTTTGCGGTTGATGCTCGTTATGTTTCTCTTAAACCAACAACCGCAGCAACCGTTGATGATGCTATTCGACACGCATCTACTGAAATGACATCGATATTGCCATTTGATGTAGTCATTCTTGGTATGGGTGAGGATGGACACACAGCCTCTATTTTCCCATGTTCAAACGAGTGGGCGGAGGCTGTCCGTTACGATACCGATGAGTTCTATGTCGAAGTGAATCCGACAACTGCTCCACATACAAGAGTATCGCTTCGGTTACCAAGCATTACCAACGCTAAACATATATTTTTACACATTACGGGTGACAAGAAGAAGGCTGTGTTGGACGCGGCACTTGAAGCCGAGCAGGCACTCCCAATTAAACAAGTGATTGACCAAGCTGAAGTTGAATTGGTCTGGGCTCCATAGGAAAGGTAGCAAATGAACGCAATCATTAATGAAGTAACACAACGAATCATTGAACGCAGTAAAGTAACACGTGCTGAGTACTTAAAGAAAATTGACGCGGCGCGTGTAGAAGGACCGTATAGAGGAACGTTGAGTTGTGGAAACTTAGCGCACGGATTTGCCGCCTGCGGTGCGCAAGATAAAGCCAGTTTAACCAGTATGATTAAGGCTAATATCGGCATTATTACTTCCTACAATGACATGTTGTCTGCACATCAACCTTATCAAAGCTATCCAGATCAGCTTAAGCAAGCATTAAGCGCTGTGGGCAGTGTTGGACAGGTTGCAGGCGGAGTGCCCGCGATGTGTGATGGGGTTACTCAAGGCACACCGGGGATGGATTTATCATTAATGAGCCGCGACGTGATTGCGTTGTCAACGGCTGTCGGGCTATCTCACAATATGTTTGATGGTGCTCTTATGCTTGGGATATGTGACAAAATCGTTCCCGGATTATTAATGGGGGCATTAAGCTTTGGTCATCTACCAACGGTATTTGTCCCGGCTGGTCCTATGCCATCAGGGTTACCCAACAAAGAGAAAGCAAGGGTTAGACAGGCGTATGCCGAGGGTAAAGCCAATCGAGATGAGTTATTGGCGGCTGAATCTGCGTCTTACCATTCGGCGGGTACCTGTACGTTTTACGGTACTGCGAACAGTAATCAGTTGGTTGTTGAAGTTATGGGGCTTCACCTTCCCGGCGCATCTTTTGTGAATCCGGGAACGCCATTACGCGATGCATTGACGGATGCAGCGGCTAGACAAGTTGCTCGTATTACCCAGTTGGGCGACAACTACACACCGATTGGACAGATGGTTGATGCAAAAGCGATTGTGAATGGAATCGTTGCGTTACTCGCCACAGGTGGCTCAACCAATCATACTATGCACCTTGTAGCTGTGGCCAAAGCCGCAGGTTATATTGTTAATTGGGATGATTTCTCTGACCTTTCAAAGGCAACACCGTTGCTGACACGTATCTACCCTAACGGCTCGGCTGACATCAACCACTTCCAGGCTGCTGGTGGTATGGCCCTTTTATTCAAAGAGTTACTTGATAATCAGTTGCTTCACAATGATGTGACCACTATTTGTGGTAAAGGCTTAGACTTATACACCAAGGAGCCAAAACTCGTTGATGGAGAGTTGACTTGGGAAGATGGTGTTTCTGAAAGTCTTGACCCTGAAGTTGTCGCTAAATGCAGCAATCCGTTCAAACCGGATGGCGGTTTAACCGTTCTTGGTGGTAATTTAGGGCGCAGTGTGATTAAAACCTCATCATTGCGTGAAGGCGTTGACGTCATAAAAGCGCCTGCGGTAGTGTTTGAAAACCAGTATGAACTTGACTCAGCATTCCAAGCTGGTGACCTCAATAAAGATTGTATTGTCGTTGTTCGATTCCAAGGACCAAAAGCGGTTGGAATGCCAGAACTACATCGTCTGACGCCTCCACTCGGAGTGCTACAAGACAGAGGCTACAAAGTGGCGTTAGTGACTGACGGTAGAATGTCTGGCGCATCTGGAAAAGTCCCAGCGGCAATTCATTTAACGCCGGAAGCATCGCAGGGTGGCCTCATTGGCAAGGTTCAGAACGGCGATATTATCGAACTTAATATTTCAACCGGTGAATTGAGCTTGTTGGTAGACGAGGCTGAATTGCAACAGCGGAGCTTTGCTCCTGATTCGAGCATTGAGCAAGGGCAGGGTACCGGCCGCGAGATGTTTGCTACTATGCGTGCAAATGCGACAGGAGCGGAAGAGGGTGCGTCTTCGTTATTTTTCCAACAGGAGATTCATGGATGACAGCCAAGTTCGTTGCTGATGTTGGTGGCACAAACATCAGGTTATCAAGAGTTGAAGGAAATCAACTAGCCGATATTCAGCGTTACAAGTGTGCAGGTTTCGCAACCATTGTGGATGCGATACAACACTACTTTAACACTTACAAGGAGCATCAGTTTGATGCAGGTTGCATCGCGATTGCCTGCCCTACTGATAGCGACTGGATTGCAATGACTAACCATGACTGGCAGTTCTCGGTAAAAGAAACAACGCAAGCATTAGAACTCACAACATTGGAGGTCATTAACGACTACACAGCGATTGCAATGTGTCTACCTGCGTTAACTGACGAGCAAGTATTTTTATTGGGTGGACAACAGCCGAAACAGCAACACACTAAAGCCGTATTTGGTCCGGGCACTGGTCTCGGCGTTGCTATCCTTGAGCATGTCGAGGATAAATGGCACGCATTAGATGGTGAGGGTGGTCATGTGGATTTTGCTCCAACTAATCAACAAGAACTCATTGTCTGGGAATACCTCAACAAAACACAGGGCCGAGCTTCGTTAGAAGAAGTTTTATCTGGCCGAGGCTTATGTAACTTGTACCATGCATTGGCTGATTCACATCAGGTTGAGGCTTCTGATGTTGAGCCATCAGATGTCACCGCAATGGCTTTAGAAGGAAGTTGTCCAGCGGCGTCTGCTGCACTATCTGTTTTTTGCAGCGCCCTCGGCAGTTATGCTGGCAACTTAGCGCTCACTGCTGGTGCATTGGGTGGTGTCTATATTGCTGGAGGAATTGCTTCAAGGTTCGTTGACTACCTCGAACAAAGTGGATTTAGGCAAGCGTTTGAAGCCAAAGGTAGATTTCAAACCTATCTTGAACCTGTTCCTACCTATTTAATCACTGAGCCAGATCATGGCCTTATTGGTGCTGCAGCCTATCTAGCACAAAGTTTATCGGAGTAAATTATGAATAAAGCCAGTTACACGGCCAAGGAAGTCTTGTCCGCAAGTCCAGTAGTACCAGTGTTGGTCGTTTCTAAAGTAGAACAAGCCATTCCTCTTGCAAATGCCTTAATCGCTGGAGGAATTAAAGTCCTTGAGGTAACTTTGCGCACGCCTGTTGCTTTAGATGTCATAAAGGCTATTGCCGATAATGTCCCCGAAGCTATCGTGGGTGCGGGCACTGTATCTACTCCAGCGATGTTAGCCGACGTTGTTGCCGCCGGTGGTCAATTTGCGATTAGTCCTGGACTAACTGAAAGGCTACTCGCTGCAGGAAAAGAAAGTCAGATTCCTTTGATTCCGGGTATTGCAACGGTATCTGAGCTAATGACTGGACTTGATTACGACTATGATACGTTCAAATTCTTCCCTGCAGAAGCCTCAGGTGGGGTAAAAGCATTAAAGTCTATCGTGGGTCCATTCCCACAAGTCACGTTCTGCCCGACCGGCGGGATTAGTCCAACGACATATAATGATTATTTGGCCATCCCGAACGTTCAATGTGTTGGCGGTTCATGGATGGTGCCAAGCGATGCAGTTGAAGCAGGAGATTGGCAGCACATTACAGCGTTAGCGAAAGCTGCCGTTGCGGGAGTAAAGTAAACAAACAAGTTAAGCCAAACTCTAGGCTTGCTTTGCCAATCTTAGGTTCTTTGGCTACAGTATAGAGGAGCGAAAAATGCGTCTACTGTCTTGTTTGCGGTGAAAAAAAACACTATCTGTTGAAATTGCAATCAATCAGTAGAAACTAATGAAAAAAGGTTTGACATACGCATAGGTTTCAGTAAACTTCGCATCCACGTTGTGACGCAAGTTATGACGTAACAACACGGAGAGGTGGGTGAGTGGCTGAAACCAGTTCCCTGCTAAGGAACCGTACGTTAATTCGTACCGAGGGTTCGAATCCCTCCCTCTCCGCCATTTTGTATTGTACGCGTGTGTAGCTCAGCTGGATAGAGTACCTGGCTACGAACCAGGCGGTCGGAGGTTCGAATCCTTCCACACGCGCCATACAATACACCCCCAGTGCGTGTGTAGCTCAGCTGGATAGAGTACCTGGCTACGAACCAGGCGGTCGGAGGTTCGAATCCTTCCACACGCGCCATTTTTTCAATAATCTTCACATGATTTTAATTTGTCTCAAGGACCTTCTTCCGATTGTTTTTTTGCTTCTGTGGCTCGAACGCTTGTGAATAAGTTTGCAGCTTAGGAAGCGACAAATCCTACGCATACTGCATATCTTGCTTAACCTGAATAAGATTGTCACCAGTGCAACCCGCAAAAAGGGGAGAGAACCAATGACTGTCTACAATATTTTATAGGAAAAACAATGTTTCTAAGTCGCTTGATTGTTTCTCAATGGAAATCACTATCTTGATTGAATGTTGTTATAATTCACTTTTTTTAGGCATGTTTAGTTGATAGAAGATATTCAACTATAATAGTGCATCTGTCTTAGTCTGATGGCTGTTTCATTCCCAAAGAGCAACGTATAATATTGAACAATAATTGGTTTCAGAACTCGTTATCGTGATGACCTTTTGCAAAAATTTTGCTTTGGGTTGGTTGTTATTATTATGTTAATTATGTGTTTATTGTGGGTAAATATTTAGTTTTTTTGCATAAAAATAACATTCTTTTGCACCGAACAATGGCAATCTGGTTGTTTTTTTTGGTGCAACATGATACTTATTTCTGGATAAATAAACTGTCTATGGAGGTCCTTTGATGGAAACCAACATAACATCTGCATTAGCAGAATCAGCAATTTTACTCGGCGTGGGTATGGTTGTTGTGTTCGTTTTCTTAACATTACTGATTGGTGCCGTACAATTAATTTCATATTTGTGCGAAAAGTTCCCTGAAGCATCCGAATCAAAAGAATTACCGAAAGCAGCTCAATCAAGTGCTCTAAATCAAGACGTTGTTGAAGCAATTCGTATTGCTGTTAAACAATACCGTGCATCAAATTAATCACCGAGGAAAAAATAATGTCTAAACCATTAGCAATTACAGAATTGGTCCTACGTGACGCTCACCAGTCTTTGCTTGCAACTCGCATGCGCTTGGATGATATGTTGCCAATTGCAGAAAAACTCGACAAGGTAGGTTATTGGTCAATCGAATCTTGGGGTGGCGCGACCTTTGACTCATGTATTCGTTATCTTGGTGAAGATCCTTGGGATCGTATTCGTCAATTGAAAAAGGCGATGCCGAATACTCCTCAACAAATGTTACTTCGTGGACAGAACTTATTAGGTTACCGACATTACGCCGATGATGTCGTGCGTAAGTTTGTTGAAAGAGCGCATACAAACGGTGTAGACGTTTTCCGTATATTTGACGCAATGAATGACGTGCGTAACTTAAAAACAGCGGTGAAAGCGGCTGTAGACGTTGGTGCTCACGCTCAAGCAACCTTGTCTTATACGGTAAGTCCAGTGCATACAATGCAACTGTGGGTGGATATGGCTCAGGAATTACGTGACCTCGGCGCCCATTCAATCTTTATCAAAGATATGGCAGGCTTGCTAAAACCCTATGAGTGTGAAGAGCTCGTCACTCGCATCAAAGAAAAAGTGGATTTACCACTAGCGATGCAGTGTCATGCGACAACGGGCTTGAGTACCGCAACCTATCAAAAAGCGATTGATGCTGGTATTGATATCCTTGACACTGCCGTGTCTTCAATGAGCATGACTTACGGACACAGTGCGACTGAAACCATGGTTTCTATCGTAGAAGGCACCAAGCGCGACACTGGATTAGATTTGACTCAGCTTGAAGAGATTTCTGCGTATTTCCGTGAGGTACGTAAGAAATATGCACAATTTGAGGGTAGCCTAAAGGGTGTCGATGCGCGCATTTTATTAGCACAGGTTCCAGGTGGTATGTTGACCAACATGGAAAACCAGTTAAAAGAGCAAGGTGCTACTGATAAGCTAGATGATGTACTAAAAGAAATTCCACGTGTTCGTGAAGACTTAGGCTTCATTCCTTTGGTAACTCCAACCTCTCAAATTGTTGGTACTCAAGCGGTAATCAACGTCCTATCGGGCGAGCGATACAAAACAATTACTAAAGAAACCGCGGGTGTACTGAAAGGCGAATACGGTGCGACTGCTGCCGCTGTTAATACTGATCTTCAAGCGCGCGTGCTTGACGGTGCAGAGCCAATCACTTGCCGCCCTGCGGATGTTTTGGATGATGAGCTAGATTCGTTAACACAGACGTTTGATGGTTTGGTTTCTGAGCACAATATTGATGTGCAAGGTGATAAGATTGATGATGTGTTAACGTACGCATTGTTCCCGCAAATTGGATTGAAGTTCCTGCAAAATAGAAATAATCCGGAAGCCTTTGAACCGGCACCATCTGCTGATGGCGCAGTGGTAGGGTCAGGTAAAGTTGAGAACTATTCGGTGCGCGTCGGCGGACAAGTTTATGATGTAGAAGTGGGGCCCGATGGTTCACTTGAAAGTATCGATGGTCAAGGGCTATCAGGTGGTCAAGCACCAGTCGCAGCCTCTGGCACTGCAACACCATTGAATGCACCTTTAGCCGGTAACGTGTTCAAATTACACGTCAAGGCGGGTGACGTTGTTGCAGAGGGTGATGTGGTTATGATCCTTGAAGCAATGAAAATGGAAACTGAGGTACGTGCTGCGACTGCAGGTACAGTTACCACAATCGATGTATCTGAAGGTGACAGTGTTACCGTTGGTCAGCCAGTGATGACAATAGGATAAGATTCATGGAAAAGTTACAGATTTTATGGGAGTCTACTGCCCTAGCTAATTTTGAAATGGGTCAAATCATCATGATGTTGGTTGGCTTAGGTTTGTTGTACCTCGCCATCGTACGTAAATTTGAACCCTTGTTATTAGTTCCAATTGGCTTTGGTGCCATACTGACAAATATTCCGCTAGCAGGCTTTAGTGAGCCGGGCGGTTTATTGTACCTCGTGTATTCAGTCGGTATTGAGTCAGGCGTGTTCCCATTGCTTATCTTTATGGGTGTGGGAGCTCTGACCGATTTCAGCGCGTTGATTGCAAACCCGCGGATGTTATTGTTAGGAGCGGCGGCGCAATTCGGCATCTTTGCAACCTTATTTGGTGCTATTGCTCTGAACTGGGTCCCTGGGCTTGAATTCACTATGAAGGATGCCGCTGCGATTGCGATTATTGGTGGTGCAGATGGTCCTACGGCAATTTTCTTGGCATCCAAACTCGCGCCTGATCTGCTTGGTGCAATTGCGGTAGCTGCCTATTCATACATGGCGTTGGTGCCTATCATTCAACCGCCAATTATGAAAGCCTTAACAACCCCTGAAGAACGCGCCATTGAGATGCAGCAAATGCGTACGGTAAGTCAACGTGAGCGAATCATATTCCCACTTGCAGTATTGTTGCTAACACTCTTGTTCCTTCCAACAGCGACACCACTGGTTGGTATGTTCTGCCTTGGTAATTTGATGCGTGAGTGTGGTGTTGTTGACCGCCTGAGCAAAACAGCTCAGAACGAATTGATTAATGTCGTGACCATTTTCCTTGGTTTAGCGGTTGGTTCTAAGTTGTCAGCTGACAAATTCCTCACATTTGAAACCTTGGGTATTCTGGGACTTGGCGCAGTCGCGTTTGGTATCGGTACCGCATCAGGTGTATTGATGGCTAAAGTAATGAATAAAGTGAGTGGCGGTGGTATCAATCCTCTGATTGGTGCAGCAGGCGTTTCAGCAGTACCAATGGCGGCTCGTGTTGCCAACAAGGTAGGCTTGGAAGCTAATCCTCATAACTTCCTATTAATGCATGCAATGGGACCCAATGTCGCTGGTGTACTTGGTTCGGCTGTTGCTGCGGGTATATTACTTGCGTTAGTTGGCTAACATTATTAGTTCGATTAAAAAGGCCCTTATAAAGGGCCTTTTTTTATGTTAGTCAATCAGTGTTTGAGGCATGCTTCGCATTAAACGTGCGTTAGTAACGTCATCTTATAAGTGAGTAAGCCATAATAGAGCGCCGTAAAAGGCAGCAATAACACCACTAAAAATGGCAATATAAATAAATCCTTTGCGCCCTTGTTCTAAGGAATATCCGAATTGTTTTAAATAGCCGACCCAAACTAAACATAGCGTCAACGGTATCAAAAATAAAAACTTAACCATCAGTGAATCCTTTTTCCCTTTGGGCTCAGAAAGATATGTATCAGGATAATATTAAAGCGTCAGAATGTCACTTAAATCAGTCTGTTGTGCAATAGTATTACGTTTGAGGCCGCTGTGGAGCTATCTACGTGTGTTTTGTGAATTTGGACGACTGATAGATGTTATTACACCATAAAGGGGGGGCTGGACGGACGCGCGATATCGAATGGCTTGCTATATTTTGGCTGGGTACAAAAAAGGCGCACTGAAGCGCCTTTTAACACAATCAAAACGGTCTTATTAAAGCGCTTTAATTTGTTTGTTCAAACGGCTCTTATGACGGGCAGCTTTGTTTTTGTGGATCAAACCTTTTTCTGCCATGTGGTCAAGCACAGATTTACTGGCTGCAAACGCGGCTTCAGCAGCGGCTTTGTCGCCTGCTTCAATCGCAGCAATAACTTTCTTTAAACCAGTTCTCATCATTGAACGGCGGCTTGCGTTGTGCTGGCGGCGCTTTTCAGCTTGGATAGCACGCTTCTTAGCAGACTTGATGTTAGCCAAGGTAACACTCCTAATAAAATAATTTTAGTCAAAAATAGTGGTGGCGAATTCTCTCTTTATTTTGA
>CAXRGH010000176.1:0-17876 GCA_964230195.1 Alteromonadaceae bacterium
AGCAGTTTGCAATGAACGGATGTCAAATATGAGTAATAACGGTGAATCGTAACAAGGCACTATGACAGTCTTGTATGACTGAAGTTTCAATTTTATGAAAGCGCAGGACATCACTTTATAGAAATTTAGGGCGTTAAATTGTCACGCCCTTTCCGCGATTATGCTGCTTGGGGAGGCAGTTTCACTTCTGGAACCATTGGTGGCATTGATACCGCTGAAGGTGTTGTCCAATGAACAAGAGACATGGCACCATTTTTCTCTTCCACTAACGCAGAGCAATTTTCTACCCAGTCTCCATCATTAAAATATTCAATTCCATCAACCTCGTCCTGCTCTGGGTGGTGAATGTGGCCGCAAATAATGCCATCAAGATTTTGACGTTTCGCCTCTGCACACCCTGCTTTTTTGTAACGTGCAATAGCAGCACGAGCACTCTCGACTTGACGTTTTAAATAGCCTGCCAACGACCAATAAGGTAAACCTAATTGTCTTCTTATCCCGTTGTTGATTCGGTTTATCCAAAGCAAGAAGTCATACGCTTTGTCCCCCACCAGCGCAAACCATTTTCCATAACAAAGCACGTCAGCATCAAATTGGTCGCCGTGAACAATTAAGTATTGTTTACCGTTGCGGCCATAGTGAATAGCGGATTCAAGCAGTTGAATATTACCGAAATGAAACCCTGTATAGTTTCGTAACGGAGCATCGTGATTGCCCGGTATGTAAATCACTCGGGTTCCATGCTCAGAGAGGTAGATTAGTTTGTCCAATACTTTTTGGTGCGCTTTAGGCCAGTGCATTCGTTTGTTTAGTGCCCACATATCCACTATATCGCCCACCAAATACAGGGTATCGATATAACAGCTATCCAGAAAACTAAGTAAAAAGTCTGCCTTACAATCTTTGTAACCGAGGTGAATATCTGAGATCCAAACGGTTGGGTAGTGTCGCTGTTCCATGATTGTCATCCGTCATTAACGATGGCAATAGTATTCGTTTAAAAATTGACAGATCTATGACGATTCATTGACCGCTATTTGAATCTAATACAACGTTTTTATTACACTGCCGTCCAGCGTGTCGGCGAGATAGTTGACATCGTATTAAGCAGAGGGGCAACAAGAGGTGTGTCTAATTTTCTATCTATAAACAATAACGCACCTCTTGTTTCTCAAGACGAACTTAAGAAAGATTTTACTGGGTCAATCATTCTCTCGGATCAATGGCTTCATTGGCCATGAAATTAGCAAAGATGAGATATGCCGTCTGATTCTGCGTGATGGCGTCCACATCAATTTTATCGAGAGTGTCATTCGGGGTGTGATGATAGTCAAAGTAGAAGGTGCCATCTTGCTTTAATGCAGCTACCGGTACTCCATGTTTTGGTAACATAGAAATATCAGGACCACCTCGCGATTCATTGTGGCTCTGGTCAATTCCCAACGGCTTCAACGTGGAATACAAGGGTAATAATTCGCCAAGGCTTTGCTGTGAAAATCGTGTTTCTAGAGCGTAAATCCGACCCGCACCAAAATCCGATTCAATGGCAACAACGATATTTTTCAAGTCATCTTTATTGGCTTTAACATATTGATGTCCACCAACCAGCCCAAACTCCTCACTTGCATACAGTACAACTCTGACAGTACGCTTGGGTTGTCCTGTTAGCTGCTTCAGCAAATGCCCAGCCGCCATCACAATTCCCACTCCGGCTCCGTCGTCTAACGCGCCCGTTCCCTCGTCCCATGAGTCTAAATGGGCACCCAGCAATACCACCTCTTCAGGCTTTTCTGTTCCTGTGATTTCACCAATAACGTTATACGAGGTTTGCCATTTACCTTCGGTGGCTTCAACGTACAATGACAACTCGACTTGACTATCCTTGCTCATAATACGCGCCAACAAATCAGCATCAGCAGTAGAGATGGCAGCGGCCGGAATACGTTTAACCTTTGCGCCATAATACATCATTCCAGTGTGGGGAAAACGAGACATGTCGGTACCGACGGAACGTATCACAAGGGCAACCGCGCCTTGCTTAGCCGCTTCTACCGCGCCATTTGCTCGTCCCTTTACTGTTGGACCGTAAAATCGTCCAGCCCGATCACGCTCCATTGGATGATTGATGAAGGCAATTTTTCCTGTCACAGATCCAGGTGCTGCTTGGATGAGATCGTCGAGGGAATTAAACATGACAACCTGACCATTAATAGCCTCAGGTCCAGTTCCGACGCTGCCGCCAAGGGCGGTAACCGCCAATTGATGACTATACGGTTTGATAATGGATGCTTTTGCCGCACCACGTGACCAGTTTCTCACTTTTACTGGCTGTTTGTATATTTTGTCGTAGCCAAGGGCTTTAAACTTCTTTTCGGCCCAAACAACGGCTTTCTTATCACCATCACTCCCAGCAATACGAGGCCCAACTTCCGTGGTTAATGACGCCACAATATCGTAGGCGAGAGCAGAGGATTGGCTATCTTTGATGAACGAATTGGTGGATGCCAATAAGTCACAAGAAAAAATGGTGACGATACAACTGGTGATAATAACCTTGATTATTTGCATGATGCTCCTAGCACTTTTTATGATTAACAGCGTCAGGATAAATGTCTAGATTGGTAAGCGCAACCACCTTGGTTATCAACCAAGGTGTAACGCACTCAATTTACCGTAAATTGATAGATAAGCTGGTGATGGTAAGGCGACTTTTCGTCAATTATCGTACTCGGAAACTCAGAGTGGTTAACCGCGTCAGTGAAACCTTGACTCTCAAAACAAACGCCGTGATAAGCCTTAGGAAGATATTTACCGGTGTAAAGTTGAATCGCAGGCTGATCAGTAAATACAGTCATAGTAACACCCGTTTGCGGTGACACTAATCTTGCTTTTGCTTGAGAGAAAGGGCTCTCGCCCAATACGAAGCAGTGATCAACGCCTTTATCGCATTGCATTTGCGGGTATTGGTTTTCGTTGATCAATTCATGCACGCTGACCAATTGCTGAATATCCATTCCCATAGCCTCGCAATCTTCCAATTCGCCCGTGGGTAATCCATCATCACGACGCACTAAGAATTGCGAACTATCAATTGAAGCCATCAACTCAAGGATATCAGGCTGCCCCAAATTAAAATAAGCATGATTAGTCAAATTCATCGGTGTTGGCATGTCGCTGATACCCTGATAAACAATACTGAGGGCATTATCTTCAGACAAGGTATAAGTCACCGTAATTCGTCTATTTCCAGGAAATCCGCCCTTTAAATGTGGCAAGGTCAAGCAAAGTTGGACGCTGTCTGTGGCCGTCTGCTGGTCAAGGGCGGTGTTGTCTAAAAGTAAATCCCAGAAGCTGATCCCAATATTACCTTCACCACCGTGAAGGCAGTTCTCACCGTCATTTTTGGTCAATTGATAGACGGTATCATTGAGCGAAAACTGTGCTGATTGAATACGATTACAAACGGGGCCACAGGTTGCCCCCAAGTAACTCTGATCACTTAACACATCATCATCAGATTGAGGAGCTACTAGCATCTCTGTTAGCTCCCCTTTGACGGGAAGTTTTATACTATTGATACGCGCACCAAAGTTGCATATCTCAACTTCCATACCCTGCTGATTTTTTAATGTATAGCGTTGCAGTGGGCTAGGATTCATTACTGTAACCGTTGGGGTTGTTTGACTGCCAGCGCCATGTGTCTTCAATCATTTGATTCAGTGAGCGACGAGCTTGCCAATTCAACATTGTATTGGCCTTTTCAGGATCAGCCCAGAACGCCGGCAGATCGCCCGCTCTGCGCGGTGCAACTTGATAAGCTATTGGTCTCTCAATAACCGCTTCAAATGCTTTCACAATACTCAATACAGAGACTGCGTTTCCTGTACCTAAATTAAATGCCTCACAGCCGGCAAAAGACTCATTTTTCTCTAGCCACTGCAATGCCGCAACGTGACCATCGGCCAAATCCATGACATGCAGGTAATCACGTTCGCACGTGCCGTCTTGAGTGGGATAATCATCACCAAACACACTTAATTGCTCACGCACACCCACAGCAACTTGGGCAATGTAAGGCAACAAGTTGTTTGGGATCCCTTTTGGATCTTCACCAATATTGCCACTCTCATGAGCACCAATTGGGTTGAAGTAACGCAACGACACGCCACGGAAAGCTGGGTTGGCAATGGCAAGATCTTGCATCACGCGTTCCACCATGACTTTTGATGCACCATAAGGACTACTGGGTGTACCTAGTTTCATGGTTTCTTGATAAGGGGTTGGAGATTCTTCACCATAAACGGTTGCGGACGAACTAAAAATAAAATCGGTAACACCGTGACTCTGCATTGCATTTAGCAAACAAAGGGTACCGTGCACGTTATTTTCATAATAGTCTAGGGGAATGACGCTCGATTCCCCCACCGCTTTCAACGCAGCAAAATGAATCACAGCAGAAATAGGGTAGGCGCTAAAAATATCATTCAATACTGCTTTATCACCAATGTCGCCCTGAATAAAAGTCACTGACTTTTGGGTCAGCGCTTGCACACGTTCCAGGCTTTCTTGACTCGAATTTTTAAGGTTATCCAACACTACAACGTCATAATGATGTTGCAATAGACTTAAAACTGTGTGAGATCCAATATATCCAGCACCGCCAGTCACTAAAATTGCCATGATTTATTCCTTTCAATTAACGTATGTATCCTGCACCTGACTCGGCAGTGCAAACAAAAACAGATGGTGTCAATTGTGTTGCTTTTTCATAGTTTTGATTCACAGCATCAACAACTGCGGACACTAGTTTATCTGGGACTATAGCGACGACGCAACCACCAAAGCCGCCACCAGTCATTCGAACACCACCCTCAGAACCCAGCACATCTTTGATCAAATCCACCAAGAGATCAATTTCAAACACGGTTATCTCAAAGTCGTCTCGCATTGACGCGTGAGACTCCGCCATAAGGGCTTGAAGTTGTTGAATGTCGCCAGAAGACAAGGCATCAGCCGCTTCAAGTGTTCGTTGATTTTCCGTGATCACATGTCGCGCTCGTTTTGCAATAAGAGGGTCCAGGCCATTTTCATGGTCACGGAACGTCGCAATATCGACGTCGCGCAAGGCTGACACATTAAAGTAATTCGCTGCGGCTTCACACTGTTCACGGCGAGTATTGTATTCGCTGTCTACCAAACCTCGTTTTTTGTTCGAATTAACAATCACGATGGAATAATTTTCAGGAAATGCAACCGCCTTAACCGCAAGACTTCGACAGTCTATCAAGGATGCATGACCTTGCTTGGCTTCTGCGGAAATCAATTGGTCCATGATCCCACAATTGCATCCAACAAATTGATTCTCTGCTGCTTGTCCATTCAAGGCGATCTGTTGTTGCGTAATGTCCAGTTGGTACAAGGTTTTAAAGGTTTGTCCAATCACGACCTCTAACGATGCAGAAGAGCTTAATCCTGCACCTTGAGGGACGTTGCCACTGACGGCAATATCAGCACCGCCGAATTGATAACCACTCGCCAATAAATGCTTCACCACACCACGGATGTAATTTGCCCACTGTAAGTCGCTGTGCTCGATTGATTCATCTAAATTGAAGGTGTCCACACCGTTGTCATAATCAAGTGCTACTACTCGGACAACGTTATCTGACCGTTTATTGGCACAAACAATCGTCTGAAAATTGATGGCACTGGGCAGCACAAAACCATCATTATAATCCGTGTGCTCTCCAATAATGTTTACGCGCCCCGGTGCTTGCACGGTATACTCTGCAGCAGTAGCAAACTGTTGTTCAAAGCCTGTACGTACTTTATTGATTAATGCTTCCATCATAGGGTTCATAGTAAAGCCTCCGCAGCCTGTTGTTTGTAATGCACATTCGATGCTTCGCGTAGGCGTTGTGCCGCTTGCTCGGGGGTTAAATCTCGTTGTGCCTCAGCCATCATTTCATAGCCCACCATGAACTTACGTACGGTAGCTGAACGCAACAATGGCGGGAAAAAGCTGGCATGTAATGTCCACTCAGGATGTTCTTCTCCGTCGTAAGGTGCGCCATGCCACCCCATGGAATATGGAAATGAAGTGTTAAACAGGTTGTCATAACGAGTGGTAATCTGCTTTACCATATCCGCTAGTGAATCGCGTTTGTCTTGCGTCAATTCTGTCATTCGAGCAATCGCAAATTTAGGCAGCAATAAAGTCTCAAACGGCCATGCCGCCCAATATGGCACTACAACCAACCAATCTTGATTTTCAACCACCACTCGTTCTTTGTAGTCAATCTCACGCTCTGCATAATCTTGTAGCAGATTGCTGTGCTGCGACTGCCAGTAATCCGACTGGCCAACTTGCTTTTTTGCCACCAAGGTCGGTAAATGTTGTTGCGCCCAAATCTGACCATGTGGATGTGGATTGGAGCAGCCCATCATGGCGCCCTTATTCTCAAATACCTGTACCCACTGGTAAGTCTCTCCGAGTGCTTGCGATTGCTCTTGCCATGTCATTACTACATCGGAAATCGCTTCAACCGAAAGCTCAGGCAATGTTTTGCTGTGATCAGGTGAAAAACAAATCACTCGGCTCTCACCCTGCTCTGCTTGCATTTTGAATAAGGGATCATCCGTCTCATGGTATGGCGTGTCTGCCGTCAAGGCAGCAAAGTCGTTTTGAAAAACAAACGTCTTGGTATAGTGGGGGTTTACCTCGCCATTGATACGCGTATTACCAGCACACAGATAGCACGTGGGATCATAACTGGGCTTTTGCGTTTCATCACGCTCTTCTACCTGCCCTTGCCATGGACGCTTACTGCGGTGTGGCGAAACCAATATCCACTCATTAATTAATGGGTTATACCGACGGTGAGGATGCTCAGTAACATCAAACGTATCATTCATCTTGTTATTCTCTCTGTTGACCCTTTGACAAAAATGTAAACGTTTACCCTTTTTATTTCAAGAATTATTATCAACAAAATTCGTTTTTTGTGGGGCATCATAAATTATTTGAAATGCAATGCGGATTTCTCCATACTGAGACGTCAAATAAAAAAGGATAACGTTTCCACATGACTACTATTAAAGATGTCGCGAAGATGGCTGAAGTGTCCATCGCCACTGTATCTAGGGTGATTAATAATGGCCCTAAAGTCGGTGCTAAGACGCGAGCAAAAGTTCAAGCAGTCATGGATGAACTTGGGTTTAGGCCAAATCAAGCTGCGCGCTCGTTGGTCATGCAACGCAGTCAAACCATTGGCGTTGTGATCCCTGAGCTAACTGACCCTTTCTTTGCATCCCTTGCACAAGGAATTGATCAAGTTGCGCGAGAGCAACACATGCAAATGCTGTTGAGTACTGGCGCCAGTTCGGCAGAATCGGAGCGTCAAGCCATCAACACATTAGTAGACAGACGATGTCATGTCATTGTGCTTCACAGTAAACGTTTACCTGATAGTGAACTCGTCACCTTATGTGAAAAATTTCCAGCACTCGTGATTATAGACCGTTACATTGAGGCTATCGCCGAACGTTGTATTTGGCTCGATAATTTAGAGGGTGGGCGAATTGCAGCGCGGCATTTATTGGCCCTTGGGCACAAAGAGCTTGCCTGTATTACTAGCCACTATGACATTGAAGATCCTAAAGAACGTCTGCAAGGCTTCCAACAAACCATCCAATCACATGGCTTACAATTAGCCAATGAACTGCTGCAAGCCCAAGAGCCTAATCAACAGGGGGGGCAAGCCGCAGCGCAGCAATTAATTGCCAGCAATAAGCCATTCAGTGCTATTTTTGTGTATAACGATGCAATGGCAATCGGCGCCATTTCAACGCTTGAGGATAATGGCTATTGCGTACCAAGAGATGTCTCGGTTATTGGTTTTGATGATGTTTTACTTGCACGTTACTCTCGCCCCAAACTCTCCACTCTTCACTACCCCATAGAAAAAATGGCGATCCACGCAGCTGAACTTGCCTGCGCGCTTGCGAATCAACAAGAAAAAGAGGGTGAACAAGCCTATGTGCCTTACCTAGTGAAACGCGAATCAACGGTACAGCAGTAATTTTCAACGTATCATTGGGCCTCTAATTCACTAGTAGAAATACTTTTGCTTGGTCTAGTCAGCATATGGCAAATAATGTAAAAGCCACAATGAACGATTCTGAACGGCCTCAACCACACACCATACAGGTGGCGGGATCCCGAGTGGATCACGCCCCCCATATGTCATCAGCCGCTACTCGGCTAGTGGTGTGAAAATAAAACTAAACTGATAGTCTTGCGCTGGGATCCGGTATTCTTTATGAGGCTTGGCTCCCCAACTGTTATCACCGCCCACGCCCATATGCTTATGGTCTAGTTGAACACTTGTCACGTTGGCAACAGGAACTTCAACGGTATGTGATGGCAATGTGTCTAGGTTGTAGCGCTCGAATTTACGGTAAGGTAATGCAGAAAAGTGAAAGAGCTCAGATGAGGTAATTTTTAAGTCTACCCCTGAGTTTCCTTTCATCATCATCCAACGCGTATCTGTTTTCCCACCGGTCTCTTGCGGTCGAGTGTAGTCATGCACTTGTTCACTGACGCTGGCTTGATATTGCCCTACCGCCGCACTTTGTTTTCTATCAGGGTAATTTTCATGAGGACCTCGGCCATACCACTGCAGTTGTTCAAAGCCCTTCGGCATTTCAAAATGCATTCCCAATCTAGGCATAAAAGGTAAGTTGCGTTGGCTTAATGCCAGTTGACCATCAACCACCAATTTACCTGTCGCGTCAAACGTGTAAGTCGTGTGGAACTGTCCAATACCATTGGCTAACTCATGAACGGTTTTGATAATAGCAATGCCTTTTTGAGTCTCATCCAAGTGAAAGTGCTTTAAACGTTGATTGAGTGATGCTTTGTTCCACACAGTGGTGTCATAACTCCAGCCAAATCCGCGATCATTATCGGTTTGTATTCGCCAAAAATTAGCGCTCAAACCTTCCGTCATGAGTGCTTGATTTCTGTATTCATAACCTTCAATTAATCCTGTAGTTTGATTAAAAATTACACTCGATTCGTTTGCCTTGATGGTGACAACATCGTCCTCTTGATGAATATTCACAGTTCCAGGCTGGATGTTCGCTGTTAATTTCACAGGTTCAGTTAGTGGATATTGATGCCATGCAATCTGAGTGTGTTTGCCACTCGCAGACACCTGAGCAGCCTCAATCTTGAGGTGGTACTCCATTGAAGGATCAAACTCCAGTTTCCCCGTATTCAGGGATAGCCAATCACTATTGCTCGCGGCTAAATCAAGAGTTCCAGCCGTTCCATTTTTAATGGGCTTGCCGTTAGCGGTAACTGACCAATTGAATTCGATACCGTTGGTAGACAGAAAATTATAACGATTGGTTATTTTGACATGCCCTTTCGCCAAATCGAGTTCACCAAATTCAATCGGCTGATAAATACGTTTCACTTCATTTAAATGTGGATTGGGCGTCCGATCAGCCTGAACTAACCCATTGGCAAGGAAGTTAGTGTTACTTTTACCATCATTAAAATCACCACCAAATGCCCAGTAATTTTGCCCTTTTTCATTGGTTTTGAGTAAAGCTTGATCAACCCAGTCCCAGATGAATCCACCTTGCAGTTGTGGATGTTGATAAATTATTTTCCAATACTTATCCAAATTACCCACACTATTCCCCATGGCATGGGCATACTCTGCCATAATCAGAGGACGGTCAGGGTTGCGTTTTATGTAATCCTTTAATTCCCACAGGTAATCATACATGGGAGTGTAAATCTCGGAGTAACTCAATAGACTGTGGCCATCTTTGGTGCCCCAACCACCGTAAGTGACAGGTCTTGTTGGGTCGTTCTGCTTAATCCAAGCGGCCGCATCCTCAAAGACTGGACCTAATCCAGACTCATTACCTAATGACCAAAAAATGACTGAAGGATGATTTTTGTCACGCTCAACCATCCGAGTGACACGAGCCATGTGAGCGCCATGCCATTCAGGTTTAAACCCTAAATGATATTTACGCTGGTTGGCTTTTCGATCAAACGCCTTGGCATTTTTTTTCACTTTGGGATCACTATCATCAATTTGTTGCTTACGCTCTGGCACGTTCCCCAGTTGCATATATTTATGCGCTTCAATATTGGCTTCCCCCATCACATACAATCCATAGCGGTCAGCTAACTCATATAAGTAGGGGTCATTTGGAAAGTGAGCGGTACGAACAGCATTAATGTGATTGGCCTTCATCAATTGAACGT
The DNA here is from genome assembly GCA_964230195.1 of Alteromonadaceae bacterium. Taxonomy (GTDB): domain Bacteria; phylum Pseudomonadota; class Gammaproteobacteria; order Enterobacterales; family Alteromonadaceae; genus CAXRGH01. Next base: position 10,292 of record CAXRGH010000176.1, read on the forward strand.
CTCTTTCCATCACTTCACGGGTTAAAGTTCTACCGCCAGTCGCGTGATGTTCCACCCGATTAACTCCTCGAATCGTCACAACTTGACCATTCACTTTAAACAACCCGTTCTGCATTTCTAAGCGTCTGAAACCAACCATTTGCTGCAAAGCTTCTAAGGGTTGATTGTCAGCATCAAACGTTTCTATCAGGAATTGATACAAGTTTGGTGTTTCCGCAGACCACTGTGCCACATTAGCAATCTCAGCGTGCAACTCAACCATAGACTTGCCATCCACCGATACCTTTTGAAATATGACCGTTTCGCCACTTGCATTGTTCAAAGTAAACTGGATATTACTGATCCCTTGCGGTTGCTCTAATGACACTTCAACATCAAATACACCGTGTTGGTAATTATCATCCAAGTTAGCATTCACATGAAAATCTTGAATATAATTGCGAGGCGTGGCGAACAAATACACATCTCGTTCAATTCCAGACAGACTCCAGCCATCTTGGTCTTCCAAGTAACTTGCATCAGACCAACGATACACCTGCATAGCAATCGTGTTTTCTCCAGCAACTAAATAATCAGTCACATCAAATTCAGCAGCTAGTTTTGCATCTTCCGAATAACCAACACGTTCGCCATTAACCCACACATACAAAGCAGAATTCGCTGCTCCAACATGCAGCACCACATGGTGGTCATGCCAATTGTCTGGTAGGTTGAATACTCGTTTGTAGGAGCTAACGGGGTTATAATCGGCTGGTATATGTGGCTGGTTAGCGGGGAAAACATAATCAATATTGAGATAATGAGGTTTGCCGTATCCTTGAAGTTCAACATTGCCAGGAACGGTAATTTCGGCCCATGTTGATGTATCATAATCGAGTTCATAGAACTCTGATTTTACTCGGCTTGGACGATCAACCCAATCAAATTTCCATGCTCCATTCAATGATAGAAAGTTTTGAGATGCTTTTTTGTCATTCTGCTTTGCGAGTGCCAATGACTCATACGCAAAAAAGTTAGATCGAGCAGGTGCGCGATTGACCTCATAGACACTGGGATCTTGCCATTCCAGTGCCTGTTGCTGCACTGAAGCATTGATTGATTCGGTATTTAAACAACCTGATAGTGCTGAACATCCTACCGCTACTAACGTCATGATTGATGATACGACGCGTGAATTCATTAATATCTCTCCGCTATTTCTGATTACAGGCGAGCTTCCATTACTGCTAATCCCTCTTAAAGGGCTATCACAAATTGATTTTACTCGTTAATAGTGATCAATAAATTCCAAAGCCAAGTCACCAATAAGAAGCCACACTTAATGACGACTCCCATAGCAATAAGCGCAAAACACTAGTGATGCACTCCCCTTGCTCTGTCATTATCAATACATCAGACATAAGACGATTGAAGCGCCAATATCCACCATGTCACTTTCATAAAAATAAACAAGAGACAACTCAACAGATACGAATTCAAATACCTAAATCAGTATAAGGATACCGCGAAAAATGGGCCCCCTGTGTTAGCGTGTCAGCGTTTTTTGAACTTAACAAAAACTAAAGTTAAGCAAGCTGTCGCTGAGGGTAAACAACAATTGACCGCCCGATGCTAGGCTCTATTTTAAGGGATCTTATGAATATTCACGCTACGCTATGCAGAAGACTTTTCTGCCTGACTACCATCCTCTGTTTTTCTGCACTTGCAGGTGCCAACTCAAAGTCGCTTATAGACACTAGTTCCAAACCTAAGAAGCACCATCAAAGTACGCCTGCGCATCACGCTCATCATGGCTTAGTTTCACTTGCACATAGGGATTTTATTGAAGTCAATCAAACCATCATGGATGGTGATCACCATTCAATGGAAGGACAACAGTTAGCTATTCATACTCACACGGACTCAGGCTACATGATAGGCGTCATGTATACTCATATGGACGCAGAGCAACCTTTGGATCAGCCTCATCAGCCTAAACCTTCGCCTAATCACTCGCCTAATCACTCTCCTAATCACTCGCCAGATTATTCACCTAATCAGCCACCAGACCATTCGCCAGAAGCCCCGCCAACCCATTTACCCAGACGATTCCCGCAACAGAATCCTCGTCAAATCCAATCTAACACCACAGCAAACAGCCACTCACTCTTTGAAGCGCTACGATGTAACTTGCATCACGGACAGCTATCCCAAACAGACCACCTAGTCCATACTGAAACGACTATGATACATTTTGGCAAAATGGATAACCTCACCGACAGCACCTTGGTATCCACTATGCTTGGCGCAATTTACCTTGAAGAGCACACAATGCACAACGTCATACAAAAAACCGGAGGGCTTGTTTCTGTAGGAGTTAGACACTGGTTTAATGAAGACTGGGATTTAGATACACGTATCGTGGCGCGTCGTATTGAGAAAGAGGATACTGGGGGAGTTACCGTCAATCTTCAATACCGTTTATCTGAAGCATTTTCGCTGGGCCTGCACTACCGTTACATTGACCAAGTCCCAATGTTTGGTGGTGGCGTACGTTATCACTTCTAATCCATAGGTTAGAGGGTCACGAATTCTCTTGAATTAACCACCTAACAGGCGTTGCCAAAAGCTTTTTTCTTCCTCTGTTTCAGTTTCCACTGGGGCATTGCACTCAGCGGCCGCAGGCAAGGAGGATACAATCGCTGGAACACTACGCCTGTTATCACATTGCACTTGCACATGCTGACCTGTCAGTACATCAAAATGGGCCACATTAACGCCTGCGACCCTTGGCTGATACAAAGATTTGGGACTGCGATTTTGCTGGTAAGAGATAAACAAACGCAACGCGCCAGATGAACCCGTTAAACCTGTTGGTGCGTTGTCATCGCGTCCAATCCACCCTGTAAACAGTAAATCTTTGTCATATCCACTAAACCAACTGTCTCTGTAATCGTCCGTGGTACCCGTTTTTCCCGCCATATTGATACTCGGGAAAACGTGTTCAATATATCGAGCGGTGCCCTCAGTGGTCACCTTGTGCAATATATAATTTAACAGATACATAACACGAGGTTCGGCAACCCTTCGAGGCTGTTCTGAATAACTATAAAGTAAATGATTGTCATGACTTGTAACCGCTGTAATGCCATGCAATTCATGATAGATCCCGTGATTGGCAATGGCTTGATACATTTGGTTTATTTGAACAGGTGACAATGAAATGGCGCCAAGGGTTAGCGCAGGATAAACAGGAATTGTTTCATCAATTCCTAAATCACGTAAGGTATCCGCCACTTCAGACACGCCTACCTTGAGCCCTAGATTAATGGTGGGTACATTCAAAGAGTGCACGAGTCCATCCATCAAAGGAACTTGCTGCCTGAATTTTTTATCGTAATTCTGAGGCTCCCACAGTGTATTGTTCTCGGTCCATATTTCCAGAGGTTGGTCTAATAAAGGCGTCATTAAGTGGTACTGACTCGTTTGATTTAATGCCGTTAAATACACCGCGGGTTTAACCAATGAGCCTACCATTCGCTTTGCATCAAGTGCGCGATTAAAACCCTGATACTGGATTTTCCTTCCACCAACAACGGCTCGAACGCCTCCCGTTTTAACGTCACTCACGACAATAGCGGCTTCCAGATCATCAACATCAACTTGAGTTTCCAACTGCGGTATCCGTTTCTGTATTGCTGCTTCAGCGCTATGTTGAGCAAGCGGAGATAAAGTAGTGAAAACTTTTATCCCAGACTTACTTACTTCGCCACTGCTCAGAACGTCACGCAACTCCCGTTTCACTAATTGCATGAAACCCGGGTATTTGCCCGTTGCAAATCGGCTGTCAGATGCAAGTTTTAAAGGAGACTCTAACCAAGTTTCGTAATCAAAGTCATTCAAATGGTGAGATTCAAACAACAGACGTAGTACCAAATTACGGCGTTTAACCACCTGCTCTGGACGCTTTCTTGGATTATAAAGAGACGGCCCTTTGACCATTGCTACCAAAGTACTGATTTCCGCGATATTTAATTCTTTGAGTGGTCGGTCAAAATAAAAATGGCTCGCGAGCCCGAAACCATGAACTGCGGTTGCACCGTCTTGACCAAGATACACTTCATTGAGATAGGCAGTGAGGATCTCAGTTTTGGAATATCGCCATTCCACGAGCACAGACATGAGCGCCTCATTAATTTTGCGAGTGAGTGCCTTCTCACGTGTTAAAAACATATTTTTTATCAGTTGTTGAGTGAGGGTGCTACCGCCCTGAACCGCCTTCCCCGCATGGATATTTGCCCATAGTGCTCTCAATATCGCTAACGGTGCAACTCCCTTGTGTTGATAGAAATTACGGTCTTCAGTCAGCAACAAGGCCTCGATCAACAACTCAGGAACGTCATCTTGAGTCACCAACATGCGGTCTTCCCTGTCGCCACTGATGAGCCGTGTCACCAGCCAGGGTTCAAAAATGATGTGAGTGAGGGGGGTGTTATTTGCGATGTCGCGAAGGGATTGCACTCTGCCACTATTGAAATTGATACGTAGACGTTGTTGCGGCTGAAAGGTGCCAGCATAGTCAAATTCTCGCCGGATAACCTCAACAGAGGCTCCGCGAATATGATATTCACCGCGATGACGTGCTTGTCCAACATTTCGATAACTCAAAAGCTCGAGTTCATCAATTAGCTCTTCCTGTTCGAGTTCATCACCCACAGAAAATTCGAGGGGTCTTGCATACACTTGTGCAGGAACCTGCCACTTGTTGCCGCTGAATTTTTGATGGATCTGAGCATCCAAGTACACCATATAGGCAAGCAACGCGACAACACTCGTCATGGTCAACTGCCAAAAATGACGCTTAAACCAAAGCCAAGGATTCATACGTTGCCAAACGGAAAGGTGGGATGTCATTGATGTCTCAGATTATTAACCAGTAAGCGTAAGGTAATCTGTATTACCTAGTCACTCACTGTAGCCGACACGCTTTATGACTTCAAGCTTATTTAATAGATGAAAACAGCTACAGCATCTTTAACAAAAACACGTTATTATCCTTCACAAGAAAAAGAACAAAGATACCATTATGACCAAAGACTCCTATATTTCACCTAGTAAGCTGGCACTATTGCCACTGTTAAGCTTTTTAATTGTGTTCCTTGGATTTGGGTTTTATTTTCAAAGCCAGGGGCTAGATTATGCGTTTTATCAAATGCCAGCCTCAGTTGCAGTGCTTCCGGCTGCATTATTAGCAGTAGTGCTTTATAAAGGCCCCATCAATCGGGGAATTGAACAGTTCATTCAGGGCGCAGGCCACAGTAATATCATTACCATGGTGCTTATATACCTTTTCGCGGGTGCATTTTCTGCGTTAGCTAAAGCAACGGGCAGTGTTGACGCCACTATCGCATTAGGTCTGTATTTATTACCTGAACAATTTATTTTGCCAGGACTTTTTATTATCGCTGCATTTGTGGCAACAGCGATGGGTACGAGTATGGGAACACTCGCAGCGCTTGCTCCTATCGGCGTGGGTGTTGCCCAACAAACAGGACTACCACCTGAACTCGTGGCAGGCACCTTGGTTAGTGGTGCAATCTTTGGTGACAACTTATCCATTATTTCAGATACAACGATTGCTGCTACCCGCACGCAGGGCAGCTCCATGCGTGACAAACTAAAACAAAATAGCCGCTTAGCATTCCCAGCTGCACTCCTTGTCGTAACATTACTTGGCATTCTTACCCCACCAACCGAAATAGCACCGGTAAGTGATTTTAACCTGTGGATGGTATTGCCCTATTTGCTAATTCTCGGTTTGGCAATTGCGGGGGTTAATGTATTTATTGTGTTATGGCTGGGTATTATTGCCTGTCTTGCACTGGGCATGGCAACCCAAGGTTATCCGGTCAGCCAAATAGGTAAAGATGTCACGACTGGATTTACGGCAATGCAAGAACTCATTATCCTCGCCATTTTGTTAGGGGGTATTTCAGAGGTTATGAAGCAGCAAGGTGGCCTTGTCTTCATCATTAATACCATCAGCCGCGGTCTACGCCGGGTTAAACTTGCGCGCAACGCCATTTATGAACTAGCCATTGGCTTGCTTGCCGCGACCACTAATATTTTTATGGCGAACAACACTGTTGCTATCATTGTGTGCGGTGATACCGCAAAAGCATTAGCAGAGGAAGCCGACGTGACTCCCGCGCGAGCGGCGAGCACTTTGGATATTTTTGCGTGTATTATGCAAGGTTTATTACCTCATGGTGGACAGCTTCTTCTCGTAGCAGCGAGCTTTTCACTATCGCCACTAGCGATTGTCGGTAACGTGTATTATTGCTTTGCTCTTGCACTTGTCGCGATTATTACCATTCTCATCAGAGGCTTAAAACATAAGCACTAACCATGGACATTGTGAATGGTGGCAAGGCTGAGCACCTTTAGTCCAGCCACCAACCTCTATTCACAATCATAACGTTACAGAGAGTGGGGAAGTCTGTGATCCTCAGCTATAGTGTAAAACAAACACTATCAATTACTGGAAACCTTATGATTACACTCATCCTTCTCAGTGCACTTTTGCTCGTGGTTCAATTAATCCTCCCCGCATTACTCATGGGCCCACAACACTTAGGTTATTTGCTGTCAAGTAGAGAGAAATCAGTTGAGCCATCAGCTGCGGTTGGACGTTCGATGAGGGCGAGCAAAAACTACCAAGAAACTTACCCTGTTTTTTTAGCTTTAGCACTGCTATCGGTTACTCTCGAAGTCAACATTGAACAAGCCGCATCCACTTGGCTAATATGCCGAGTTATGTTTCTCGTTGTCTATGTGCTGGGGATAAATTATGTGCGCACCTTGGTTTGGTTTGGTTCGATTATCAGTTTGGTCTATATGGCACTGCCCTTCATCAAGGGTTGAACAAAGCCAAAAAAGACTTCATTAAATCAAGGCATTAACCCTCAGAGGGGCAGTAAACAACACCTACGAACATAAAATAGGCATTGGGGAATGTTTTTGATGAAGCGACCAGTTTGGTCGCTTTTTTATTTCCATTGGGCTATTGTTGAGCGTCATTAATTTAGCAACGTTGCCAGGGGCTCTAATGAGCGAATTGCAGCCATTGAAAGACTAATTGAAAGCATGAAAAGGAATGTAGGTTGAGTATTACTGCCAAAGTTATTTTTAACCGAATACCAAGACCTCAATACAATTATCGATACTTTGGAAAATCAAATTGGGCTCGATTGTATAACGAGCATTCTGCCAATATCGCTTGTTGCTTCAATTTTATCGATTCTAAAGAATACTTCGATGGAGAATCAGCCGAAGTGGAGCTTGAATTCTTCGAAGATGAGCAAGCTGCTAAATTTTTAACATTAGGTTCAGCTTTCACTTTAAATATACTTGACCTAGAAATAGCTCAAGGTGTAATTGTTGAATTGCCTGATGGGCTCAATTGAGCGAATAGCGGAAGTTCCAGATAGCAAAATTTAATAATAAGGAAATCTACTATCGTAATATGATCTGGCAATTATTCAGAGTGCATAAAATGACACAAGAAGAGTTTTTAAAGATAAAGCTTTCCCGCCTTTTTATGTCG
>CAXRGH010000177.1:0-4221 GCA_964230195.1 Alteromonadaceae bacterium
CAATCATGAGAAGACTGACACACTCGGTGTTTATCTTCAGGAGTATCTAAACATTCGGATGGTTCTTCATCAGGAATAACCTCCAAAAGTTCAGCTTTATCTGTGTCAAGGGTTACCTTTTGCTGTTGCTTTCCGGGAATAGGCAATAAACGCCTTAAAATATCGGAGGCACTCTCTCCAATAGATTCTGTATTGGCTGCAATGTAAGCATAAACATCATCATCAATTATCAGTGTTTTCATTCATTCCCCTGAGTCGTTGCCATTTTGTGTATTATCGCGGCCATTATACCCCAACAATTATGAAATTCATTTTGCAATTTGCGATTTATCCGAAGAAAATACCGCCAAACATATTGAATTGGAGGAAGCAATGCAACTCAACTACAAACGGTCTGGACAAGGACCAACCGTCATTCTCATTCACGGGCTTTTTGGTAGCCTAGAGAACTTAGGAATGGTGAGACGCGGCTTGCAGACCGAATTTGATGTTATTTCTGTCGATTTACCCGACCATGGCAGTAGTCCTACTTCCGAACAGTTCAGCTTCGCGCATTATGCCAACAGCGTTATCCAATTAATGGATGAGTTATCTTTGTCATCCGCGCATTTTTTAGGTCACTCCCTCGGAGGGAAAATTGCAATGACGATAGCGTTGCATCACCCAGAACGAGTTAAAAAGCTGATTATTGCTGATATAGCACCAGTAACCTACCCACCTCGTCATGACGCCATATTCGCAGGATTGAACTGTGTTGACTTAGTTCGCCATACTGACCGAAAACAAGCAGAAACAGCAATGAAACAGCATATTGCAGAAGCTGGAGTTAGACAATTCTTGCTGCGGAGTTTTGTGCTTGATGACGGAGTCCCTCAATGGCGATTTAATCTCTCATTGTTGCAGCGGGATTATCCCTTGCTATCTGAAGGACTCTCGCACGATACGCCATTCATCGGTCCGACTCTATTTATAAAAGGCGAAAATTCGGATTACATAACCGCTAAACACAGAGATAAAATTCACCAATTATTTCCCCATGCAAAAGCGAGAATCATTGAAAATACCGGACACTGGCTTCACGCCGAAAAGCCGGATGTATTTAATCGAATTGCCGCTCAATTCCTTCGCTAAACTCTGCCTTGTTAATCATGGATAGCGTTAGGCAATTATGGTATCATCGCGGCCGTTAAAATTTGCAGATAGTATTTCTAGTAAGCAAAAGTGATCGGATACGGGCACTTTTCACTAAACAGAGTCTTAGGAGACGCGGGTGGTTAAGTACTACGAACAGATTGAGTTGATTGCAATGAATATCGCATTGCTCGGCCTTTTTGTACTGATGGCCCTCGCCGTTCGCGATGTGTTAAACAAAAATGACGTGCCTAAGTATGGCAAAATCGTGGTCTATCTGGTGTTGTTTTTGGGTACCTTTGGGTTTATCGCAAAAGGCATATTTCAAGTTATTTGGGAATGGCCTCAAGTCTAAAAACATTCAACGTAAAACCGAGTTAAGAGGAAATAAGCATGGCAAGTGTTGGACTATTCTTTGGCAGTGACACAGGAAATACAGAACATGTCGCAAAGATGATCCAAAAAGAATTGGGCAAAAGCCTGATTCATGTTCAAGATATCGCAAAAAGTTCAAAAGAAGAGATCGCAGAATTCGATTTACTGCTATTTGGCATTCCAACGTGGTATTACGGAGAGGCTCAATGTGATTGGGATGACTTTTTCCCAGAGTTAGAAGCCATTGATTTTCAAGACAAGCTCGTGGCGATATTTGGCTGCGGAGATCAAGAAGATTATGCCGAGTACTTTTTAGATGCCATGGGAATGGTCAGAGATATTGTAGAAGCCAAAGGCGCTATTCTAGTCGGGCAATGGTCAACCGAGGGCTATGATTTTGAAGCATCAAAGGGCATGGCTGATGATAATCACTTTGTTGGGCTTGGCATAGACGAAGATCGTCAACCAGAACTTACAGATGAGCGAGTTAAGCAGTGGTGTAAACAACTCCTAGAAGAAATGTGTTTGGCCGAGCTAATGTAATATCTCTCCTGAATTATGCCCAATTTTTACAAGATTATTCATATCAAGAAAAGTTGGGCTTTCATTCTTACCTCACTCCCCTATAATACTCAGTAAGTTAGCGAAGCGGAATCAATCCATGGATAATAATCATCAACTAAAAAAAGCCGGATTAAAAGTCACCCTTCCCCGTTTAAAAATCCTTGAAATTCTTCAATTGCCGCAAAATCAGCACATTAGCGCTGAAGATGTCTATAAAATTTTATTAGATCAAGGCGAAGAATTTGGTCTTGCAACCGTCTACCGAGTGCTGAATCAGTTCGAAGATGCTGGTATTCTTAGCCGCCACCATTTTGAAGGTGGTAAATCGGTGTTCGAAATCGCTCACAAAAAACACCACGATCACCTAGTGTGTTTAACGTGCGGTAAAGTGGTTGAGTTTGTTGATGATATTATTGAAAAACGTCAACATGAAATTGCAGTTGAGCATAAAATGAAGCTGGTTCATCACAGCTTATACCTTTACGGTGAATGCCAAGACTGCGTTGACGCAGAAGAATAGAATCAAGATTCAGGTTTTTGGGGTTCCTATTTCGTTCCCCATTTTATAAGCCATTTCTTGGGTACTATTAACCAATCAAGATTTGCTACGGTCGCAATGGCCCAATGAAAAATCGGGCGAGATAATATCTCTTACTCGTTTTTTTAATGACGCCGCATCTGGAAAGCCTCCATCCCGCTTACGACACCAAATCAGTTCGTTATTCAGCGTAATATGAAACTCACCGGAACCACCTGGACGTAAAATTACCTCATACAATTGTGCTTCAAACGTGCTCAATAATTCTTGAGACATCCATCCGGCTCTGAGTAACCATTTGCAGCCCGGACAATACGTAATAACAATCGAATGATTCATATTTTTTTCTCCAAAAAAAATCTCGCATTGATTGCTGTTAACTGCATCAATGCGAGATTATTAATCATGGTTTTGTATTAACCTTCGATCTTAGCCCAAGTATCTCTTAAGCCAACCGTCCGATTAAACACAAGCTTGTTCGACGAAGAATCTTTGTCTAAACAAAAATACCCCGTGCGTTCAAATTGATAGCCATTTTCAACCTCAGCCGTCATCAAACTTGGCTCAACAAACCCGTTTACAACCTGTAGCGAGTCTGGGTTAAGTTGAGACAAATAATCATCTTCGCCAGCCGGATTAGGTACCGCAAATAGACGGTCATAAAGACGGACTTCTGCCTCTACCGCGTGTTCTGCACTGACCCAATGAATCACGCCTTTAACTTTTCGGCCATCGGCTGGATCTTTACCAAGCGTATCCGCATCGTAAGTACAATATACAGTCGTAATTTCGCCATCTGCGTCCTTCTCAACGCGCTCCGCTTTAATGACAAAAGCATTTCGTAAACGTACTTCTTTACCTAGCACCAAACGTTTGAATTTCTTGTTAGCTGACTCACGAAAATCGTCTTGCTCAATCCAAATTTCTCGAGAAAACGGTAACTGTCGACTTCCCATTTCCGGTTTATTGGGGTGATTTGGAGCATCCAACCATTCAGACTCGTTCTCAGGATAATTTTCAATGACTATCTTAAGAGGAGACAAGACGCCCATTGCTCTTGGTGCGTTTTCGTTGAGATCGTCTCGAATGCATGCTTCAAGCATACTCATCTCAATGATATTATCCATCTTGGTCACACCGATTCGCTGACAAAATTCACGCAACGACGCTGGCGTATACCCTCGGCGACGGATACCCGCAATGGTAGGCATTCTGGGATCGTCCCAGCCTGACACATAATTGTCTTCTACAAGTTGAATGAGCTTACGCTTACTTAGCACCGTGTACTCAAGATTCAAACGTGAGAATTCGTATTGTCTGGGCTGCGTTTCAATGGAAATATTTTCCAATACCCAATCATAAAGGCGTCGGTTGTCTTGAAACTCTAACGTACACAGTGAGTGTGAAATCCCCTCGATTGCATCAGAGATACAATGGGTGAAGTCATACATAGGATAAACACACCACTGATCACCCGTTTGGTGATGGTGAGCAAACTTGACACGATATATCACAGGATCACGTAGCACCATAAAAGATGACCAAGGGGGAATATCAGGAAGGTGAGTGTTGCCTGCGTGCAAAAATCGATATGGCGTCATCTTTTATGGTGC
>CAXRGH010000178.1:0-5018 GCA_964230195.1 Alteromonadaceae bacterium
TCTTTGGTACGACGAAGTTCCAGACCTAAATCCCGCACCATACACAGTCCTTGATTACTTCCAGGCGTTAAAAACCGATGCCACTACCGAGTCAGGTAAGGCGAAGGACGAGTTTCATTTTACACGTGACACTGCTGAGTATCGTCAAGCGACTCAATCCGGTGCGTCATTTGGTTTCGGTTTTAACTGGCATATCATCTCTAGTGTTGGGCCAAACAGACGCTGGTATATTAGTTATGTTGACAACCAATCACCTGCACAGACTAATGGTGTGGTTCGAGGCGATAAGCTCATCTCAGTGGACGGGGAGTCTTTTGCTAACGGTGAACCAGATATACTCAATGCGGGCCTTTTCCCATCCGAGGTTGGCGAAGAGCATACGTTTGGTTTTCAGCGTAAAGATGGCACAGATTACACTATTACGGTCGCATCTTTAGAAGTCACTACAACGGTTGTCGACGGAGTAACAACCTTCACAAATGAAGCCAACCGAAAGGTCGGATACTATCGATTCAATACGTTTATAGCACCAGGACAAGACGCTCTAATCGATGCGTTTGAGACTTTAGCAGAGGCGGATGTATCGGAGCTTATCGTCGACCTTCGTTATAATGGTGGTGGTTTACTTGCAATGTCCTCGCAAATGGCTTACATGGTAGCCGGGAGAGACCGAACGACAGGCGAAGTTTTTGAGCAATCACAGTATAACGACAAAACTGCTGATGGCGAGCCAATGCCATTTTTCAGTTCACCCATTGATTGGGATCAAGGTAGATTGGACTCTGGCACACTTCCTAGCGTTGAATTAGAGCGTATCTATGTGCTGACATCTGATGGTACATGTTCCGCGAGTGAAGCATTTATCAACGGCCTTCGAGGGATTGATGTTGAAGTCAGACAGATTGGCGATACAACGTGTGGTAAACCCTATGGCTTTTTACCGGAGGATAATTGCGGCACAACCTACTTCACAGTGCAGTTCAAGGGTGCCAACGCCAAAGGGTTCGGTGACTACAGTGACGGATTCAGTCCATCACTTGACCCTAGTTTATCGACCGAACTAGCAGGCTGCTTTGTTGAAGACGATGTTACTTTGCCACTGGGTACAACGGATGACCCAATGATTAGTGCAGCATTGAATCACATGGTATCAGGCACTTGCCCTGCCGTGGCTTCGAAGCGCCGTGTTGCCGATTTTGAACAGTTCATAATGCCTGATCCTGTTGAACAAGCTTACAAGCATCGTCAAATACGGGACCGTATCGATACGCCAATTGACTATTAGTGTCTGAAATCAATTCCTATAACCTTGGGTCATCATAGATCGTATAAAGATTTATCTTGACCCACAGCAGAGGGTTATTTATAACAAGCTATAAATTTATTTCCTCGTAAGGCCTGTGCATGTCTAGCAAACACCCCATCATAGCAATTACCGGTTCATCGGGTGCAGGGACTTCCACCTCCACAAACGCAATTCGTCATATTTTCAGAAATTTAAACGTCAATAATGCCGCCATTATTGAGGGTGATAGCTTTCATCGCTTTACCCGCCCTGAGATGGAGTTAGAAATTCGAAAGGCGCAGGAACAGGGAAAACACATCAGTTATTTTGGGCCTGTAGCGAACGATTTTGTGTTGCTAGAAAAGTTATTTAAAGAATATGGCGAATCCGGATCGGGTCAATATCGTCGTTATTTGCATACCTTTGATGAAGCAGTGCCCTACAATCAAATGCCCGGCACTTTCACACCCTGGCAACCGCTACCACAAAATACCGACCTGCTGTTTTATGAAGGTTTACATGGTGGTGTTTCAAACGACGATGCTGACGTTGCTCAACACGTTGATTTGTTGGTGGGAATGGTGCCAATAGTCAACTTGGAGTGGATACAAAAGATCATCCGCGACACTCACGAGCGTGGCCATTCAAGAGAAGCCGTTATGGCGAGTATTACCCGCAGTATGGACGACTATTTTCATTATATAACTCCACAGTTTTCGAGAACTCACGTCAATTTTCAGCGGGTTCCAACGGTAGATACATCCAATCCATTCAGTGCTCGTGACATTCCTACCTTAGATGAAAGTTTTGTGGTGGTAAGATTCCGTAGAGGTATGAAGAATATTGATTTTAGTTACTTACTACAAATGATCGACGGTGCCTTCATGTCGAGAATTAACACGCTGGTTGTGCCTGGCGGTAAAATGGGATTAGCTATGGAATTGATTCTCACGCCATTGATTGAAGAGTTGATGGAGCTTAAACAAAAAGCCAATACTGGTGATTAATTCCTCGAAACAACGGGATTGAAGCCGCAAAATGTAGTGTTCATTGCGCGTCGCGACCCCAATCAAACATGACGAACAGCTAACTCCATGCTATGAAAACGTCTTACGCGACAGCCTTAATTTCAAAACTATGAGTAACGTCAACACTCGCACCAAGCATGATGGAAACCGAGCAATATTTATCAGCCGATAAGCTAACAGCCCTAGACACGTGTTTCTCATCAACATTATTACCTTCAATAATAAAATGCAGATGAATGGATTTAAATACTGCTGGAACAGCATCCACTCGTTCAGCTTTCAGGTCTACTGACACATTCACTACCTCTTGACGTGTCTTCTGAAGAATTGACACTACATCAACAGATGAACAACCACCAGCTGCCATTAACACCATTTCCATTGGACTCGGCGCTGTAGCCCCTTTGTTACCATCCATCATAATGGTATGACCATTCTCACTGACGCCCTCAAAGGAAAGGTCATTTTTCCAAGATACTGTTGCCTGCATATTGTTCTCCTTCAGAAATGCTTCACTTAGTGAAGCGGATGATAATTCAACATGAAACATTACGAAAGATTTTGTAACAATCTAAGATACAAAACATATCATGTGTTGTTTATATGTATTGTACAATACCACTATAAGGACGTTGAAGAGGGTTTAATATGTCAGAGTTAACCACAAAAATTTTAGTAGTAGATGACGATTTACGTTTAAGAAGCTTGCTTGAACGTTACCTCACTGAGCATGGCTATCATGTTAAGACGGCATTGAATGGACAATACCTTGATCGTGCACTTGAACGTGAAGCCTTCCATTTAATTGTATTGGATGTCATGTTGCCGGGTGAAGATGGATTTGCAATCTGTCGACGCCTTCGTTCAGAGGGAAATGAGATCCCGATAATTATGTTGACCGCCAAAGGTGAGGATTCTGACCGGATTGTAGGTTTGGATATTGGTGCTGATGATTACATTGCTAAACCATTTAACCCAAGAGAACTCATGTCTCGCATAAACGCCGTTTTACGACGCCAATCTGCAACATCAATTGACACGCCAAGTATAGCAGGAACCGTTGTTCAAATGGGCAGCTATGCCTTTGATATGGGAACACGCCAACTGGTAAGTGACAACAAAACGATTTGTCTTACAAGCGGCGAATACGCGGTGTTAAAAGTATTGGTGAACAATCCTCGCGAACCACTGTCTCGCGATAAATTAATGCACTATGCAAAAGGACGAGATTACAGTCCACACGAGCGCAGCATTGATGTGCAGGTTTCTCGTTTACGCCGTTTGATTGAAGACCAACCCAGTAAACCTCGTTACATACAAACCGTTTGGGGTTTGGGCTACGTCTTTGTGCCCGATGAGGTTGAAGCGTGACATTAGTGTCGCGAAAAAAAGCTCGGATAGCAGCAATCCTGTTTACGAGCTTTTTTTTCATCTGTTTATGGGGTTTATTGAGTTACATCGCCAAAACCACCATCATTGAACCGCTTTATGCACAGCAAATGAGGCAGTTTGAAGCTCAGGTTACCGCCTCTCTCTTGTTAAAGTTACAACAACTCGATGGGAATTCTGAGCAAAGTCATCATGCGATTCATAATAACCTACACGATCAGCATGAAATCTGTTCGTCAAACTTACACGAGCAACTCAACACTATCTCACAAAACCTTGCTAATACATTTGATCTCTCCATTCACCCTCACATTAAGGAGTTGGATGAGCAAGTAGAATTTTGGGTGGCGCTTAAGCAACCAAATGGTGAGCTAAAATGGCTGAAATTGCTGAGTGAAAAACCTCACGCCTTTGGCTATCAATTGTATCTTTTATTAGGCGTTGTTTGCATGCTTCTGGCAGTCGTTAGCATTATGTTAGTAAGCTGGTTTTCTGTTCCTCTCAACCATTTAACAACAAAGCTCAAACAAGCCGCCCATCATCAGTTTGGCGATGATGAGATCGTATTATCAAAGCACCACGTCCTCAAACCGCTAGAGCTTTATGCTAATCGTCTTATCACCAAGTTACGTGAAATTGAGAAACAGAAAAAAGCCCTCTTATCTGCGTTATCCCATGACCTCAGGACACCCATTACACGCATCCGATTACACTTAGATTTAATGCATGCCGACAAGAATGTCGAGGTGGCGGCTATTCAAAATGAGTTGATTTACATTGATTCAATCATCACTAAGTTTCTTGAATACAGCCAAGTTTCAATCTCGACATCACAGAAACAACACGACCTCTCACGTTCGGTACAAGAGTACATTACTCACAAATATCCAAACACAAGTAAACAGATTATTCTTCACAAACAATCCAACGTCTTGGCCTTTCTCTGCACCGATTTGTTGAACTATGCCGTTTCCCATCTAGTGGATAATGCGTTAACCTTTGCAACATCAACCGTGACAATAACGATTGAATATCACTCGGATAGCCAAGTGATGATCAGCATTGAAGATGACGGTTCCGGTATACCAGAAGAACAACTTGAGAGCGTGTTTGAACCTATGATGAAAGCAGATAAAGCTCGGACCGAGGCAGGTTGTGGGTTGGGCCTAACCATTGCGTATCAGTCTATTCTTGCACTGAAAGGGGAGTTAACACTCACCAATCAGCCTCAATCTGGATTGAAAGCGACGATTATCTTGCCAAAAGGCCCGTAACGTGGGAAGGCGTTATTGCAACAAGATCGGAAGAGCACACGT
>CAXRGH010000179.1:0-14284 GCA_964230195.1 Alteromonadaceae bacterium
TCTCTATTGATGCCATAGAGCGTATCCTTATAAACCACAAAACCAGCAGTCGAACCCTGATTATTTAACTCAGGGATGAGGACGTCTTCAACTCCGCCGTGAAGCCAAAATTGATACTGATTGTCCATCAATACAATAGTGCTCGGATCAAAATAGTGAGCTTGTTTGATGGTTTTATGGCTCAGTCCCTCAAATGATTGCTCTTTAGTATTGAGAAGTGCGAGTTGATTAACGCCGTTATGGACAATATTGGCTAATAGTGTCTGTTGCTCTTGGTTCCAGTGAAAAACATCCGTAATCGCATGAGGAAAAGGAAGGACAAACGGAGTGCCTTCAAGTGGGTAGATGGTGGCCTCATAATTCCCGAGTACTAAGATGGCATCGCCTGTTTGCGACCAGTGAAATCCTTTCAGAAAACTTCCTTTGGGAAAGTCGCTCAACATACGTGTGCGTTCACCGTCTGATAACCAGATTTGTTGGGTTCCAGTGCGGGAAGAAATCAAGGCAACCTGCTGACCATTGGGCTGAAATTTGGCATTGTCGTCGTACGCAATGGATCGTTCAAATGACGATAACTCAACGGGTTGCGCTAGGTTTGATCGGGACGGTAGCGGTAATTTAGCGATGTCGCTGTCGTACTGCCCTGAGATCAGCAACAAGCGCTTACCTGACGGGTGAATGTCAGGCGACCCCACCCGTGTAGATAAAGGGATAGTCAGAGGCGTCACCGTTCCGTCGCGGCTGAGTTGATAGAGTAGACCGCCCGAACTCATAATGTATTGATTGGTTTCAGACGCATACGTCAGTGCAACTGATGCCCGCTTTGGCGTGTTAGCAGGCCACTGAACGAGGTGAGATGAGATTAATGTACCGTCCATTGCAATCACCTCGTGATAGTGCTTCCCTTCAGCATCCATACGAATGATCGTCACGGAATCAGACAGGTTTGTATAAACAAAGTCATGGATAACGCCGCTTTCTGCACGGTACAGTACAGAACTGGCATCCTCACTAACGGAATAAACGATAATTTGCCATTGGTCATCTTGTTGTTGCAGTAACAATATCTGCTGATTGTTCAACCATTTTGGCTGGCGTATCGCCGAATGAGCGCATTCCAATACTGGGGTCGATGCTTGCGGTTGGTGTAACGCCCGTTGAAAGTTCAATTTCATTAACGTGTGGCATGGAGTAGAGGGTATTTGGTCACAATCATGTTCTCGGATAAAGACCAGCGTTTTGCCGTCCGGCGATAGGCTTTGCCCTCGATAGGTTCCTTTTTCAGCGGTGAGTTTTATTTCTTGTAGCGTTTGTGTGTCCTTGGCCCAAATATCGTTAATACAGACTTTTTCATAGTACCGCTGAAACAAAATGTGTTGGCCGTCGGGCGTGTATCGGGCTCCATATTCTTTATCATCCGTAGCGGTTAAATAGCGCAATTCTTCGAAAGCAACGGCAGGTGCTTTTTGAGTTAATACAGAATAAACACTCAGAAGGAGGATCGTTATTAACGCAAGTGAGATAAAAATGATCCCGTGGGAACGTTGAAACCATCGTGTATTGGTTGTGCGTCGCGTGTTTTTGTCAGCACTACTGCAAGGGGAGATTACCTGTTCGCCATTGGTTTCAAGAGCCTCGCCGTGTTCCTCGGGTGATGACCAATTAACCTCGCATTCAAGACTATAACCTTGCTTAGTGTGAGTTTTGATAACCGCTGTGTCATTGTTTTTTTCAAGCACTTTTCTGAGCTGAGCAATACTGCGTTGCAGTGTGTTTGGCGTCACAATGGCATCTTGCCACACAGCGTCTAGTAGTTCGTCGTAGCTGATCACACGTCCTTGATGCTCTGCTAAATAGGTCAACACACGCAAAGCTTTGGGTGGGAGTGTGTCAGTAGTGTCATGATATTTCACTTGATTTCGTGAAATATCAATGAAGTAGTCACCCACCCAATATTGTTTTGCCATAACCCGAATCTCCTGACTATGCGACGGCATATTAAAATCAAATCCTATCACAGGGGCGATCTGAGTAAAGGACGTCAGCAAAACGTCAGGAAAATTTCAATACAAAGTCAGGTGTTTATTGTGTAACGAAGGTAGTTTGAGTCTCATCAACACGAAATGGATACCCAATAAATGAAATTCAGTTTGAGACGCCTCGTTTTTCTTGCATTGTTATTACTGATAGCCCATCGCATCCATGGCAAGATGACAACCCACTATACGCTACCAAATGTCAGCGTAGTTCCCATTGAGGACGGCATTAATCAACGTCAATATCAACTCTATATCAAGTTACCAGAAGGTTATGAAAACGCCCCTGAAAAACACTACCCTGTGCTCTATTTTACGGATGCAAAATGGCATATTGAATTGCTCTCTGCGGCAACAGAATACAGCTTAAAAGACATTATTCTTGTTGGCATCTCTTGGCAGCTAGATCAGTCGCAGGATCCTGAGTATATGAGTCGATATCGTGATTATACGGCTTTCCCCTCGGCCAATGTGTCGCATCAGAAAAAATACCAATTCGGTCACGCTGCTGAACACTTACGCTTTATTCAGTCAGACGTTTTTACCTATGTAGAAAAACATTATCGCGTCATACCGCAACAACGAGCTTACTTTGGTTATTCTCTTGGCGCAGAATTTGGCGCATACACCTTACTGAATCACGAGGAAACTTTCCGTCATTACATCTTAGGCAGTCCATATGTTGACACTTTGCTGGATAATCAGTCCAGTCCCACTGAAAAACACACTGCAATGTTGGCTAATGTCTATGTTGCTTATGGCAAAGAAGAAGAAAGTGAAGCTCAGCGAGTGAATTCAATCAAAGCCTTTATCTCACTGCTTAATCAACAAAAAAGTACGTTAAGCCATGTTCGCCATGAAGTGCTCGACGGCAACCATACCAGTGCATTTCCAATCACCGGTGTTCGCAGTATTGCCTGGTTATCTGAAATGTTAAAACTGGCTCAATCACAACCCAATTCAAAATAAAGGAAGGAATTTATACGCAATGAAAAATGTCATAATCTCGATTTTTTTACTAGGCTTCTGCTCTTCTGCGATGAGCAACGTCGCAGAGGCGGAAGCGTCAACGCCGCCTCGATTCACCTTATCAGATATTGAAAAAGATTTTACCTATATTGATATTGAGCGTGCCATGGGGAAGCTTGAGGCACCCTATTACACACATCAGCCCGAAAAGAAGTTAGATGGATTCACGGTTGGGGAATATCCCAACAAAAAGAGCATTGAAGCATTAGTTAAAGCCGTTTTAAACGGTGAACATCCGGCTTATGACAGCCTACTCATTGCACATAAAAATACACTATTATTTGAATCTTATTTTGCGTTTGGTCGCGTTGACCTTCCTCACTATCAAGCATCGGCATCAAAAACCTACACCGCGCTGGCAGTTGGTAGAGCTATTCAACTGGGTTATTTGACAATGGATGATTTGCATAAACCTATCGTGTCATTTTTTCCTGAGATTGATACCAATGGACTTGCGAAGGGAGTGGAGAAAATCACATTGGATCACACTCTCAGTATGCGCTCTGGTTTACGTATTGCAGATGGGTTGGAAGAGCAGTGGGAAAAAACACCTGAACTAATTGCAGGTCAAAACCTTGCACTCGCTTACTTCAAGCATACAGAAGCCGTGACAGCTGACTCTCAAATTTACCATTACCAATCTACCGATCCCCGACTGACTATGTTGGTTTTAGATGCTGCTGTCCCAGTATCCGCTGAAGACTTCATTCAAACAGAAGTCCTGAACAAGCTTGGAATAAATCAGTACCACTGGGAACAACATCAAAGTGGTTTGCCTCGTTCTGCGTATGGGACCAGTATGACTTCAAGGGACATGTTGAAATGGGGAAGCTTATTGATGCAAAACGGCAAGTGGAAAGGGGAGCAATTGATTTCTCCCGAATTCATGCAACGTGCCACTGGCAGTGTTGCAATACCCACGGATGACAAATGGGATTATACCGGTTATCAATACGGATATTTTACCTGGGGCAAAACGCTGCGTGTTGAGGACATGCATTACAAAGCGCATATGGCGTGGGGTGGTGGAACACAAATGGTCATTGCTATTCCTGAGGCTGAGCTAGTGGTTGTGGTCACTGCAAGAGCGCGAGCTGGAGGGTTTGATACCATGGATTTAGTTGAACAGAAGATATTACCGAGTTTTTCCCTGACGTCTTCATAATCAATCAGTTTCAAGTAAGGTGCGTTCGTTGAACGTACCTTTTGTTACATTGTTTTCGTGAGCGGAGTGAGTCGATAAGGCGTAGTAGTGCTGCAACTAACACTATTGAAGGACATTTCCCATGGTAACCTGCTATTTACGCTATGTCATAGACCCTAATAAGCTATCTGAATTCAAACATTACGCTGAACGTTGGATACCCCTCGTAAATCGCTTTGGTGGTTCGCATCACGGTTATTTTTTGCCATCTGAGGGAGCAAATAATATCGCATTAGCATTGTTTACTTTTCCGAGTTTGGCGAGCTATGAGGTATACCGTAAAGACTCTTTTGCTGATCCAGAGTGTAAAGCGGCCTTTGACTATGCCAAGGAGACGGGTTGTATTATCAGTTACGAACGTAGCTTTTTTGAACCTATGCTCCCTAAACCAGCAATGTAATCTGGAATGGTAATATATGTAATGTTTGATGTGGAGAGGCAGGAGTAGGGGTATATCAGAAGGGTTTAAAGCAAAAGGGGAACTGTTCGCTCCCCTTATACTTATGGCGGCCAATGGGCTTTTGCTTATCGCACGAATAACGAGAAGCGTTTGTCCGAGCCTGTCGTCTTATCAAACTGACCAAAACGGTTGGCTGGTGGATGGGGAATATTAAACTTGTTCAGATATTTAATATTGACGTTTCCAATGGAGCGAACTTTACCTTGATAACCTTTGTGGGATGAATACGCCGCAAAGTATTTGATAGGTACTCCACCAATTCGCATAAATTTACCAATGTAGCCAGCCGCTTTACCTGTGCTTGAATAGGGTTCGTAACTAAATTGGGTGCGCCCGACATACTTTACTTTCCCCCGATCTCTGCCAGTACCAAAGTGATAACTAATGTTCACACTACCGATACGTTTCACCTTTCCCACTAACCCGTAGCGTTTGTTATTGACGGTATTACGGTAGTAATCAATTTGTGCTCCATTGACACTTTTCACCGCATCATAAAAGCCGTGCTGTTTATCGTACGCAGTGCGGTAGTAGCTTAGGTTTTGTCGGTTGACTTCGCGGCGCGTATAGAGACGCGTTGAATTTGGACTCGTCCCTTCGTTTGCCGCAAACGGTAAACGAGTGGAATGGAAGTAGCGTAAGCGACTTTGATCAAGAAAGCGTTGCGCTTGCGAGTGAGAAGATAACTGCCATATCCCATCTAATCGCCCGGTCGCGCTGACCTTGAAAACCAGATTAGATTCTGCGATGTAAACAGATTGGATCTGCCCGTTACCACTGCCGTAGTCAAAGCGCATGGGCGCTGATTGCGCTGAGTTAAGCAGTAAATAGCCTGCAAGGGCTGCGAATAGCATCATCCATGATGGGTATCGTTTGAAAGATAAAGTACTCATATTTCACCTCTGTTTGTTGCTGTGTTGCTTCGGGGGAAGCCTGTGCAAAGACTATCAAATGAATCTGAACAGAAACTGAGCAGAATGAAATTGAGGAAAAAGAAGCGACGTGAGAGTGAAAAGTTTAGGCTTTGGGGATTGAAGCGAGGTCCAGCATTTACTGGACCTTAATTTTATGATTGGTAGCTATCAGACGGTGGCGTTACTCTTGGTCAAAAAAGATGGCTTCAATGGGAAGCTTAAATAATCGACCTAATTTGAATGCGAGCGGTAAACTGGGATCAAACTTACCTTTCTCGATTGCATTAATGGTTTGCCTAGAAACGGCAAGTTCGTCTGCCAAATCAGCCTGCGTCATGTCATGTTGAGCGCGAAGTACTTTCAATTGATTTTTCATTGATATCTCACCTTTTCTCTAATCAGTGAGCCCATAAAAATAAGGCAGAGTATGACTATCAAGTGGGATATTTTAGGCTCGCCACTCGAGAATACAACGGCGAATAATAATTCGTAGGTATTTGAAATTAATATACCCAAACCACAGGTAATAGCACACGCTTTGTAATACATCAGTCGGTCGAGTTCATCCCATGTTGTCAGGGTTTTGGCTACTACAAGAAGCATTTTTATACCCACAATAAAACTAACTACAATGAGAGCAAGGGATAGGTAGTGGTGATTAAAGTTAAGTGCTTCAGGGGCGAAACGAGCAGTAAAGAAGCTAACTAGCCAAATCATCGTCCATGCAAATATTCGTTTCTCACCTTGTCTAACAATTGCCTTATAATTTGAAGACTGTTCCATCATATTTTCCTCATTAAAGAATAGTTTGTTTAACTAAAAGTTAAGTTTACTTTACTTCTGGTTTCCGTTTAAGTCAAGTGTGTTTTACATTATGTCAATTTTTATAGATAAAGATGGTTATTCGATAGTGAGGCTCCTTCATTCAGTTAACTCATCATCCTGTGCTTGTCGCGCCGAGAGCTGTTGATTATTTGCACCGAGTTGGTTAATTTGTCAGTTAACAAGAAGTGAAACAGTAAACAGCAAAAACAAGGAATGGAAGCCGATGAAATCTGTTATGGTCGCTGCCTCTCTCATCATGAGCCCTTCTCTAATGGCGTCAGTTGAGGGGTTTAAAGATATTTATTTAGATCGTGAGCAACCGATTCACGTGCACAGCATATTTTGTGGTGCAGATTTGAATAATCTAAGAACACTCAAAAATAGCTATGTCTATACGAATACGCCGACTATCGAAGAAGGCACCTATTATTACTCTAGCGCCTACGGTGATTTCTCCTATACCTTTCAAAAGATTGAGGGACAAGATCCGAGTTTTCTCATGGGCAGAGGGCTGAAAACCTCCAATCAAGCAAACCTAGTGAAAGAGTACTGTATCGTTGGCAAAGTCGATGGTTTACCACAACAACTGACTCGCTCAATGAATAAAATGACGTTGTCAGTTGAAGATCCTCAGTGGGATCTGACCATGAAGAAGTTAGCCATGTTCGGCAAGCCCGCCTTCGGAGAGGGGGTGTATACAGACCAGCGAACACTTGCCAAGCACAATGCTGCGGATCAGGCGGTTTACGATGCCAACCAAGCCTATCTAGCGGGCGCCAAGTCGCTGTTCGAAGCTCAGTTTGAAGAAATTGCCAATACCTTACCCAAGCGATTAGCCGATGGCATTGCGTATGCGTATCAAGAAGATGGGTTTATTCAAAGCAAGGTATATCCTGTGATTGAAGAACCGTTAGTATGGACGGTGACTGCTGAGCGCCGCTACGAGGAACAGAAGCGGCAACTCCACCAAACCAAACAGTGGGATAAACTTATCCAAGAAAACTTTGACTGGTTTTTTGCCCTTACTCAAAAAGGTAACGGATTATCGTCAGTAGCTCTTGTAGGAGCGTCTGAAACTAAAATCAATAATGGCGTATTTGAAAAAGTCAGTACTGTTAGTGCAACATTTGATGACGGAAAAACATTAGAACTCGATTTCGTTATAACGTCAGAACAATTGCCCGATGCGGTTTTTTGGAGTCTTGCTGATATTCAACAGAAAGCGCTGGCACTGCGAAACAGCATGGTGGTTAGAACTAAGCGAGAACTTGAAGCATTAAAACCGCCTGAATCTTTAGATGTATACTCAGATGCTGAGAGAATGGTCCTGTTCTTCTCGCCTTTTCGTGAAAAAAGCCTCGGTGATAAGTATCGTTATTTCTAAGCAATTGTTTGAACTGAGATGACAGATTCACACATAAAAAAGGGAGCGTCTGCTCCCTTTTCTGTTTACCCATCTCACATTCATGTGAGCAAATCTACTTTTCTCCATCAAAGGCGAATATCAACACTGATTGGGCAATGGTCACTGAGCATATCAGATTCTTTTAATTGACCAACCGGATATCCGTAGGCGTGAACCATTGCGCTGTTGGTAATGACACGGTTAGCAATCACTTCACCACTAACAATGTGGTCAATGGGGTAGGGATATCTTGGATGACAGGATTGCACGTCAGCAGTCAACAATGAGTACCCTTCAAGGTACGGATTGTCGCGTAACTGTTGAGCGAAGTAGTTACTTGATTTTGCCATCTGGTGATTGAAATCTCCCAAAACCACATAGGGTAGTTGTTGACTGGTTTGATCCTCCATCCATTCCTCCAATACCGGAGCCTGGCGAGAAAAGGTCCCACAGGCAGATGAACTCGATTGTCGGTAGTCGTCTACAAAGCAGCCACTTTTCATGTGAATGGACATAACCTGGGTTTCAGGTTGTGTGTCAGTAAGGTGGATAATCACACCATAGCGTAAGCCTGAATTATTCACTGCCAGTTCGCTGAAATTATCCGCAATTGCATGGCGATAATTGACCCCTTTTCTAATCGCAAAACCGACTTTTTGAGGCGTTGATGTTTTACCGTTTTGGCGACAACGATAGCCACCACTATGCGGACGGCTTGAAATGATGGCGTCCCAATCTGAAGCGGGGAATACCCGATGAATAGCAGTGATTGACTCAACTTCTTGTAGTCCAACAACATCCGCTTCAATGGTTTCAGCAAAAGCTTGCAAAGCTGCATAGTCTGAATCATCACGGGCAACACAACCGCGGTAATTATTGGCGGCTAAATGTTCAATGTTCCAAGTGACCAGGCGTAAAGTTTGGCCGGAATTACTCTCGGTTTGTGCCGAATTGTCATTTGGTACCCCTTGAATTGGGAATGCTTCATTGGACTGTTCAGTTGATGAGCTATCGGCAGTGTCATCATTTGTGTCTTCGGTGTTTGCATCATCATTAACAGTGTTATTTGTGTCTGTGGTGACTGAGCTATCAGCAGACGTAGATATCGGCTCCAACGTGGTCATTTCACCACCACAGCCTATGAGGAAAACAACAACAAGAGAGAAAAGACGGTTTAACATAATTTCAATGATCTCAATAGTACTTCTTTAACGAGTGCCTGCCGGATACGACGTTCACGGGACCTTAGTTCACCTTATAGTGTTCGAGAGCAAAGGCCTATGGAATAAGGTAAGATTATTGCGTGATTATCGTATTGATGGGTTTACAAAATGAAAAGGTAACCTCGGAGGTTACCTTTTCAATGTTGTTTAGGTTTCTGGTTTCTAGTTTCCGGCTAATGGTGTGGTGTCTATCCCTCAACCGTAAACTGCCACACATCACCTTTCACTCGTTCTCCGTTTGGTTTTACCGCGTCAACACGCCAATAAATGGTTTTTCCAGCGGCGAGTGGTTTATCAAAGGAGTAAATATTGTCTTTTCCTTTGAATGTTCCCTTGAACGCTGAGTGTTGAGTGGACGCGTTTTCTACGGTTTGCGCATCATAAGCCCAGTAGACTTCATGTTGTTCAACACCGTAGGCACCAAGCCACATCAGGTCAGCATCCGCTTTTGCATCAGTTCCGTTATCTTTCGGTACAGGTGTTGATGCATGGGGGTACTTAAATCCGGGGATCCAATAGTGTGTTGCGCCAAATTCGTAAGGCCCCACATCACGTGTGCCAATAAGCTTCTCTGAACCCGTATATGCACCAGAGCGCCATGGAACATCCGTTGCTTGAATGTTGTAGCCGGAATTCACTATTTCTGACTTTGCTTTCGGGCGAAAATCTAAATTCTTTGGATCACGCAACACGTTTTCTGGTGACTCAAGATAATTTGAGCGTAACACAGCAAGCAATGGTGCTGGACGACCACGAGCTGCGGTTCCGTCGTCAAACTTTCGCGTGTTGTACTTAAGTGCAGCATCCCATTGTTCTTGAGTGGCTGGCGTTTCTTTGAGCCAAAAGGTGTCTTTAATAATAGTTTTATCTTCTTTTTGGCTCTTTTTCTGAACTGGTTTATTCCAATCATGGAAGCCAGTTGAAAAGCCCGGAACCACATTGTTGGCCACAAGCGTTCGCTCGTTTTTACTTGCCCAACGTTTCATGTTGAATAGTTCAAGGGTGCCTTCACCCACGAGCAAATTATTATGGATCAGGTGATCATCACCCTTAATGGCAAAACCACCGGGCGTGTTCCACGCAACGTTATGGCTCATTTCACCAAATGCATTGGCGTAAGCAGGGAAGCTTCCCGAGTCAAAACGGTAAGAACGTTTTGGATGGTCGTGAGACCAGTTATAGCGATACAAGAACTTCTGACGTCCGCCCATTTGTAGGCTGGCACCATCGTATTGGAGTCCACCAAATCGTGAAATGTTATTGAGTTCGTAGATTGAATCAATGCCGCCGCCTTTGATACCAACTGAGGCACCCACATCACTAATGGTGACACGTCTCACCAATGAAGGTCTGTCGATACTCATAGAGCGAGAGTCTAGTCCAAGTGTTGTCTGCTGTGTCTGGTAAATCAATACGTTGTCTAGGATTAAACCTGTGCTACGGCCTTCAAATGCGTTTCCATCCAAGTATTGGAAAGTACAATTACGGAGTGCGTTATTGTGGGATTCAGTGCCCAGCTTACGGCTGTATTTGTTTTCAATCCTTGTAGTCACAGGACGGTCAAAGTTATCCACGACAAACTTATGAGTTGAACTAAATTTGAAGTTACTGTCTTCAAGGGCTGAGTTTGAGACTTCTTTGAGATACGCGCCAGCGCCATAGAAGTCAAAACCTTTGACGGTAACGTATTCACTGTCGGTAATCGATAATTGGAAATCACGACGTTTGCCTCGCACGCTACCTTTGGCTGGGGCTTTACCGTCTGGTGTCATGAAATAGAGTGTGCTTGTGTCGTTGTCGAACCACCATTCTTCAGGAATATCCAACGCTGGTAAGCCCATCACAAAGTATTGCAAACCAGAATGCGAACTACGACCAAACTTTTTCTTGGCGAGTCGCCAACCAATGCGGTTATTGAGGAAACCTTTCGCTTCTTTTGTCAGTGAGCCACTGCCTTCAAAACTAGTGTCATAGTGGAGTGAATTAACACCAACCTTATGTTCTGTAATTTTACTTGCCCAACTGCCCCATGCGTAACTCATTACAACGGTAGCGTCTTTGAAGGATACACCAATATTCGCGAGTGTTTCTTCACGATGTTTTAGCCCGCTGCGATCATAATGCAACCAAGCTTCAGATTCTTTTAATGTGTTTGGTGTTGCTAGGCCATCATCTAAGCGTCCTTTTTGCGAGGTTTTCTCCGCACGACGAAGCACGAAATAACGATCTAAGCGCCAAGGATCATCCCAACGGGCATTTGGCCAACGAGCATCGCTCATCAGACGGTCATTGTAGGTGATGCTGTAGACAGGAGCGTCCAGTTTTAAACTATAGATCTTCCCTTGTAATCGTTGCCATTGCCCAGCTTGAATCTTTTTACCCGCATCGCTGTTTGGTGTAACAAGTTGCCAATCGCCATGTATTACGTCGGTACCGTCAAAAATAACCTCCTCTCCCGGCATTGAGGCAATCGTGATGGGTTTCGTTGCCGTTCCTTCAAGATCACTAGCGCTGAGAGGTTGAGTATATCTTCCGCCACGAATATACAGCGTGTCACCTGCTTTTAGCTTGTCGGCAGCACGCTGGAGAGATTTAAACGGCTTATTTATCGAACCATTGTTCTTGTCACTGCCGTTTAGTCCAAGATAATAGTCCTTCGCATCTACAGTACCCGACAACAAAGCCACAACTGCAGAGGACAATAATACATTGATGGATTTCATACGCATTTCTCAATTTAAGGTGTTTTTTATTTATAAGCTACAGGGCGAGAATATCACAATATTTACAATTTACTGATATTCTTTTCATAATATTTACGCATGTTCTGTTACTTTATTTCCGAGATGTGGTCTCAATATTTGCTAAAACACCAGAGTTTGGTCTACGTTTAAGTCATTGTTATTTATAATGGATTAGACATATCAATCATGGTGAGTCCGGCATATACAATGGCCATTGACCAAGGAACTACAAGCTCCCGTGTGTGTATCTACGACGCTAATTTTAATCTTGTTGCTCGTGGTCAGCACACGTTCCAACAGCATTATCCTCAAGATGGATGGGTGGAACATGATCCGGAAGCCATTTGGAGCTCTGTTTTAAAGTGCTATCAACTTGCACTGGCTGACGCCAAGATTCATCCCAGCGACATCGCTTCCATCGGCATTACCAACCAACGTGAAACGGTCGTGGTGTGGGATCGTGCCACGGGATATCCGATTTATCCTGCGATTGTGTGGCAGGATCGAAGAACCGAATCTTTCTGCGACACCTACCGCGATAAGTTCCCAGAGGTTTGCCAACAGATAACAGAGAAAACAGGGTTGTGTTTAGATCCCTATTTTTCTGCCACCAAAATTCGTTGGATCTTAGACAATGTTAAGAATGCTCAACAACGGGCGGTCGATGGCGAACTTGCCTTTGGTACTATTGATTGCTTTCTGCTTTGGCGTCTGACCCATGGAGAATTCCACGCCACAGATGTGACAAACGCTAGCAGGACACTGTTATATAATACGTCGCTCCACCAGTGGGATGCCGATCTTCTCAGCTTGTTTGATATTCCTCCCTCGATTCTCCCTGACGTCCATGGTAGTGGTTATGCTTACGGTATTTCCAGCAGTGAAGTATTGGGAAGTGAAATTCCAATCAGTTGCTTAGTAGGGGATCAACATGCATCGCTAATAGGGCACGGTTGCTTTGAAGAAAATACCGCGAAAATGACCTTTGGAACAGGCGGTTTTCTGATGCTCAATACCGGTACGGATAAAGTTGCCTCCAGCCATGGGTTACTCTCAACAATCGCTTTTGAAATTGATGGTAAAACTCAATTTGCCCTCGAAGGTAGCCTATTCATGGCGGGCGCTTCTGTGCAATGGCTGAAAGATGGTATCGGTATACTCGATGACCTTGCTCAAAGTGAAAGTCTTGCTGCGTCGGTTCCTGTTGACCACGGCGTTTACTTGGTACCGGCATTCACTGGGCTAGGAGCTCCCCATTGGTGTGCTGATGCGAGGGGAACATTAATGGGGTTAACACGCGATACTCAGCGCGAACATATCGTGTCCGCAACGCTTCAGTCGGTTGCGTACCAAACGTATGATTTAATTCAGTGCATGAAAGCCGACGGAAAGCATTTACGAGAATTGCGCGTTGATGGCGGCATGGCCGCTAACGCCTTTGCCATGCAATGCTTAAGTGATATTTTACAAATTCCCGTTGCCGTGGCCTCCACCACAGAAAGCACCGTGAAAGGTGCCGCACTGATTTCAGCATTTCATGCAGGTACCATTACTGATATGAAGCCGTTTACTAAAGGCGTCAGTCAAACTTATCAGCCGAAAATGAACAAAGATGTGCGTCAAACACTCATTGATGGCTGGCAACGTGCTGTATCTGCCACTTTATTTCATTCAACAACTCCATAATTCACAATTCATAACTCAGCTTACCCTCATTACTCTACTTTAATACCGAAGTGAAAATATAAGGTGTTCAAAAAACAACCAGATACACTCCTGTGTAAACCTAGTTGTACGAGTTTGTTGGATTTAAATTCCGATTATTTTCTTCGATAAAACAGTGGTCTACCGTGTTTTTTGTTTTTCCAGTTTAAAACCGTTCAATATGTAACAAATTATTAATCTGTTTATTCTATAGTCATCATCCATTTTAAGGAATGAAATGGCTGCATAGGATAAAGCAGAATATGGAGGGAAAAAATTAATTCCAAGGGGAGCATGTGTCAGCTCCGGAGAATGTATTGTGGATAAATATTCCAGATTCGATGTCGTCGTTCGATTTTTTTTAGTCAGTTTCAGTATTTTTCTGTTCTCTGTCTCATTTGCCACTAAAGCAAATAACACGTGTCCAGCCGATGTTTGGATAAACGAATTTCACTATGATAACAACAGTACCGACGTGGATGAGGGTGTTGAAATTGCTGGCCTTGCCGGTACTGATCTGTCTACTTATCAAGTCCTCGCGTACAATGGAAACGGCGGTGGTGTAGACAAAACAACGAGTTTGTCGGGACTGATAGATGATGAAGGGGGGAGTGGATTCGGCGCACTGTTTTTTGCCATGAGTGATCTGCAAAACGGTGCTCCTGACGGATTGGCATTGGTGAACAATGGCGTGTTAATTCAGTTTTTATCCTACGAAGGCTCGTTTACCGGAACTGATG
>CAXRGH010000180.1:0-3097 GCA_964230195.1 Alteromonadaceae bacterium
CTCGATGCAGACCGTGAGTTCTTAACTGCTGGTGGTGTAATGTCTGATGATTCAATTGATGCATACATCGCACTTAAGTCTCAAGAAGTTGAGTTACTTAACATGACAACTCACCCAGTTGAGTTTGACATGTACTACAGCGTGTAATTACGGTTTACATTACTTGTACACACTACACAAAGGCCTGCATTAGCAGGCCTTTTTCATACTCTAAAATCTCGTTGCTGGCTAAGGTCAAATAAATCAGCAAAACGATTGACCATCCTGCTAAGTACAAGGTCGATTTATGTCAATTTTTCGTTCAACTGCCAGAATCAACTTCCACAATTAGGGTCACAAAACTCCTATATTATTTTTTGAAAGCCCGGGTAAAAACGGCAAGATACTTGCTACTATATTTTCATAAGACTTTTATTTGCACCAAGCACAAAAATAGTACTATTTTATTGCAATTAAGTGTGCGCAAACATGGAACATTGCACCAATTTAGTGCATAGTGGAATTATGGTTTTTCAACATCATAGTCAATTGTTAGAACATTTAATTACAGCTGTCATCGTGATCAATCGAGACTATCAGGTTATTTACGCCAATCATGCTGCTTTGGACAAGCTATCTACGGGCCGAAAGCAGCTTTATCGTATGCCGATAACTGACGCGTTTGCTTTTTGTTCACTGGACTGTGATGTCGTTATAAATGCATTCAATACACATGAGAGTTTCAGTCAGAATGATGTCGAAATCTGTTTGAATGACGAGAGTATTTTGCACTTTGATATCAGTATCACCTATCTAGAAATGCATGACTGTCCTGCTTTGATGATTGAAGCCAAGCACATTGACCAGCAAAAACGGATTTCACAAGAAAATATGCAGCACTCCCAACAACAGGCTGCTAAACAGTTAGTGAGAGGCTTGGCGCATGAAATAAAAAATCCACTCGGCGGAATCCGTGGTGCAGCACAATTACTGGCCATGGAATTGGAAGATGCAGAACAGGCTGAATACACCAATATGATCATTGAACAATCTGACCGTTTGCGCAACCTTGTTGACCGACTTCTCGGTCCGAACGCTTTACCGAGTTTTTCGCTCGCAAATATTCATCAACCACTAGAATCTGTACATCAATTAGTCAAAAATGATAATCCTTACAACATCAACATTATACGAGATTATGACCCCAGTATTCCGGACATGTTGATTGATACTGATATGTTACAACAAGCCATATTGAATATTGTGCGTAACGGTATGCAAGCGCTGGTCGAATCACAATCCAAGATACCTAAATTGCGAATCAAAACCCGCGTTGAACGCAACCATATAATCCAAGGTGAAAAAGTCCCCCTATGTGCCAAAATATCTATTTACGACAACGGGCCAGGGATCGCAAAGCACATTAAAGATACACTTTTTTACCCTATGGTCACGTCTAAAGCAGACGGTACGGGTTTGGGCTTATCGATTGCTCAAACACTTATTGAGCATCATCACGGGAAGATAGATTTAGAAAGTCGTAAAGGCCTGACTGAATTTATAATTTATCTACCCATTGCACAAGGAAATAGACATGAATAATGAACCCGTATGGATCATTGATGATGACGACTCTATTCGCTGGGTATTACAAAAAGCGCTGATGACAGCAAAAATTGAATGCTGCTGTTTTGCTAATCCCCATGATTTATTACGCCAAATTGAATCTGGGCAAGCACCTGAAGTCATTATCTCAGATGTAAAAATGCCACAAATGGATGGGTTATCTCTGTTAGAAGAAATTCATAAAAAATATCCCGGCTTGCCGATTATTATTATGACAGCGCACTCCGATCTAGACAGTGCAGTCAATGCGTACCAAAGTGGTGCATTTGAATATTTGCCTAAGCCCTTTGACATTGATGAAGCGGTCAATCTGACCCAGCGAGCACTTCAACATGCACGTGAAAATAATCGGCAACGGAAAGTAAAAGAGCCAGAAATTGCCTCTGAAATTATTGGTGCGGCACCTGCGATGCAAGAGGTGTTTCGTGCGATTGGACGTTTAGCTCGGTCCTCTATTTCGGTCCTCATTAACGGTGAATCAGGTACAGGGAAAGAATTAGTCGCACATGCACTGCACAAACATTCCCCACGGAATGATAAGCCTTTCATAGCGTTAAACATGGCAGCGATCCCTGCTGACTTGATCGAATCGGAACTATTCGGTCATGAAAAAGGCGCTTTTACTGGCGCACAAACAACTCGTCAAGGGCGCTTTGAACAGGCCAATGGTGGCACATTGTTTTTAGATGAAATTGGCGATATGTCTTTGGATATCCAAACTCGCTTATTACGGGTTTTGGCTGATGGGCAGTTTTATCGCGTCGGGGGTACGACCCCCGTGAGTGTAAATGTACGGATCATTGCCGCGACACACCAAAATTTAGAACAACGCGTTGCTGATAATCTTTTCCGGGAAGATTTATATCACCGTCTCAACGTCATTAAAGTGCATATCCCGTCCTTACATGAACGACGCGAAGATATTCCTTTACTCGCTCAGCATTTCTTACGCAAAGCAGCAAAAGAATTGGATGTTGAAATGAAAATTCTCAGCAAAGGAGCTGAAACCAAACTCGCAGCCTCACAATGGCCGGGTAATGTCAGACAGTTAGAGAATGTTTGTCGTTGGATCACGGTTATGGCGACTTCTCAAGAAGTACAAGTGAATGACTTGCCACCGGAACTGAGTCAACCAGCAGCACAATCATCTCCGCGCAGTGTCAAAGAAATGTCACACCAACTTTCCTCGCACAGCGAAGCCCCCACCGGCAGTTGGGAGTCTGACCTGGCGGTATGGGCAGATCAACAATTAGCCTCGGGTGAAGATGGCATCTTAACGCATGCGACTGAAACATTTGAGAAAATCATGTTAGAACGTGCATTGGCGTTCACGCGTGGTCACAAACAAGAAGCGGCTAAACGCTTGGGTTGGGGAAGAAATACTCTGACACGCAAACTCAAGGAACTTGCAATGGATTAAATATTGGTTAATCCCGTGCAAGGTAACTCACCATCAATTAGTGCGTTACCTTGCAATATTTTTCATAACCTA
>CAXRGH010000181.1:0-6566 GCA_964230195.1 Alteromonadaceae bacterium
GACAGATTCGATAAACTGAATAAACTGACTTGGGCTGAATGGGTGCATCAACATGGCATAGGGCCATTTGCTATTTATTTTGTCCTGCATTTGCGAAGTTTGTGTATCAACAATCAGCCCTGCCTTCGTTTGTTCTAAATCGAGCTGTTCAATGACAGGGAGTAGAGATTTAAATTCACCGTAATCGTCGACACCAATGAGGATACATTCAGGTAGTTGGACGACATCGGTTAGCGCCGATAATGGCGTCGGGCTGGACGACACCCCAAGAGCTCTGGCGTAATCTTGAGACAGTAGAGGCTTGTTTGAAACCATTAGCGTATCTGAGGGAAGGGAAGGCAATGACGCTAACATTGCGGTTTGGCCTTTGAAGACTCGCAATGGAATATTAACCGTAAACGTGCTCCCTTCACCCTGATTCGATTTTACCGTGAGGTCTCCATTCATCAGTTCGATAAGTTGCTTCACAATGGCTAAGCCTAAACCCGTGCCACCGTATTTGCGATTGGTAGAGCCGTCAGCTTGAATAAAGGGTTGAAAGATGCGACTCACCTGCACCTTCGACATGCCAATACCACTGTCAGTGATGTCAATTTGCAAATCAATCGCATTGCCTTTGGCATTCATTTTTCCATCAAAACGGATGGTGACACCGCCTTGCTCGGTAAATTTAACGGCGTTACTGCACAGGTTCATAAGAATTTGAGATATTCGCAACGGATCGCCAATGACTTGTTGAGGAATGTGTTGCGCAATTTCTAAATGGATACTGAGGTTTTTCTCCTGTGCACGCATGGCAATCACGGCAAGCAAGTTGTCGAATAAAGAATGAAGTGAAAAACTCACATTTTCGATTTCCATTTTGCCCGCTTCTATTTTCGAAAAGTCGAGAATGTCATTGATCACACTCATCAATATCTGACTTGAGTAACTCACTTTTTCGATATAGGTTTTCAAGACTGTCGACATGGGCTGCTTTTGGGCGAGGTCAATTAGGCCGATGATGCCGTTCATTGGTGTACGTATTTCATGGCTCATGTTCGCCAGAAAAATACTTTTTGATATCGTTGCTTGCTCAGCGCGTTGCTTAGATTCGGCGAGCTCTTTGTTAAGCTGCTCCTGCTTGACGTTTAACTCTTGTGCGTTTATCAACAAATGCTCGGTTTGCTTATTTTTATCTCTAAATACATTCGCCGCTTTGGCAAGTTGGCCAACTTCGTCTTTTCTGTCTAAACCGGGAATCGCTTTTATTTTGGCGTCGTTAGTCAGTTTGATAAAAACATCAGTAATATTACGGATGGGGATTAACACCCGATACACAGTAAACAGTGCGGTAAGCAGTGCTAACACAATACCGACAAACGTGAACAAATTCCCTTTTTTACGCGCATCTGTCGTGCTCTGACTGATTTTGGCATTTACTGTTTGTGTGCGTTCACTTACTTCGTCAACCAACTCACCACTGAGGTACAGAAATTCATTGGCAGTACCTGCCATCACAACATTGATTAAAAATGAGTTTCCTTGAATCAGCTGAGTCAGTTGGAAAAACCGCTCTTGGGCATCGTCTAATTCCGCCTCTATTCCCGTAGGAAAGTCATCGACGTCATGGTCCATTAAGGATTGGCGAATTGCACCAATTGCAGTATTAAACTCTTCAACAAACTGAAAATCCGGTGTGTTCAGGTATTTAAATATGGCTAACTCGGCCTGAGTAATACGTGTGTGCATTTGTTCTTTGCTGATGACAAGTTGACCATCTCGCGGTGACCAGTTTTCTACTGACCATTTGAGGTTGTCCAAATTGGCAAGTGAACCTGATGCAATCATGCCATCCTGTTTATTTCGAGTTTCTACAACGGCAATGAAATTGTCTTGGTATTCGGCAAGGTGTTTGCGCATTAAAACGACAATATTTTCTTCTTCCAATTCAGGTTGCTGGAAGAAGACGGATGACTCCAAAACGTCGAGTTTTCTCGAAATTTCAGTCATCAAGCTTTGAAATCTGCTGACAGCCGTTGGACTGGCCGAATCTTTGAAGACCAATACATTCTTTTGCAGGTCAATAACATCCCGTTCAAGTTCTCGGGCCAGCCCTACGTCAGCAATAGCGCCTTGGGTGAGTTGCAACCCGTCTTTTAACGTGGAGAGGTTAGTACGCCCAACGATACCTTGCATTAACAGTAAGGTGACTAAACCTGCAAGCACTAGGGAAAGTTGAACACGGATTGATCTAAACATTAAGACGCAACCCTGAATAAACAGATAGGTTTTGAACGGCGCGATCGAGCAAGCAAAATGCCTCAGTTTGGACTGTTGGGCAAGAGTCGTTTAGACGAGCAAAGTGAAGCGCGGCTTGGTGACAATTCCACCTTGTCATTGATGTTCGATCCGTGTGTTTTTGGTCTTTACCTACTATTTTGGCAGTAAATCGAGCGACTTACCAATTTGCTTTTAGAAGAATGTCACAGGGTGATGCAAAAGAAAAGGGCTAGTCGCGCTAGCCCGTTTGTGATGGCTTATTTTTCTCTGCGGCGAAAGCCGGCAACGAGGCCCAATCCCAAGGCTAGAGTCCAGCCAATGCTGCCGCCATATTCTTCTACGACAACGACCGTACTTTGCCCTGAATCCTCAAACGTCTTACTTTCCAGACTGAGAAAGGCTAGATCCGCGTCCTCTATACCGTCGGTGTAAGCCAATAACGTGTCGTCAACTGCATCATATATCTCAATCATGACTTCATAATCATCTGGAGCAAAACCAGAGACCAGTTCACTATCAACGATCAAACTATCTGAAGAACTATCACCATAGATGTCAAAGGTTTCAGATACGTGAATCGGGTCAAATACATCATTTCTTCCCAGGTAGACAATCGCATAGACAGGTACATGTTCATATACGGTGTCGACGTCGAACTCCACACTAAACTCAGAATAAAACCCATCAAAGTCGTCGTCATAATTTAGCGTAACCCAGCTATCAAAAATCCAAACATTTTCGTTGGGGACGAAACTACTTTTTCTCTGAATACTGGATAATTGGGCCAGTTTGTTTTGCGCAGACGCACTGTTTTTGCCAGCCGTCGTCTTTAGTTCCTGATCGAACTGTGAGACTTTGATATTCACCACTTTCTGCTCAGACGTGGTTGATTCTGCATAGGCTGAAGCCATAAGGGTTGCGCTGAGAGCCGTTGCGCTTAGCGCCATTTGAAAGTAGTTCATAGTCGTATCCTTCTCTTTGAGGTTGAGTTAAGGATGCGGCCTGTTAGATGAATTTAAGCTGAAACGAAACTAAATGTCCTTGGCGAGTGTGGATGGCAGTGCGCTGAAAAAATCACGGGTTGTTTGATCGGTGGGGTAGAAGGTTTCGATACGCAGTTCGTCAGTCGTAACGTCTTGAGGTGTGCCAAACGTTGATATAACGGAAAAGAAACTGAGTGATGATCCATTGATCGCTAGCTCTAAAGGCATAACAGGTAACAGATTGAGGTTAGTCGTTAATTCGAGGGGTTCTCCTTCAACCAGTGTTAAGTAGCTCATCAGTTTTTCTTGAACTTCAGGATCACCAGAAGCCA
The DNA here is from genome assembly GCA_964230195.1 of Alteromonadaceae bacterium. GTDB lineage: Bacteria > Pseudomonadota > Gammaproteobacteria > Enterobacterales > Alteromonadaceae > CAXRGH01. The sequence goes on from CAXRGH010000181.1 coordinate 3,578, forward strand.
ATGCTTCGCTACGCAGGCGTTTGACTAACAAAGGTAAAATCTCATTCCAATTGCTAATAAAGCGCCGCATGCCATTTGGGTGTAGCGTCATTAAGGCGATGTTGAGTGGTTCACTGGTCGAGCGCGCAGAAGGATCTAGTGTTAGTCCAAATAAATACGTTGCAGGGGTATTTGCCTGTATTACATTCCAAAATCGATCAATGACAATGGCGGGGTAAGGCTCATGGTGGTCGAGAACACGGTTTACCGCTTCAAAAATAGGCGTCATTTGGGGTTCAGTTAGTCGAGTTTCTTGATAAATATTGCTGTAACCCGCCAACCTTAAGAGGGTATTACGCTCTCTTAAGGGAATATCCAGCGCTTCAGATAAACGGATGACCATCTCTCTACTTGGGTGGCTTCTTCCGGTCTCCAAGTAGCTTAAATGTCGCTGTGATACGTTTGCTTCCAATGCCAACTCTAATTGAGATAGCTTGCGAAACAGCCGCCACTTTTTGCAGGCTTGGGGAAAACTGGCTAACTGGATATCTTGCATTGATGCTCTCCTCATTGCATACCACTGTGCAGGTAAATTGGGCTCACTGCAATAACCTCGGAGGTAATTGCGGTGAAGCACTATCAGCATGATACTGAAGCCAACAGACTAAGGAGACAAAAATGAATTTACAAAAATTTGCTGTGTTCACTTTATTGCCTTTTGGTGCGTTGTCACTTTACGCACTGTGGCAGGTGGGGTATGTCGGGTTGTTCCAATATCAATTGGCTGAGCCAGCTGGCTGGCAAGTATTGTGTGATTTAGTAGTATCTTTAATTATTGTATTGGCTTACATAGGTCCAGAGCTTAAACGAGTGGAGAAAAGCGTTTTACCATGGGTGGCATTGACCTTAGCATTAGGATCATTCGGGCCTTTACTTTATTTGGCGTTCTTTAGGCCAACTTTAACTAAACAGGTCTAGAGCAACAGAACGATGATAAAAAAAGAGCCTTGTGGCTCTTTTTTAATGTTCTTCGTCTATTTCGACTTCTTCACCTTCCGGTGAAATGTAATAGGTTCCCCAGCCGTCGTAATGGACGCTGTGTTTATCCGCAATTTTCAACAAGGTATCGGTATCAGCGTCAAGTTTTTCTCTTGACAGTGGCCTGACAATCACCGCATCAAAACAGAACACTGTGCCGCCATCATCCAATACTAATTCTTCTGCATCAGAGACCTCAAAACCGGCTTTGAAGGCGTCAACAGCGGCTTTTTCTAAAACATCGAAATCGGTACTAGCAAGGTGATGCTCTATTGTATAGTCAGCATCTGCCACACTGCCGTCATCCAAAAGCGCTTCAATGGTTTCTTGATTAAAGGCATACCACTCTTCACGTTCTTCGTATTGAGTCATAATTGTTCTTCTTTAGCTTAGCAAGGAGGCTAGTGTACCGTTATTTTTCTATTTGAGCGACTTCATCGTTCAGTCGTTCAAAGGTTTGCTCCATGCGTGAATGGTGCACTTTCATCCATTCTTTGATGGTGTGCTCTTCTGTCATTGTTTCTGGCGCACTGATGTCGATGATTACAGTGCCATTGTCCCAGCGGTTCAGTTTTACTTTCTCGTGTGTGTTTGAGCAGGTCACTCGAACGATTGGCGCTGCGGTTTGACTGGCCAACTTGAAAGCGCCTGCTTTAAATGGCAGTAGCCCACGGCCATAACTGCGAGTCCCCTCTGGAAAAAACCAAATAGACATTTTTCTGGTGCGCATCTTATTGGCGGTGTATTCCAACGTATTTCTTGCACGGCTAGAATTTTTTCGGTCTATCATAATGTTGCCGGAAAGCCAGTAAATCTGACCAAAAATGGGTATCCATATGAGACTTTTTTTCCCAACGGTGACGAGTCCAGGCAGAGCCGCGCGACAGATAGTAAAAATATCATAGCTATTTTGATGATTCGCGATAACAACGTAAGGCGTATCATTGTCGATTTTATCTGAAATTCGCATGTCCAACTTCAAACCGATGATTTTTGACATGGACGAATACATTTGCCCAGCAATGTGGACATTATCTCTGTGAAACGGGCGGATTAAACAGATGAGCAGTAGAGAAAAGTTTATCGCGATAAAGGCAACAAACAGAACGATAATTCGAATAATAGCTAGCACAATACAACCAAGTCCTAAATTTGCGCGCAGTATACTGTATCTGAGTATGAATAGTTCTCCGATCAGTCTTTTTTCCGAAATACGGGACGAAACTCGTAATTTGTGACCTAAATGCCCGATGTTCGCCTCAGGTTGGCCATTTTTGAGGCGTATAACATTTTGTGAATTAAAGAAGAAAGATCGTCGGTCGATGTAAATATGTTATACACTGGGTTCAATAAACTGACTCGGTCTATCACTAACTAGTACCCATAACCTATTGAACTCACTAGGTTTGTAACCTAGTGCCATGTAGGCACTAGGTGTCAATGAAATAGCGGAATAACCATGCAAACATTTGTCCCAGAAGAGTTAGAAGGCGATATCCTCAATGATCTAATGGAGGAGATCAATGAACTGTACGAAGCCAGTGAACAGACTCTCATCGAATTAGAATTACGGCCTGACGATAATGAACTTCAACGAGCCTTGTTTCGTTCGGTTCACACTATTAAAGGTGACCTTGGGTTGGTTAACTTTTCTCCCATGATTCCACTTCTGCAGCATGTAGAAGATTTATTGGATTTTCTGAGAAAAGGGCAAATTGAATACACCAGTACTATGAGTGACTTGGTTTTGTTAACGATGGACCGAGTTAAAGTATTCGTAGAAGCGGTTATGGCCTCGGGCCAAGCGGAATACGATGGCACTTTGTTTAACCAGTTAGTGATGGCGATTGGCCGTATTACGCCTGAAAACAACAGCGAGCACGGAAAGCTACTAACCGATGCTGTATTGTTGTTAAATCCGGATCTCGACATCGGGGATGATGGCACAGTAGAAGAGGCAAATGTACCTACC
>CAXRGH010000182.1:0-5918 GCA_964230195.1 Alteromonadaceae bacterium
GTTAAGTAACATCACTTCTTCAACTGGATTGACGTCAACGTTTCAATTTTATTGTTAACAATATATATTGCTGTTCCTGAAATGAATTAAGGAATAACTCATCGCTATGCGTCTCGTTTATCTATGGATTGTGTTCACTAGCTTGGTATTGGGGGCTTGCTCATCAACCCCTAACTCAAAAACCAATCCTTTTTTGCCATCAAAGAAATCAAAATCGGTATCCAGTGTGAGCAAGGACTGGCAGTCAGAGATTAACCAGTTTTATCAAACGATTAGATCCACTGATTTTATTTACTATGTGGTCACCATCAACCAAGTGATTGACAATCCCGATGGCCTCACTTGTGACCATGACACATTTGATGCACTTTCACGCGCGTTAGCGTTCAACCCAAGCAGTTTAACAGCACACTATACATTCTATGAGTGCTACGAAGATGCTGGCGCTACCGAAGAAGCTGACTATCATCTCAATGCAGTAGAGCAAATCGCTACTGCTCTACTGATGACTGGAACGGGTGACGATGAACATTCACCGATTCTTGCTCGTCATGTCAATGAATTGGTTTATCTCAGTTTGTTAGTGGATCGCGTTTACCTAGATTTTGAATTTCAACCGGTCGATGATGACCTCATTGCTAAAGTGCATGTTATTGATGTCAGTGAAAGGAAGTTTGGTCATCTTTATTTTACGGTCACAGACAGTATGAAAATTATTTTTGGTGATGTGTACGATGAAACCCAGCCAGACCGACTATTTGTGAATAATGTGCACAAATTCTTTTTGGATAATAAGAATGCTGGTGCAATCAATTATGAGGCAGCAAAAAAATTAAAGACTGGAGATTACCAACAGGCGTTGGCGCTGCTTGAACCATTGAAAGACTCAAGTCTACTTGCCCAGTTGCGCTATTATCAAGCGCACTTACTTAGTGGTAATTTTGAGGAGTTTTTCAACGGTATTGATACCATAGAGGAGAACGCAGACCTCGGAATACCACTGGCGAAAGTGATGCTTGCGCAAGCGCTTTATCAATTATCGAAGCCCCAAGACAATGGAACAGAAGCGATAGAGGCAGCGAAAGCGGATTATCAACAAGTGAATTTGCTGCTGCAAGAGACCGATGAAATGACGCAAACTGGCGTTGGTATTCGGCAGTTTGCTGAATATTTTCTGCATAGCCCAACCCCCATTGAGGAGATTGTGTTGTGGCAAAAGGTGTCTAATCAAACGCTTGCCCCAAGGTTAATTTACGACCTTGCTGAATTAAGCTTGACCATGGGGCATGTTGACGCTTCCCATACTGAAGAACTGTATCGGTTGGCTGCAGATTCGGGCAGTGTTGATGCTATGTATAGAATCGCAAGACAACAATTTGCGTACATGATGGACCCGTTTGTGAAGTCGGAGGTACTGAATTATTTGACGCAAGCCGCGGATAAAGATCACGCTAGTGCAACCAAAACATTAGCTGATTGGTATTGGTTTGGTGAACATGTGAAACAAAATAAACGTAAAGCTTGTGGCTTATATCAACAGGCTCAAGCATTGGGGGTAGACTCTGATACTCTCGACTCATGCATGGTAACTCAACAACAGGATGGAAAATGATGATGTCTCGGTATACACACTATGTTAATGACTTTTTGAGGCCATTGATAACGCTTTTGAGTATTGTTTGCCTAGCGTCAGCTTCTGCGGAAACATTAACAGTTAACGGATATCAATATTCTGTGGAAGAAAAGGGAAATTGGGTCAATCAATTGCCCATTATTGAAGGAAATAAAACGGAAGGCGAAAATGTCCAGTATCTGTTGAGTGATGAGCAATTGAATCTCTCTAAAGGGCAGCATTTATCCTACTATCGCCTAGTACAAAAGGTGGTAACCAATGGTGGAATGGATACTGCGTCTAACCTCCGTTATCGATTTGCGCCGGATTATCAAACCTTGACGATTCACCATATCAACATTATCCGCGACGGTAAGGTGATTGATGCACTTGAGTCAGCAGATATTCAATTGATGCGTAGAGAAACTAATTTCAGTAGTAATCTCTACAGTGGCATGGTTGATTTTGTTGCCTTGCTCTCTGATGTTCGTGTTGGTGATACCGTTGATTATGCCCTCACGGTGGATGGTAAAAACCCGGTATTTGGTGATAAGAATTTTAATAGTTTTAGCCTTGGCTATACGGTGCCACTGGCACTCAATCATGTGCGTGTGATCTCAGATATTGATCGCCCTTTGGTCACTCGTTTGCATTTGTCCGACGTCAATATTGAGACTGAAAAAACAGCAGAGCAGGTGATTTATACCATCAAGGAAACCCACTTAACAGCCATTGTTGATGAGCAAAACTATCCCGCAGACGCTAACCCTTTTCCGTATGTTGAGTTCAGTGAATTTGATACCTGGCAAAGCGTTGTTGATTGGGCCCTGCCCCTGTATATATTGGACGATAGTGACGACGCGTTAGTGACGTTTGTTGAAACCTTAAAGTCCAATACAAATTCTACCCGAGCCTACATCGAAGAAGCGATTCGGTTTGTTCAAAGTGATGTCCGGTATTTTGGTATTGAAATAGGCGTTAATAGCCATAAGCCGTCAAAACCCAGCGAAGTCTATGAGCGTCGTTATGGGGATTGTAAAGACAAAACCATGCTGCTGAATTATCTCTTGAGTGCGGTTGGTGTCAAAGCCGTTCCCGCCCTCGTTTCGATTAATAATGGCGGTGCGATCCCGCAACACTTACCAAGTCCTGGTAGTTTTAACCATGTGGTATCCCACTTCGTTTTTGATGGTCAAGCGTATTGGGTTGATGGTACACGAGGGCATCAATATGGAAATCTTGCCGCCGTTGGTGTTGGCGACTTTAAACATGCGTTGTTGATAAGAGACGGTGAAACTACTTTAACGGATGTGAACTATAATCCTAAACAATTACCGACCATGATCATCGGTCAACATTTTTCTGCTGCGAAAGGATATGATCAACCGGTCACCTACGATGTCAAGATTGTTGCCACTAACAGGGAAGCCGAATCGTTGAGAAGCTCCATAGCCGGCCAACCTTGGTCACAATTCAGCAAAAACTACCTGAATTATTTTGCTCGACAGTTCCCCTCGATAAAGGAACTAACACCACTCGCGGTAGACGATGATAAGCACAGCAATACGTTAACCTTGACTGCTCAGTATGAAATTACGGAATATTGGGATCTATCCAAGGAGTCCCTTGAAACGAATTTCTTTGCTGACTTTATGAATGGCTATACAGCGATGCCGACCACAGTGGATAGAAAACTGCCACTCCAGCGTTTTACACCCGAAAAAATCAAACAAACCATCACCTTTGAATATCCAGAAGTCATTGCTTGGGAATTGGACTACGAGCCGTTAACGATTGAGGATGAGGCATTGCGTTACCAACGTCAGATTCATAACTTAGGTGCCACCATGAAGGTTGAACATGAGTTTGAGACTAAAGCAAGCCAAATTCCGGCGGATGCTGTGCCCGAGCATGTCAAGCACTTGAAAGAAATGAAGGACTCAATCTATCTTGTGTTAACGGCTCCAAACAACAATACCAAGCTATCAGGTGTGAAAAATCGATTGCGGGCATTGTTAAAAGCACGTCAGGGCGGCTAGTCCTGCAAAGCTGGGGGTGCACTCTGTTGAGAGGTTTTATAAAGTCATGTTCTACCAATATATAAAGAAGTACTGGCAATACGCTGTTGTTGGCTTGGTGCTGTCGGCCGGGGTGGGCATTTATGTGTCCCACCAGAGTCAACAACCAACGCCAGCGTCTGACGCTGATGCATTAACCTCGCTTGATTGGCAGTTCCAAACGCGAGACGGCAGTATTGTGATTGAGGAAATGCTACGCCGTTCTGATCTTGTGATTTTACGTGTGAACTCACCCACCTCTGAGTCTGAAACCAATGTTGATGCTGGCCGTGGCATTATTCAAGCGGCCAGTGACATGGGAGCGGTGTTGAAACAACGGTACTTTGTATTACTGGACGGCAGAGAAAAACCGGATGGCTATTATGTGACCGTCTTCTACACTAACAATAACCAATTAGATCCTGGTACTGTATACCCAGAGTATTTTTCTGCTGTTGCACAATCACAGTGGATAAAATATGGTTACAATGATGTTTTGTTGATAATGGATAAGCTTGGAAACTAAGATCCAGAACATCGGCAACCCTCAGTTATAAACCCATTGTTCATTCAATGGTTATAGAGAACACGGTGAGGTGTGAGGGGATCGGTGACAGGTAAAGACTCAGGGAAAATGTATGAAGAAAATTAAAAACGAAGCTTTGTTGGTGAAAAAGGCGGTAGAGTTAGGTGAAGGTATGGCTATGAAACTTGGCTATTCTGGCTTCAAAGCAACAGACTCAGCCGACCAAAAAGTGGAAGCCCTCTATCGTATGTTAGTGCATCATAAGGTGGTTCAACCCTTGGCCAAGGATCAAGAAAATCTTCTTGGTATGAAACACAAGCTAGCATTATGGATTGCAAAACGTTTACCTGAGGGACATGAGCTACTCAAATAAACGTTAGCGCTAACGCATTCGCAATAAAAAAGGATGGTAAGTTATACTCACCATCCTTTTTATTTTCATCAATACTATTTTGTGGTTAAAGACTGGGATCGTGAATTCTGACCAACAGAGCGGCACCACTCGCAGCGCCAGCATTCCAATTCTTTTTATAACCAGGGTTTCCAACAGAAGCAGGCTTGAAAGTCACGCCAATGGATGGGTTTTGATCGCCATCATTTTGGGCGGTGGTGGGTACTAGTGCTGTCCACTCTTCACTATCTGCTTTGGGCGACCATACACCGTCATTGAAATCTAAGAATGAATCAGGCTCGTCACGGAAGAAGTCCGCAATGGCTTGCATTTCATCTTCTGTAGCGTAGCGCCATTCGGTATTATCTGCCAACCAACCATCAACAGTGGCGAAGTTAGCATTGTTACCGCCGAGGTTATCTGCCACTGTTAAGCGCATCACATCCAGGGCGTTACCTGCCAGGTTGTAGCCAGTCCAATGATCGGCTAATAGATTGTTGGTGAAGGTTTCGTCATTGGTGACTACCGATGGGATGGTGTCATCAATCACTTGATCTTCGGTATCGTCACCCATGCCATCATCCATGCCATCATCTATGCCATCATCTATGCCATCATCCATGCCGTCACCCATGTCATCATCCATACCATCACCCATGTCATGGTCCATAGTTCTGACTAGTAATGCTGCGCCGCCCAATGCGCCGGCATTAAAATTCTTTTTGTAGGCGACTGCAGACACCGAGTCTGGTTTGAAGGTGACGCCAAGCGCAGGGCTCGCATCATCCGCATTTTGCGCCTCTGTTGGAACGAGAGCAGTCCACTCATCAGCGGTAGTCTTGGGTGACCACACGCCACCATTTAACGCGGTGAATTGAGCAGGATTGTCACGGAACAGATCCGCAATTAATTCCATTTCATCTTGAGTTGCATAACGCCACTCGGTATTGCTGGCCAACCATTCGTCCACTTTAACAAAATTACTGTTGTTACCGTTGATGTTATCTGCCACGTTTAAGCGCATGATGTCTAAGACTTGACCGCCAAGGTTGAGTGCTGTCCAGAAGTCATCGTCTTCCATATTCACGAAGGTGTCTGGATTGGACAGGTCTGTGGGATCACTAGGCTCGTGCATACCGTCGTCCGTGCCGTCGCCCGTGCCGTCATCCGTGCCGTCGCCCGTGCCGTCGCCCATGCCGTCATCTGTGCCGTCGCCCGTGCCGTCGCCCATGCCGTCATCCGTGCCGTCATCCGTGCCGTCGCCCGTGCCGTCATCCGTGCCGTCGTCCGTGCCGTCGCCCATGCCGTCATCCGTGCCGTCGCCCATGCCGT
>CAXRGH010000183.1:0-18197 GCA_964230195.1 Alteromonadaceae bacterium
GCAGATAATGTGTTTACCGAAATCGAATCTTTCGGATCGTAGCCATTCATTTTTTCTGATGTGATACCAACAGCAAATTGCGCGGAAATGTTGTGTTGATATTCAAAACCAACAAACGATGATTCATGCTTGTGCATGTTGGCGGATCCGAAGATTACTCCAGCATGATGCTTATGGTTTGATGCATTGGCACAATTAACCAGGGTCAACAGTAACGCTGATGTGATTATTTTTGTCGTATAAGTTTTCATAATGATACCTCTTATTAAAAGTATCATTTATAATATATATCATTTTAAATCTTCAAAGCGAAACATGTTTCATTTGCGTATGAAATAAGCTTCATTGGTACTATTTGGACTCAAGCACTCAAGCACTCAAGCACTCAAGCACTCAAGCACTCAAGCACTCACAACGTGTTGATTGAAAAATTTAAGAAGTAGATTAAAAGGTGGTATTAAGTTCGAGCAATAACTCAAACAGTAATAGTGCTTCTCACATACTCGTCTATTGAGAATAAAATGTTAGATTACGATAAGAAAAGCATCGCTGTCATGCTCAGTCCAACACTTAATACTACGTTTTTAGTACGCCATGATATCAGGATTGCAAGAATACTCGGTATTAGAAATGGATGGGTTAACGAGGTGATCACTTGGCCGTGTTCCAGTAACACTATTGGAGCTGCGATAGCTGGTAATACCGCAAAACTTGAATATTGTAACAGCGCCTCGAGGCGGCGATTGAGTCTCATAGGTAATCGAGGCTCGAGAAACAGGTAACGAGTGAAGAAAACAACGAGTGTCATTAATATAATCTCGGTCATTGTTTTGTTTCTCGTCTTTTTCCAAGAGATTCGAAGATATAGGCACATAGCATAGCAGTGAAGCTTGCAATGATTAGAGCGCCATCTACCTTGAGAGCGGTTAATAAGGTACTAAGACTTGCTGCAATTAATACACAGACGAGTTGTGAAAGCGACAGAATCATTGGGACAACAATCGCTATAAATGTTGCCGCAACTGCGAATTCTAGACCATATTCATCCATGTTTGGAAGAGTTGAACCGAGAATAATGCCAATGAAAGAAGCAATATTCCACACCACATAGAATCCCAATCCGACTCCTAACGCGTAGCTTCTTTTGAACGCTTTACCGTGTTGATGGTTACACAAGGCAAAGAGCTCATCAGTGAGTAAGAAGCCAAGCCCAAATCGCCAACGGAAGGGGAGTTTACTGACCCTTTCCCTAAAGCTAATACTGTATAAAAAATGGCGTGCACTAATGAAAAATACAGTCGCTAGGATAGAGCCTAATCCAGCTCCGGCTTGAATCATTCCTGTTGCAACTAATTGAGCAGAACCAGCAAATACAAGGGCTGACATCGCCTGTGCTTCGATTTTAGTCATTCCAACTTGCAAGGCATAGGAGCCTGCGAGGATGCCCCATGGAATAACCGCTATCGATAATGGAAGGACAGCCAATAGTCCTTTAATAAAATACGCTCGGTTCTTCACAACTTTTTATTTCAGTGAGTCAACCATTGGTACTTTGGTTGGTAAAATCTCTTCGCTGGGATAGCAACCAAGTACTTTAAGGAATCGGGTGGTCGCTTTTAACTCGTCTAACGCGGTTTGCAAAGGGCCATCCTGCAGGTTACCTTCAACGTCGATGTAGAACATTTCCTCCCACGGATTCCCATTGATTGGACGTGACTCTAGCTTAGTCATGTTGATGTTATTCGCCTTCAAAATCAGCAATGCATCAACCAAAGCACCCGGTTTTTGAATGGTAGACATAATTAGAGTGGTTTTTGCAGGCACTTCCAACGGTACAATCTCTGGTTGTGCTGAAACCACGATAAACCGGCTGTGATTTTCCTTTTGATTTGCCAAATTATCTTTGATAGCAACGAGTTCATGTAACTTGCCTCCAGCCTCACTACCGATGGCTGCTATTGTAGGGCAACTCTTCATCTGCACTTTTGACATTGCTTGCGATGAGGCCTCACAGGTTTTAAGCTCCACATCTTGTAAGGACTCGATAAAGTGACTGCATTGTGCAAAGACTTGAGGGTGTGCGTATAGTGTTTTGATTTGACTCAGGTCAGTGTCAGTTGCAACAAGTAACGCATGTTTAACGGGGTGGGTTAATTCCCCGACAATCGACAAGTGGGTATGTTGAAGTTGATCGTACACTTCGTTGATACTGCCTGACGACGTATTTTCAATAGGAAGTACTGCATAATCAGCTGTCCCCGATTCCACCGTTTCGATAATTTGTTTAAAGCTCGCACAACCAATTTCATCAATTGTCCCTCGACGCGAAAAGTATTTTTGCGTGGCCAAATAGCTATATGATCCCTTATTACCGAGAAACGCGACTTTGTAGTGTTCACTTCGAATACTTGGATTAGCGTGTTGAGCAAGTAACTTTTGTTGATTCAGTACGGACTCTTCAATGATTACATGGAACAATTTGGTAACATACTGCGGAGTTAAACCAATGGGAGCTGCTTTTTGAATTAATTCTATGAGCAACGATTCTTCACGTTTGACGTCCCGCACTGGAATTTGTGCCGCAATTTTTGTCTCAGCAACTTTATTGGTTAATGCTTGCCTTTGAACTAGCAATTCTAATAGTGATTTATCTGCTGCTGTAATCTCTTTTCTGAGATTTTCCAACACTGCGCGGTAGCCACTCATTTACTTTCCTTTTCCATTTGTATTCGTCAAATATTAGCCGGTCGGTCAGATTATTGTTTAACCCTCGTTAAGTCAACAATCCGTGTAAAACAAAGCAATTAGAAATCACTAATTTAGTTATAAAAAATAAGGGTTGTACCCAACCCGAAGCCCAGTTGACCGTTTACACGCTCGCATGCACGTTCCTAAAAGTTGTGAGCCTTTGTGACGAACTGTTACCTTCAAGACACGATACGATAAGCTAACTCATATATTCGTGAGTTTCGGACTTTTGAGTATACAAATTGTTAATCTTTTCTTAGAAATTTTAACAAAAAGCTTGCCAACTGATGGTTTCAAACGTATATTTCAAACGGTTGTTTGAAACTGGTGTTTGATATATGTCAACAAAACTACATATTTTAGAAATTGCGGAGGAGCTCTTTGCTGAGCATGGCTTTGCTGATACGTCTTTGAGGCAAATTACCACCGTTGCAGATGTGAACTTAGCTTCGGTTAATTACCATTTTGGTTCAAAAAAAGGTCTGATTCAAGCGTCTGTTGGACGTTATATGGAACAGCTGGCTCCTAGTGTAGACAGCGCGTTAGCTAGCATTGAAGACCGATCTTCTATCTCAATTCAAGAGGTGTTACTTGCCATCGTCCCAGGTTTCTTGTCGCTTGAATCAGTGAGGGTAGGTGGGACAAGTATTTTTATGCGCTTACTTGGCCGCGGATATGCGGAGACTCAAGGGCATTTGAGAAAGTATGTGGAGGAAAATTACGGAGGCACCCTTTCGAGGCTGATGTCCGTAATCAAGTTGGCTTTGCCTGAACTATCGGAAGAGGAATTATTTTGGCGGATTCATTTTGCGCTAGGAACATTTGTTTTCACAATGGCATCAAGTCAAGCACTCCAAGAAATAAGTGAAGCTGATTACGATAGTTTAGCTTCTATTCAATACATTATTCATCAATTAGTGCCATTTATTGGGTATGGTATGGAAGCACCTGCATCCAGCTGTTTAATGAGTGGCTCTTTTCGTGATCTAGCCGTAGGTTAATTTACTAGGATTTTATTATGACTATTTTATTGATTGTTTTAGTAGTATTACTCGTGATTTTGGGCGTTGAATCATTACGCAAATCTTTAATCACCGGTCCTGTTTTCAAGTTATTTAAAAAAGTGTTACCTCCATTGTCATCTACTGAGCGGGAAGCAATGGAGTCCGGAAGCGTTTGGTGGGAAGGTGAACTATTTGCAGGTAAACCTGATTGGCAGAAAATGCACAATTATCCAAAACCAACGCTAAGTGAAGAAGAGCAATCGTTTGTGGATAATCAACTGCAAACATTGTTGGGTATGTTGGACGATTTCAAGATCGTTCATGAAGACAAAGACTTACCAAAAGAAGTTTGGCAGTATTTACGCAAAGAGAAATTCTTTGCCATGATCATTCCCAAATCGTTCGGCGGACTTGGCTTTTCTGCTATCGCAAACTCGACGATAGTCTCGAAAATCAGTAGTCGTTCACTCAGCACTGCGGTTACCGTAATGGTGCCTAACTCGCTTGGTCCGGGCGAGTTGTTAACCCACTACGGCACAGAAGAACAAAAAAATTATTGGTTACCTCGTTTGGCTGATGGAACCGACATCCCATGTTTTGCACTGACTGGGCCTGAAGCCGGGTCTGATGCAGGTGCGATTCCAGACCACGGTATTGTTTGTAAACAAGAGTTTGATGGTAAAGAAACCCTTGGAATTCGCCTTACTTGGGACAAACGTTACATTACACTAGCTCCTGTTGCAACTGTGCTTGGATTAGCATTCAAACTCAAAGATCCTGATGGATTGATTGGTGATCAACAAGACATTGGTATTACGTGTGCACTAATCCCAGCTGATCATCAAGGCGTGAAGATTGGTGATCGTCATTTACCCGTTGATATGGCATTCATGAATGGGACTACACAGGGCAATGACGTGTTTATTCCAATGGATTGGGTTATTGGTGGTCAAAGCTATGTTGGAAAAGGTTGGTCTATGTTGGTGGAATGTTTATCAGCAGGGCGTGGTATCTCATTACCAGCACTTGCAACAGCAACAGGTCACCTTGCCGCAAGAACAACAGGTGCGTATGCGGCTGTTCGTAAACAGTTTGGATTGTCCATTGGTCGTTTTGAAGGCGTTCAGGAGGCAATGGGCCGAATTGGCGGATTAACATACACGCTTGAAGCGATGAGAACTATGACAGCAGGTGCGATTGATTTAGGTGAGTCTCCTGCGGTAGTCACGGCAATCGCAAAATATCACATGACGGAGATGTCACGTGAACTATTAAATGACGCGATGGACGTGCACGCGGGGAAAGCGGTGCAACTTGGTCCACTTAACTATCTTGCGCATCAGTATTTTGGGTTACCAGTTGCGATTACCGTTGAAGGTGCCAACATACTGACACGCAACTTGATGATCTTCGGCCAAGGTGCGACTCGTTGTCACCCTTATGTGTTTGCTGAAATGGAAGCGGCAGCCGAAACGGATCACGCTGAAGGTTTGAAGAAGTTTGATGGCTTGATTATGAAGCACGTTGCATTTGCTGTAACGAATTTCATTATGACACTTGGTCATGGTCTCACTGGCTGTAAACTTGTCAATAAGCCTGTATCAGGTGAGACGGGGCAGTACTATCAGCAGATGACACGTATGTCAAAAGCGCTCGCTGTATGTGCTGACTTCTCAATGTTGATATTGGGTGGTGATCTGAAACGAAAAGAGATGATTTCGGCACGACTCGGCGATGTGTTATCACAGCTCTATATTGGCTCTGCAATCTTAAAGCGTTATGAAGACGACGGTCGCCAAGTGTCTGATTTGCCGTATGTGCATTATGCAATGCAACGTGTCTTGTTTAAGATCGGTGAAGCATTTGATGGATATTTTGCTAACTTTAGTAATCGCGTTGTTGCGAATGTCTTGCGTCGCGTTGTGTTTCCGTGGGGTGTGGGATACAAAATGCCGCAGGATAATATTACTCAGGATGTCAGTGACAGTTTGATGCGTGCTGGTGTTATGAGAGATCGACTCACTCACTTGTGTTTTTTCCAGCGCGACGCCAATGATCCGGTAGGTATTGTTGAGCTTGCATTTGAAGCAATGACAAACAACGTACCGATTGAAAAGCGTATCCTCAAAGCACAGAGAGCAGGTGATATTCCTGCAAAAACACCACTGTCTGAGACAATTGCGAATGCGATGGACAAAGAGATTATCTCGAACGATGAGGCTGAGCTATTAAAGAGTGCTGATGAGCTTCGTAGAAAAGCCTTAAGCACAGACGTATTCTCCCCGGATAGTCTTGCAAAACAAAGCCCCAGAACAGCGGAAGAGGCAGCTTAGATAATTATTGTTTGCCCCTAAGTTTTGAAAAAGGAAAGCTTCGGCTTTCCTTTTTTTATTGGCTGATACTTTCTCAACTGTCCACATTTCCTATTCCAAATTACTCGATAAGTTCCGTGTCTCACCTTTAGTTGGCTTTAAGTATAGGTTTATGATATTACTGGTGTTTTATTTCGTTTCACAAAATATTGGGTGCGCCGTTGATGTCAGCTAGTTTGTATAGCAACGTATTCCAAAGCAAGAGTAATAAGGATAAAGGAATGAATCATACACAAAGACCAGAATACATAGGCTACCCCGGGAATGTCATGATGCGTTCTCCGTTAATGCTATCAAAAGCTAGCCTTTATGGCTTTTTTATCAAGGGCGATATCCAAAAATTGCAGACTACAGTTGATGAGTGCCTAAATCGGATAAGTAACAATAGTCCAACGTATAAAGTACTAAGTCCTTATGTACTGGCTAGCTACACTAAGGTTGCCAAAGCTTATTCTGAATATCCTGAGGATAGAGAAAAAGGGTGGTTGCCTGAAGTTGATATTGTCACTTGGATTACGGTGGGCGAGTTTACTGAAAAAAATGGAAAGGAATCCCTCAGTGACATTTTAGTGTTTCCACACTACATTTTTGTTGATAATAGTATCGCGTTAATCAATGGTCGCGAACTCTATGGATACCCAAAAGCGTTATGCCAGTTTGAAATTCCCGATGACCCCACACAAGCCGAGTATTTTAGTTGTTCTGTTAATGCATTTAGCTCTTTTTCAGCCACGTCTGAGATGCAGTGGCAACCTCTCATTGAAATGCGTAAAACGAAATCAGGCTCAGATAATATCATCCATGAGTTTGCCGAAGGCCTAAGTGAGTTTGAGCACCTTATTCGAGGGATACCAGACTTTTGGCATATTGCTGAAGCGCTACTATCAGATGTGTTTAAACTCTTGAAAACGCGCTCTTTACCACAAATTTTTCTCAAACAATTTCCTGACAGTGCAGGGGTAAAGGCGGTGTATCAGGCATTAGTCATTGCCAATGCAACCGTCGAAAAAATCCGAAGTATTCGTTTTAGTGGCAGTGAGTACGAATGTCATGTTCATTCAGTCGCAAGTTATCCATTAGAGCAGACCTTGGGGTTGAACAATGGAACGCAAGCGGCGATCCTGCCGTTCCATGTAGACTTTGATTTTAGCGTTGGTATGGGGTTCGAGCGTGTCAACAATACTCAAATAAAGCCAGAAAAGATTGCGATACTTGGTGGTGGTGTTGCGTCCATGACCACAGCGTTTTACCTCACTAATCAACCAGGATGGCAAAACAAGTATGATATTACAATCTACCAACTTGGATGGCGTCTTGGTGGTAAAGGGGCGAGTGGGAGAAACCCCGAGATAGCTAATCGTATACAAGAGCATGGCCTTCATATTTGGTTTGGTTTTTATGACAATGCTTTTAGTACCATGAAGCAAGCATTAGACGAGTTGGATCGTCCAATTGGTGATCCAATGAGAACGTTAGAGGATGTGTTTCATCCCCATAGCTATATCGTACTTACTGAGGAAATTGACAATCAGTGGCAGAACTGGCAGCTCAAGTTTCCAACGAATAATCAAGCACTAGGTGATTTGCATGATGAGTTAGACGTCTGGGACTTGTTTAGAACAGGTTATCAGTGGCTTAGTCAGCCCTTAGATGAATTGAAACATTACAGTGTTAAACCCGCCAATAATATTGTAAAAGATGAAGATGATTGGTTATCGACCTTGACTCACCATATTACATCAGAGGCAAGGGATTTAGTGCATGATGTTAGAGATGGTATTACACAATTTGCTGAGTTTATCAGTGCGTTACCAAACACTTGGGAGCAATTAACCAACAGCCATCATGGTGTCTTATCCGGATTACTTCAGCGTTTGCGTGAGTGGTTAATCCACGAGTTTGATGAAGTGTTAGATAGTAATGCAGACGTTCGACGGTTGTACATTATGGCCGATCTAGGGATAACAGTATTGCTTGGCATGATCAAAGATGATGTGTTTACTAAAGGCTTCAACATTATCAATGATTACGATTTTAAAGAGTGGCTCACGCTTCATGGTGCTAACATAAAATACTCTGTTAACTCTGCTCCTGTTCGCGGTTTCTATGACTTAGTGTTTGCTTATGAAGATGGTGTAATCGATAAACCTAACGTTGAAGCCGGAACCATTCTGCGCTGCATGATGCAAATTGCACTGAACTATAAGGGCGCTATTATGTGGAAAATGCAAGCTGGTATGGGGGATTCAATCTTTACACCTTACTATGAAGCGTTAAAAGCTCGCGGCGTAAAATTTGAATTTTTTAACCAAGTTGACGAGATTGTCTCAAAAGATGGAGAGATATCTGAAATACACATCACCGAACAAGTCTCATTAGCAAAAAATACAGCGGAATATCATCCGTTGATCCCCGTGCCAGTAGAAGGATACGAGGTCCCCATTCAGTGTTGGCCTGATAGACCCAACTTCGAACAACTCGATCCTACACAATCAAGACTGTTGCAACAGCTAGACATCAATCTAGAGTCATTCTGGTCAAACTGGCCGGAGCAATATCAAGCGCAGACTGGCAAGACGCTACCGCAAAAAACACTGATGGTGGGTAAAGACTTTGATAAGGTTGTCTGTGGGATTTCAATTGCTGCATTACCTCATATTGCTCCCAGTGTGTTGGACAGTAGCCCACAGTTGCAAAAAATGACACAAGAAGTGAAAACTGTTGCCACTCAGGCGTATCAAGTATGGAGTAATAAAACTGTCAGTGAGCTCGGTTGGACTAATACTGTAGATACCCCTGAACATCCTGTTTTGAGTGGTTTCGTTGAGCCTTTTGATACTTGGGCCGTTATGAATCAGGTCATAGATAAAGAGTCATGGCCAACAGTAGCAAATGTCAACAATATTGGTTACTTCTGTAGTGTTTATCCTATGGAGCATTATCCAGCTCAATCAGACAGTCAATTTCCTCAACGGTGTTACCAAGAGGTTATGCAAAAAGCAAAAGACAACCTTAAACACCAGTTATGGAATCTATGGCCTGATGTCGCTCAGCCAGGAGATTTTGATTGGTCTGTGTTGGTAGACTTGAATGATGCTACTGGTGAATCCAGATTTGACAGTCAATATTGGCGAGCCAATATCGATCCGTCGGAGCGTTATGTATTGTCGGTAAAAGGCAGTAGTCAACATCGTTTAGGCACAGACGGAACAGGACTGACGAATTTCTTTATTACTGGTGATTGGATTAAAACACCATTAAATGCAGGGTGTGTAGAAGCTGCAACTATGGCTGGAATGCAAACATCTAATGCCATTTGCGGCTATCCGCGACATATCGCCAATTCAAAAGGGCTATAGTCCACTAAAAGGGAGCACTTATTGCAATGTAATAAGTGCTTCGCGCAAAAATGATTGCTGTAATTTGTACATTATTCTTTCCGCATAATTATTCTCTTGCTGCTCGTCACTATAAAACACCATAAGCAAAAAAACTCTTAAAATGGCTTGTTTTTCAGTGGTTTACGCGCTGTTTCTTTTGTTGTTTTGACTTTCTCCTCTTTGAGTAAGTTTTCTTAGTGCAAAACTATTCATTACTGCTGTATATCCAGTGCTCCATTGTAAATAATATAAGCGATGAATACCCCTCAACAAAGTCGTCTCGCGTCTTTTCACAATCAATTGTCATAAAAGTGTCATTCAGTATTGCAAAAGTATGACTGAAATATGTAACAAATTATTTTTAACTTGTTGGTTTGCGTAAGTAAATCTAAGTATTTCAACTAAAAAAATTACTTAAAACAAATAAAATTGAGAGCAACAATGAAACTATCACACTGTATTATTGTGACTGCGTTCGCAACAGCTGGATTAGTCTCATCATTTGAGACGCGATCTGCAATTCCTGCAGGATATTACGACACAGTCGATGATTCGACACCTCAAAGTCTGAGGGATTCACTTCATCTTATTATTGATGACCACACGCGTATTCCGTATACGAGTTCAGCAACCGATACATGGGATGTACTTGAGATAGGTGACGAAGATCCTGACAATTCATCCAACGTCATAGACGTGTATAAAAACCAAAGCTTCGTGAAGCAGGGTGGAGGCAATACCTTGTATAATCGTGAGCATAGTTGGCCAAAGTCTTACGGCTTTCCTACTGATGGTAGTTCCAACTACCCGTTCACTGATGTGCACCATCTTTTCATCTCTTTTGATGACTATAATTCAAGTAGAAACAACAAGATTTATGACAACTGTTCAACTGGCTGTGAAAGTCGACCTACTGATTTCACCAATGGTAGAGGTGGAACGGCAAGTGAAGAGAACCTGACAACAACAGGTGTTTGGGAAACTTGGTCTGGACGTCGTGGGGATGTGGCCCGTGCGCTAATGTACCTCGATGTGCGCTATGCTGGTGGAACACACGGTATCACAGGGGTTTCAGAACCTGACCTCATTCTAACGGATGACGAAACGCTAATTGCTAACTCCGTCCAAGGGTCGAATATTTCTGTTGCCTACATGGGATTAAAGTCAGTGTTAATACAATGGCATAAAGACGATCCTGTTGATGATTTTGAGCGTCGTCGTAATGAGGCTATCTTCACCTATCAGGGTAATAGAAACCCATTTATTGATAATCCCCAATACGTTTCTTGTGTCTTTGAAAATAATTGTTCTGGAACGGGTACTGGCGGTATTACCGAGCCAACGAACCTTGGCGCATCGGGTGGACAGAATGAAATTGTGTTAAACTGGACTGACAGCACTGCTACCGATCTCGCTGGTTACAATGTCTACCGTGCGGCATCATCAACAGCTGCATTAGTTAAAGTTAACACCTCGTTACTGAATGTCGCAACCTACACCGATACGGGGCTAGGAGACAATGAGACCTACTATTATGCTGTGTCAGCGGTGGCAACTGATGGTTCTGAATCAAGTTACAACACACGTGTATCTGCAACCACTGACGGTGGAACCATAGTCACAAATGTTGCTTGGATAAATGAGTTCCACTATGACAACTCAAGTACAGACCAAAATGAAGGGGTTGAGATTGCCGGAACAGCTGGCTTAGACCTTTCTGGCTGGACTGTCATTGCATACAACGGTAATGGCGGAGCTAGCTATAAAACCATTAATTTGTCAGGTGTCATTCCTAGTCAGCAATCGGGTTTTGGAACCCTCAATTTTTCAATGTCAGGATTGCAAAACGGTGGTAGTGATGGTCTTGCATTAGTTGATGCTCAAGGTAATGCGGTTCAGTTTATCAGTTACGAGGGTGTCTTGACTGCTACTGATGGTGCAGCTACCGGTATGACTTCTAATGACGTTGGTGTATCAGAGACGTCGTCTACCCCTGTCAATTACTCTTTGCAGCTAGCGGGTTCTGGCTCATCTTACAGTGAGTTTGTGTGGCAGACTGCTCAGCTAAATACGAGAGGCAGTGTTAACACAGGGCAAACTTTTGTTTCGGTTACACCAAATGAAGCACCAATGGCGAACTTCACTTATCAGTGCTCAAGTCTAAGTTGTGATTTTGACGCATCTACAAGTACTGATAGTGACGGTACTATCGTAAGCTATGCGTGGACTATCGACAGTGTTGCCGCTAGTTCGGGCGTTCTAACTTCAAACACATTCTCTGCATCGGGTGAT
Organism: Alteromonadaceae bacterium; assembly: GCA_964230195.1. Lineage (GTDB taxonomy): Bacteria > Pseudomonadota > Gammaproteobacteria > Enterobacterales > Alteromonadaceae > CAXRGH01. The sequence goes on from CAXRGH010000183.1 coordinate 11,797, forward strand.
TATTTAGTCGCTTTGACTGTTACTGATGACATGGGGGCACAAGACAGCCTCACACAGACGGTAACCGTAGAGGAAATTGTCGCGGCAAACGTTTGGATGAATGAATTCCACTATGATAATGATGGCACTGATATTAACGAAGGCGTTGAAGTTGCCGGTGTTGCAGGTACTGATTTATCTGGTTGGTCTATTGTAGCCTATAATGGTAACGGCGGAACTTCATACTTAACTGAGACTTTATCGGGTGTATTGAGCGACCAACAAGGTGGTTTTGGAACTGCGTTTTTCCCCATCCCTAATCTTCAAAATGGTGGCAATGATGGTTTAGCATTAGTTGATCCTCAAGGTACCGTTATTCAATTCATTAGTTACGAGGGCGCTTTAACTGCGACGGATGGTCCGGCTGCAGGTATCACATCAGAAGACGTGGGAGTTGTAGAGTCTTCAGCGACCCTCACAGGTTACTCTCTTCAACTTACGGGAACTGGGACATCGTATGCGAATTTCTCTTGGTCTAGCCCACAACAATCAACAGAAAACAGTGTCAACCTTGGTCAAACCTTGGGAGATGGTTCGACTTCTCTTGTTGTTTACACAGACAACACTGTGGCTACACTGAGAGATCGTGGTAATTACAATGCCTACATGACGGTGGCTGAATCAAATCTCAGCAGTACCGTTCAGTTAAATGTTGATGTATCACATCCATTTGTAGGAGATCTGACCGTCCGTTTGTATGCGCCGGACGGTACATTCTACAATGTGAGAGCAAAGGACAGACAAGACAATGCCACTCAATTTAATGAAACCTATACAGTCAACTACAGTGGTAGTTCCGATGGTACTTGGCGCTTACGTGTTAGAGATACCTCGAGTGATGGCGATATTGGTACATTAAATAGTTGGACACTCACTTTCGAGTAAGCCATTGCAATATCAAAATGACAAAAGCCACGTTTAACGTGGCTTTTTTTTTTGGTTACTCGAAAATTACCGCTGCCTTTACTTCGGGCACCATAGCAATGCGACACAATGCGGAGTGCTTTGCATTGTGAAGACTCGCTTGATTACTCAGAGGGGGTTAGCGCACCATCAACGTTACTGTCTTCGACTGGCGGCGCATAACGGCGTATTTGGACAATCATACCGAACATGGGGTGGTCAAAATAATGCATCTGCGTACTGATGACTCTGCGCAATTGTTTGAATGGATAGAGTGTGTAAGTTTTTTCAGTTAATACTGTATTGTTTTGAGTAGCACCTGAGCCCAGGGTTAATACTGATTCTTCTTCAACCGCATAATCGAGTTCACTCTCAATGTGAAGATAAGGAACACGTCCAACATATTGTAAAAACACCTTAAACCAACCGTCAATTTGCCATGATGGCTTCCAAGCTTCAGCCTCTGTTTGTTCATCAGCTGGTGTTTTTTCTCTGAGAATATCAATCGCAGGAGAGGGAAGTACAAGCGCTTCTTGCAGGTATTCTATAAATGGAAGCTGTGTATCTAAGGTTTCGCTATCATCTTCTGATGGTTCAACGAGGGAAGGAGTATTAACGAAAAACGCATGGACGTCGATATCTTCAATTCCCTCGATCTCTTCAATTGCTCGAACCTGCGCTACTGAGCTCGGTGAGTCTGGATCTTCAACGCTCTGTTGAGAGTGTTGAATGTCGTCTTCATGCACTGCCATAAAGCGTGTGCCGGCGTACAGGCGATAGGGAATACCATTTTTTCTCCCCACTTCAACCGGTTGCCTCCAACTGACATGGAGCAGAGGGCGGTATCCATAACTTTTACTCAGTGTGGAGAATACGTCGTTAAAGGTGTTGTTGTTCGCTGGAAGGATATAAGGTTGTTCAACATGCAATTCTTTAGCTGACGCTAGTTTCTGTGGTGTTGAGGCCAATGGCTGAGTGTAAGATTCTTCGATTGATTGGCTGCGCTGAATGGCTTGCCATCGGCATTCCTTGTATTCATCAAAGGCAGAAAATTCGGTGTTGAGTTGCAGTGCAGGAGGTACGTTACTTGTAACCACCTCAAGTTGTTCTGTTTGGATAGGGTTGTATAGGTTGTCGAGGGTTTCTAGTCCAGTGTAAACGTCCTCAATTACGGGTAACGGCTGCGTAAGCCATGGACGAGAACAATCATGTGTGGCTGCTCGGTACATGCTGAGGTCAGGGTGTAACAAGGGCGAGATCCAGTCCACCGTATTGTGCGGCAATGCGGCAGCTACCGGTTGCTCAGTCACCATTGGAATGGTTTTGTTGTTTAATCGGTCATAGATCAATACTTCAATTTCGAACCAACGCAAATCATTATTCGCGTTGGCAATGTTGCTACATACTAGAATTAAAATGCTAAAGAATGTACGCATGAATGCCGTCCCCTGACGATTATTTTCCGATATTAAGCCGCTTTCGTTCGTTGGCTGAGATGCCCTAATAACTCGGAAACCACTTTTAAACGCTTCTCATAAGTATCTGAGGTTACCATATATTTTAGTTTTTGTGCGCCTTCTAATCGGTATTTTGATGATTGAGTTTGGATGAGTTTGATGATTACTGATGGGTCAACAGGAGTATCCGCCGCAAATTCAATGCTGCCACCTTGCGGGCTTCCGTCAATACGTTTTATGCCCAGTTTGTTGGCAATCAGTTTCAACTCAGTAATTGCTATCAAATGCTTTGTTGCGTTGGGTAAAAGGCCAAAACGATCAATTAATTCCACTTTGATATCCTTGATGTCGTCATTGTTTTTACAGCTTGCGATTTTCTTGTAAAGCGACAGGCGAAGGTTAACATCCGGTACATAATCTTCGGGGAGTAGCGCCGGGACACGTAATTCGATATCCGTTTGCTTAGAGAGCACGTCACCAAGGGCAATTTCTTTACCTTCTTTTAATGATGTGACTGCTTTGTCTAACATGTCCATGTATAAAGTAAATCCAATGGTGCTGATTTGCCCTGATTGTTCGTCACCGAGTAACTCACCCGCGCCACGAATTTCTAAGTCATGAGTAGCAAGGGTAAAGCCTGCACCAAGGTTTTCGAGGGATGAGATCGCCTCCAAGCGTTTCGTCGCACCTTTGGTCATCCGTTTGGGATGTGGTGTGAGTAAATAAGCGTATGCTTGATGGTGAGACCGTCCCACTCGCCCCCGTAGTTGATGTAACTGAGCTAATCCAAGGTGATCGGCTCTGTCCATGATGATGGTGTTCGCAGAAGGAACGTCAATCCCAGTTTCAATAATCGTAGTACACACGAGTACATTATATTTTTGATGGTAGAAATCAGACATGACGGATTCGAGTTCTTTTTCTCTCATCTGTCCATGGGCAACACAAATACGGGCTTCTGGCACAATTTCTTCAATTTCGCGCGCGGTCGCATCAATCGAATCTACTTCGTTATGTAAGAAGTAGACTTGACCGCCCCTTAAGATTTCTCTCATAACGGCCTCGCGAATGAGTTGTTCATCCCGCTGTTTTACAAAGGTTTTAATTGCCAAGCGTTTTGCTGGTGGCGTGGCAATAATGGACAAATCACGCATCCCTGTGAGAGACATATTCAGGGTTCGAGGAATAGGCGTTGCTGTCAGGGTTAAGATATCAACATCTGCTCTTAAGGTTTTGAATTTTTCTTTTTGTCTCACACCAAAGCGATGCTCTTCGTCAATAACGACAAGGCCAAGAGACTGATATTTGATATCATCTTGAATCAGTTTGTGGGTCCCGATAATGATATCTACGGTTCCTGCCTCGAGGGCAGCGAGGGCTTCTTTCTGTTGTTTCGCGGTTTTAAATCGTGAAAGTACTTCAATTTTGAATGGCCAGTCAGCAAAACGGTCGCAAAAATTCTGATAATGCTGTTGTGCGAGTAGGGTCGTAGGTACAAGCACTGCCACTTGTTGTCCTTGACTAGCTGCAACAAACGCAGCACGCATAGCAACTTCAGTTTTACCAAAGCCAACATCACCACATACCAGTCTATCCATTGCTTTTGGAGAGCCCATATCGTTGAGCACTGCATTGATGGCTTGTTCCTGATCCAAAGTTTCCTCGAAAGGAAAGCTGTTGGAGAATTCTGTGTATTCCTGCCAGTCAATGGTATGGGCTTGGCCAGGCTTCGCGGCACGTTTCGCATAAACATCGAGTAGTTTAGCGGCAACATCTCGTATTTTTTCAGCAGCTTTTGCTTTTGCTTTACTCCAAGTGTCATTGCCAAGGGTGTTCATTGGCGCTTGATCAGGATCACCACCACTGTAACGACTGATCAAATGCAACGATGAAACAGGTACATAAAGCTTGGCTTGTTTTGCGTACTCGAGGGTTAAAAACTCGGTGGGAATTCCGCTGACATCCAATGTTTGTAAACCAAGGTAACGCCCTACACCGTGTTCAATATGCACCACAGGTTGTTCTACTGTGAGTTCAGCTAGGTTGCGGATAACCGCATCTTCATCGGTTGCAGTCGCTTTGTGTCTTCGCCTTCTCTGAGAAATCTTATGACCGATCAACGCGTTTTCAGTGAGTAACGCGAGTTGGCAATTGTCTAGGTTCAGCATAAACCCATCTTCCACCAATCCAACAGAGACACCGACCTTGTCATCACTTGCAAGGAAGCTTTGCAGTGACGGATAAGTGGATGGCTTAATACTGGCTTTTGCCAATAGCTCCAGTAATGATTCTTTGCGGCCAACACTCTCGGCACAAAACATGATCCGTGTACCTTGCTCCATCCAATGGGTAAGCTGTTGTTGTAAATCATCAAAGGGAGACTTTGATTGCGATTTAATGGCCACATTCTGAGGCGCGGAAACAGGCACATCGGTGTATCCACTTCGGTGCGTTTTTGAATCTTGATACAAGGTAATGCGAGGCAAATGTTTAAGCTGAGCAAATAACTCATCAAACCTCAGGAATAAGGCTTGTGGCGATAGCAACGGACGATATTTATCGTAACGATATTGTTCATATCTGGCTTCAACATCACTCCAGTAATGTTGAGCGGCGTCTTGTAAGTCGCCGGTGCTAATCATTAAAGTATTTTCGTGAAGGTAATCGAAAAAGGTTGCGGTTTCCTCAAAAAACAGCGGTAGGTAGTATTCAATACCACCGGGTAAGCCGCCTCGCGTGACCTGATAAAACAAAGAGTCTTTCATGGTGCTGTCTTCAAACTGCGCTAAGAATTGCTGTTTGAAGGTGGCAATCCCTTCTTTATCCGTTGGAAATTCATGGGCTGGTAGTAGCTTAATTTCATTGATTTTATCGGACGAGCGCTGAGTGTCAGGATCAAAAAGACGGATAGAGTCCACTTCGTCATCAAATAGGTCAATCCGGTATGGTGTTTTACTTCCGGTTGGGTAGATATCAATAATGCTACCGCGGATGGAAAATTCACCGTGACTCATAACTTGGGTTACCGCATGATAGCCAGCGAGATCTAATTGCTGTCTCAGTTTTTCAATCTCTAAAATGTCGCCAGTACGCATCAGCAAGGTATATTTTGCGAGATAATGAGTGGGTGCTAAACGCATCATTAACGTATTAACCGGGACAATATAAATACCGCAGGTATTCTGGCTCAATTGGTAAAGGGTTTCGATGCGTTGTGAAACGATGTCTTGGTGTGGAGAAAAGGTGTCATAGGGTAGTGTTTCCCAGTCGGGAAAAACCGTGACAGTTTCCAAAGTTTGATTGTCACGTGTGAAATACCGTAATTCCTGCTCTAGCCTGAGAGCCGATGGTGTATCCGGCGTCACTACCAATATTGGTCCCTGGTGGTTTACTGCGGTATCGGCGATTGCAAAGGCTTGTGAACTTCCGCATAAGCCTCCCCAGTATTTTTGTTGTGAGGTATCTTTTGGTAACGGTAGTGAAAAAACGGATGATTGCATTAGGATTCTTGGTCTCGCTGTTGGCGTCTTAGTTTGAGTTGTTCGGCTTGTACGTTCAAGGCGCTCTTGATAATGATGTCTTGATCGTCTGGACGAATGCGTTGGAACATTATTTTTGCCGCATAGTTACCCGATTCATGGGTACTTTGGATCACCTCTCCAATGGTAAAAATTGCAGTAGATTCGGACGCAATGAACAATTTGAGTTCAACATAGCTTCCCTCAATAAATGGCGTTTGACTGATTATTGTAAAACCCGCACCACCATAAGCGCTTGTTTTATAGGATTCTTGCTCAGCAATTTCTTTCTTCAGAATATGATTCATCATTAAATCAATCTTCTTTGACTGCAAAGAGAGGTATTCCATCAATTGTTCAGCATGTTCAGACAGTTCCCTGAGTGGCATTAACGCCTTCATGTTCAATTTGGACAACTCGGCTGACATTAAAAACGATTCGGGTAATTGTTGCTCAAACTCGATTTCGGAAGGTAATTGATACT
>CAXRGH010000184.1:0-10841 GCA_964230195.1 Alteromonadaceae bacterium
TTTTGCTTTGCGCTGCTTTTCTGCGTTTTGAGCGAGTTTTAACTCAACTTTTTCAAGTGACTTCTTTATCGCTAACTGAATCTCTTTCTGTTGTGCTTGTTGAATCATATCGCTACTTTCTGAGGAGATTTCAGGATTCTGAAGCATTTCTTGTTTCTTATTTAATTTCCATTGCACTCGTTTCAATTCTTTTGCTGCCGCAGCCAGTTTTTCCGACAAAACATGTTGCTCTAAAGCAATCACTTGTTTTAGTTCCGCTTCTATACGTGCTCGTTCAACTTCGTTGGCTGCAGCTTCAAGTTGCATATCTAAGGATTTCTTGTAACTCCTCGACATTTTGTGGCGATTAGCTTCAATAAACTCAGGCGGTATGACAACCTCTGGAGTTTCAACACTCGGCGCGTCGACATTGCTTTGAGCAATCATATTTACGCCATTTACCGGAGAACTTGGTAGTGTCAACTTTACTTTACCGTTCTCTTTATCAACTAACACTATATCGGTATTCGATTGTTGTACCGTGGTTTGGATGTTAGATAGATCGATATTGCCTGTTGCAAATGAGATGATCTCTTTTGAAAGAATTTGTGATTTTTTGGAAACCTCTTCTGAAATGCTATTACCTAGCAACATGAAGAGTACTCCTTGGCCAATGGCAAGTGAAACAATTACCGCGCCAAAAGCAATAAACAAATAAAACTTTCCTGAAAGTGTGCCTTTCATACTACTCCCTTTTTTCATCATTCTACTGTAGCGACATGTCCGTGTGAAGGTGGAGATAATCGCATTGTCTAACGTCATGAGCAAGGAACATACCAATTTTATTACACTATCCTCATTTAATGCCCATCTCCTTGTAGCGACCGTTATTATTGCGTTTCATCGATTGTTTCATCACATAGCTGAATTGAAACATCAAATTGAAGTGTGTCATACAGTCGTGACTTCCTGATATGGGAATTTTAATTTCCGCATATGGGGAATAACACTGTCCCCTTCCTCATAAAAACCCAACAAAAACACTCAAAACACTGATTTATAACGAGTTTATAAAACTGGCACAGTTGGTGCTTTGATTCTCAGAGAAACTACTAAACACGATACTTTTCGCAATATCGTAATGAAAAAGGAAATTGATTATGACATTCAAAGCATTTGTATTTTCACTTGCCACTATGACTTACTTGGGTTGTGCTGCAATCGCCGATAATTTTGATGCAGAAAATCAACAAATCACCATTAAAGTTGATAAAACCGATGATGTATCGGCTAACGTTATTATTGCTATCGGTAATGACACCATCAAGCCCAGCCAATTAGCCCTTCAGAACCAAACGGTTTTGGAAAAGGAGCTCTCACATTTACCGGAATACATTCAGCAAAAAGTAATAAAAGTAGTCAAGAGTATTACAACAGACAAGGATGTGGAGTTAATTGAGTTATCAAAACCCTGCAACATAAAATCAGAGGAAAATAACGACGGTTGCTCCCTGGTCAAGAAGGTTCACAAGATCCATATCATAGACAGCCACGTGCCTCAAATTGAATTCATTTCGGCACATACAGGTCAACGGATTGCCAAAGCCATTATTGATCTTATCAAGCACGGTGAACTCAGCGCGGCAGATAAAAATGCAATCAGAGTGGCGTTGGATATGAATTGAAAGGATACTGTATGCACGTACTCGACATTAGCGGCTAAGATGTCTCATCAGTTTTTGAATGCATTAATGCCGCTCTCTACAACGTTTAAATAGAAATGCAAGTGACGTTTTCTTAAAACACCGTTAAACCTATCTCTTTTCCAAACTCAGTCTGGATATTCATAAAATCCTAATCACAAAGTTGATTCGGCGAGTTCAAGTTCATCAGCGCTCGACAAAAAATGGGCTTTGGTAAAAAATCGCTCTCCTTTCCAATGGTAAGCGCACAATGGATTCTCTTGAGAAGCGGCTCCATAATCAACACAAACAACATTATCAGAGAGCGGATTAGGTTCACCATGAAGCGTGTAATGTCCAATCACAACTGGCGTATCAATTGCTAAATGCGAAACATCAATACCAACGGGAATATCCGGAATCGAAGAAGACGCCCCTTGTTGTACTTGTGCCAAATCACGCAATGAACGCGATGAAGAGCACCACCATTTTTGGCGTATGTGATTCCGTTGAGCTCCCGTTTTATCCTTAAAGAAGATGCCTTGAGGCAGTGCAATTTCAGGCCCTTTAAGTAAGGTAGAGAGCATGGTGCATAGCATATGCCCCTCCTCAAACATACTTAACCAAGCGGATGACTTAAAAGATTTATCTCCATTCAAATACGGTTGAACTGCTTGAATGTAATCTTTGTTCCAACAGGCATGGATTGCGCGAATATCACCGAAATCTAAATAGAGTGGTAACGTCTTAAACCAATTAATCCAATAATCATGGCGTTCGGTGTTTTGCCCAACCGCCGATAAAAACGCCTCATGTTGACGGATGTTGTGTGGTGTATGAGGGCGTAATGGCTTTTCGTTATCTTTTCTATAGGTCGCAAATCCAATCGCATTGAGTTCATGGTTGCCCATTACACAATAGGCTTTACCTTGATCAACAAGCCTTTTAACACGACGCAGTACTTTGAGATGCTGTGTGGCAACAGAAGGCTTGTTATCTATCAAGTCACCCAAAAATACCAACGGAACATCAGCGTTGCCTTGCGCCTTTATGTGAGCTAACAACTGCTCTAGTTTCGCGTATTGGCCGTGTACATCACCTACAAAAATTAACTCATGATGAAACATCACCCCTCCGTCCCTGGACATTTTGCATATTGCTATAAAATACAGAATTGTGAATGTAAATCAATTGTTAAATACCTTCTGTAACAGGTTTGACACTCACAAGTTTCTCAAATGTTTCATTTTTCTGTACCTGAATAAAGAGTTCTGCCGTTGCCCTCGCGTCATCAAGGGCTCTGTGATGCCGCTTCAAGTCAATATTGAACCGCTGACACAAAGCATTTAATCGATAAGATGATAATCCAGGGTACAGTTTTCGAGATAATGAAACAGTGCAAAGTTTTGGTCGTTTAAATTGGTGTTCGCTTCGTGCCAGAGCTTGTTTGATAAATCCATAATCAAAGTTCACGTTATGGGCAACAAAAATACTGTTTTCGGTAAAATTGATGATATCTTCAGCCACGGCATCAAATGTTGGTGATGCAGCAACCATCTCGTTTGAAATACCGGTCAGATGAGTAATGGATGCTGGAATATGCCGTTCAGGATTGATAAGCGTATGATACTCGTCAACCACCTCTCCATTGATGATTTTCACCATCCCGACTTCAGTGATTCGATGAAGCGACGACTGCCCGCCCGTTGTTTCAACATCCACTACTACATAGGGTTGTTCAGTATCCACAGTCCAGTTGACATGGGTTATTGACGCAGAGAAACCTGAATTGTGGAGTTGACGAATAGCCAGCAACTGATTTTTTCTCAACACATCACCTGGGGCTTTTATTTCCTCAAATCGAAGGTGCCCACCTTCTATACACATAATATCAGGGAAACCATCATTGTATTGACGAAAATCTTTAGCCATAGCGAGCAACATCTTGATAATCATCGGCAATTCAGCATGTTCAATCAGTGCCCGGACGGGCTCTAACAACCGTTTGTGCCACTGAAAAATACGATTCACCTTACCATACTCTGACGCTGCAATTCGCGTGACGTGCAATAACAGCACTGAAGCGCTTTCAAAGCCTGCTATTAAAGCTTCAATGTCACTTTGACAATAATCATAGAACCGATTTTCTTTTAACACTTTGGGTATACCGTCAAAAGGACTCGATAAATAATTATCGGCGTAAAGTATTTCCCAGAAAGTTAAGCCAAACAGTGTGCGCCACAATCTATTTTCAGTTCTAAAAACCGTTGTTCCATGGCGGGAATAATAGCTCATGACACCCCGTTCAACGGACTGTTTGTAATTAATATCAATGGCTAGTTGTCTTACTGAATGGCGCAACATATCGGTAGTTGGACTGGTTCTTTTTTTATTATACTTGCGTTGATAAAAATCTTCTGCAAACAGTGCCAATGCGTCTGACGATGGATTTGCAATGATCGCCTTCAATGCTTCCTCAACACAGGATTTCTCCCCTTGCCTGTAACGCTCTCGTATCCACTTTTCTTGTCCTGTGGGGTGTTCTGACGCTTGCCAATATACAAGTGCTTTCTCAGGGTCGGTTTTGGCATAATGGTCACCCAACGTTAACAAATATTTGTCGCGTAACACCTGTGAGTGTCTATCTGTTGGTTCGGGCATGGTTGACAATGTTTCAATTGCTGCCTGCTCTGTCTTGATGGCTCGCAATTGTGTTGCATAGAAATAGGCACATTCGGCGGCGGCAGCAGATTCGAAACGAGGCATATCAGTAGCGATATCTGAGCGAATTCGCATTAAGCCTAAGTCTCGCATCGAAAAATGGCTCAAGCTAGCCCCTAAATGACCAAAATACAGAAACAGCAAAAAATCGACATAACGATGAAATTGAATATAAAGGTAGTTAGCCGGTGACGCCACATTGCGTCGTACTTCATGAAAATGGGCACAAAACAATGAAGATAATTTTCCCTTACTATATGACTTTTTGATTAATGAGCCGTCAAAACGTTCAAGTACATCATACAACTCTGTTTTTGTAAGCTGATTAACAATGTCATAAGCGCTTGCAGACCAACATTCAGAGAACCAGCCAAGTGATATTAATTCTTTGAAGTGACTATCGTTATTCTCTATCTCTTGATAGCGCATTGATGTCACTGAAATTACCGAATACTTTCGATTTGATGCTCTTGCTACGATGCATTGCTGAGGCATGGGTAACTGCTTAAATGTTTTGATAAAGCACGCACACTCATCTGGAAGCTGAATGGATTTCTCTCCCTCAAAATACGATAAAAACTCAGAAAAATGCGTTAAATAGTAAAAGGTGGGTAATTGTCTTTTCATTGATACCAGGCGCTTTAACAACCAGCTAAATCACAGCAACGAAATCAATGCTGCGGATCGCTACACGGTGACATAGTGACTTATAAATTTTAAATATGTATATTTATACAGTATCAAGGATAATAGGATCACATCAATCAGTAAAGAACATACTGCGTATGTTCTATTGTTGAGTCTTTCGTGCTAGATAATCTAGAAACGATAGTAAAATTAAAGTAGAGAATGTTTTTACTACCATACGCTACACCCAACTTGTTATTGAACTGCTCGAAGCAGTTCAAATGCAATACCCTCAGTTTCAGGTTGTTTTTCATGAGCTTCATGGCACATAGCTTCAGGAATACTGCGAACCCCATACCAAGCCCCCGCCATACTCCCTAATAAGATATAAGCATATTTAGGGATTTCATGGGTTGAAGCCAATTGTTCAAAAGCACTTTCAAATGAATGACTCTTGTACAAACACCATAAGACTCTTTCGAGGCAAGACAAGTGATTACAACTGCTTTTTAAATCATCCGCTTCCAATAAATGATAACCACCGCACACAAGTTGTACAACCTGAGTATCCCATGCGTGAGAAATATAATCTATTTGCTGACGGGACAGTAACAAAGCTTTTTGGATTGGAATATCTTGTTTGTGCGTAACGGCCATGCGAGTAAATAAGGCGACGTATTTAAAACAATCCATACATGTATTACGAGCGTGTGTCATAGCAGCGTTTAACATCGATATCATCATGAGTTCTTTAAATGAAGAATCTCGATAAGCGATAGCAATCGGTATTGCCCGCGTAAGATGAGAGCCATCACTCAAATCATCCTCTTGCGTACCCGCCAACACTATGCCGTGCTCTCGTGCGTTCTCTAATGCCAAACGCAGACTGAGTGGAAGTGTTGTCCCCCAATCACCATCAAGAAATATCTTTAACCTTTGCATCTGATCTTCTAAATCAAAACCCTTACAATCGATAATGCTTTGTGCAATCGTCTGTTGTATCGCAGAAATGCATCGATTGTCACAGTTTTCAGAGGGTGAGAAAGTCGATTGGTATGCATGAGACGAATTTATTGTTACCTGATTTATCATATTGGCGGCACCGCTAAGATAGCGTTCACCTACGATTGTTCCTATCATTGCACCTTTGGCAAAAGCTCCCCGTGACTGCCCTCTCATCGGATCTCCAGCGTGACTATTAATAAAATTAAACAACTTTTAAACGATAATGTGACACACACTGTTTGTGTATTAGCCTTTAGTCTTGTATTTGTAACCAAAACCACATGGACATAGGGTACTTGTCCTTCATCACATTAAAACTTGGTTGCGATATGACCAGTCAAACAGGTATCATTATGCGAGTCATTACGACCGCTCCCTGAGAGCAAAGTTGTTACAAGAGAGGGGCGAATTTTGATTTTCCGTATATTTATCAGTCTCTTTTCTGCCATTCTATCTAGCCAATGTTTCGCCAACACACAACACCTACTACGTCAACTTAATCTTGATGATGGCTTGTCTCAGAGCAGTGTCACTGGGCTTTTCGAAGGTCACAGTGGCCTTAAATGGCTGACGACAGGAAATGGCATCGATATTTACAACGGAAATACAATTGAAAGTTGGACCGGACTTTCGCACGAACTTACCAATACGTATATTATTAATGTGAAACAACTTCACAACGATAAACTTTGGGTGTCATCCAGCCGTGGCGATCTTTTGCGTTATGATTTAAACAACAACAGTACAACCAAAGTGTTTACTGTTAATCGCCCAAACTTCATCAGCGATTTCAATGAGCTAGACGAGAAAAACACGCTATTTTCAACAAAAAAGAAACTCTACCAATATGACGAAAATTCGTCTCCTAGTATCTACCTAGATTTGGAGAGCAATCTTCCTGATTCGCATCAAATCAATCAATTCCTTGTTTACAAGGACAATATTGTAGTAGCGACATCTCTGGGTGTGTTTGTTTGGCACATGCCATCAAATAAACTCAATTACATCACAGAAGGAGCAGAAAAACCCGCGTTTAAAATCACTGTATTCCAAGATTTCCTGCTGATTGGCTATCAACACGAACTCCACGCAGTCCCCCTGAACAAAATGAATCTTCCCGAGGCCGCCAAGGTAATTGACAAACAGGGTAAATATACATTTGCTCAAAACAGTGAGCATTTATTTGTCGGTACCAAACGAGGAATTTTTCGCTTCAACGCAAACACCGCCGTGTTAAAGATGGCAATTAGAATTCGAGACCTTCATCCGAACATCATAGCCGAGTACCCTATATCAATGATGCTTTGCAGCACGGGACTGCTGTGGTTAGGAACCCTGTCTGACGGGGTGTTAATATGGAACCCATTAGAGAAAGACTTTAATCATTTCATCCATAGCCGCAAACGCAAGCTGTCATTATCCAACAACGAAATTTGGTCGATCATAGAAGATCATAAAAACCCGAACTCTCTGTGGGTGGGAACTGCCGACGGCCTAAATAAAATAAACTTAGACACTAAAAAAGTGCGACGTTATGACTCTGGAAGCGAAGATAATCAGACATTTGACTACCTGAGTAATTTGAGCATGGGATATGACTTCATCTACGAGGTCAATCAAGGAAATGCCGGTGAATTATACCTTTCCACTAATAGAGGTATGATCAAATATTATCCGCAAAATATAGGAGATGAGCGGTTTGAACTCATCGAATTGAGCACAGGCGTTATCATGTCAACATTTAAAGACGAGCAAAATCAGCTTTGGATGATTGTTCGTGATAATGAAATTGGGAAGACTCAATTATCACGGTTTGACATCAACACAGAACGCTTCAATGTGTACCCATCTGCTGAGAACATTCTCACGAACGAGAATCCCTACCAATTTATTTTGGGCTACCTTTTTGATGATAAAAATCTCGTTATTGCATCTGGCACACAGCTCGCGAGTTTTAACACAATTCGACAAGAAACATCAGAAATTTATGACTTTTCTCACCTAGCATCAAACGCGAAAGAGCAAAAGTTTATTGAAAGTGCCTATTTCGATGCTGACAAAAACACCCTGTGGTTAGCCGTAGTCGGTTACGGCCTAATTGCGTTTGATATGGAAACAAAGACCATACAGCAAAGGTTACACCACTCCCATTATGGGTTTGACAAACACGTGTATCAACTGCAGCCTGACGATCACAAACGATTATGGTTTTCTTCTCACAAAGGACTCTTCTTTATGGATTTAGAGACTTTGTATATCAATTCTTTCACTACCCACCATGGCTTATTTACCAATGAATTTAACGCGAGGGCGAGTACGCGTCTTAAAAATGGCAAGCTAGCCTATGGTTCTATGTCAGGTGTCACCGTATTTGATCCCTCAAACGAGAGCTTTCACAAACCACATATCCGCCCTAATCTGCTGTTGACGGCGTTCGATCATCCTTCGTTATCACTACCACCTCATAATTTAGCGAAACTCAAATCAACGTCAATTGACGTGCCATATGACCATCAACCGATTAAATTGCTTTTTGCTGACGCTGCAGCAATTGACCCGACACTATCGTTGTTCCGGTATCAACTGCATGGTGAATCACCAAAGACCTTTTCGGAAACCAACGAACACTGGATCACCTTATCAAATCTATCATGGGGGCAGCATCAATTAGTGGTTCATGCGGTATCGCCTATTAGTGGCGAATTATCCGAGCCATTTACACTTAACATCAGAGTACAACGCCCGCCTTGGCTCACTAACACAGCAATTGTGTTCTACTTTGGATTAACTAGCCTCTTGCTTTGGCTTGTATGGATGTATTCAACTCATGCTATCCTGGTAAAAAACCGTCAGATAAAGCAGCTTGTTAAACAAAAAACACGAGAGTTAGAAGCATCAAACAGTAAACTTCAAGATGTCGTTAAAGAGTTAAAAACCGCCAATACGGTGAAAGATCGATTCCTTGCCAATATGAGCCATGAAATGCGGACTCCATTGACCACGATTATGGGCTATACACAGTCGGTTTTGGATGGTAATTTTGAAAAAAATAAGAAAAAAGATGCACTATCACTCATTTTATCCAGTAGCTATCACCTATTGAATATCATTAACGATCTCCTCGACCTTACTAGACTCAAACAAGACAAATTCGTTTTGAATATTGAGACACATAACCTGAAAGAAACCTTCAGAGAACTACTCAGCCATATGAGCTTGCTGGTTGATAAAAAGGGGCTATCAATCAACCATTTTTTTGATACAAACGTACCCGAGTGCATTAATACGGATATCACACGACTTCATCAGGTGTTAATTAACATTATTGATAATGCGATAAAATTTACAGACAGTGGGTTTATTCAAATTGACGTAAAAAAAGATAACCAGATGCTAATCATTGATATCATCGACACAGGGATTGGCATAGACGATCAGCAATCTGTGGAACTGTTAGATGCGTTTACTCAGGCCAATAATACATTTAACCGGAAGCAGAGTGGCATTGGCTTAGGCTTGCATATATCCCATCAAATTATCACCGCCCTTAACGGAAGTATTAGCCTCAAAAGAAATGCGCATGATGGAACGACAGTGACAGTTCGTCATCCTATAGGTCAAACTCAATCAATGGCAGAGGCTGTTTCTAAGGCAGCCCCCGCCCAACAGACGCATTTAACACTTAAAGGAATGCACCTTTTGGTTGCAGATGATTTTGACAGCACCATTGAACTGATTCGTTTGATTATGAAAAAGTATGGGGTCAAAGTGACTGGCGCAAAAAATGGCGCAGAAGCCCTTGAAAAGCTGAGAGAAGACAAATCAATTGACCTTGTACTCATGGATATTCAAATGCCAATAATGGACGGTATCAGAGCATTACAGGAGCTTAGACAGTGGGACACTGATACACCAGTTTTCGCGTTTACAGCCAATAACATGCAACATGAAATAGAGCAGTATCTATCTCAAGGCTTTGCACAGTGCATTAAAAAGCCTATCGATCGGCATGAGCTCATCACTTGTCTCAAACACGCAAAACTCAAACGCTGAGAGAATCATTTAATGTCACTAGAAATGTGATTCTATGGTGAAACACAGAGCATGTTTGAGACTCGCCCAGGAACTGAGCGCATTCAATATGCTCAAGCAATACGTTCAAAAAACCAAAATGCGGCAACAATCACAATGGTCGATAGTACCAGGTAGCGTGTATCATGGCGCCGTTTCCTTGCACTGCGGAAATAACTTAATCCCCAACTGACCGCCATCATTGTCACTATCAAGCCTATTTGTGCAAGCTCTATCCCAATATTAAATGCCACCAAACCGCTAGCAAATCGATCATTACTCATCCCAAACTCAGATAAAACTGAAGCAAAACCCAACCCGTGAAGCAAGCCAAACACAAAGATAGTTCCGTGGCGACTGTGGAGTGAGGTATTCGAGTACAGGCCTATCATTGCTAGCCAACCAATAGATAGGGCGATTAGAGACTCAACCACAATAGAAGAAACAGCAATCATATCCAGCATTGCAAATGCCAAGGTTACGCTATGTGCGATCGTAAACAAGGTAACTTGAATGAACAATCGCTTCATATTCAATGCTGTTAAAAACATGGCTATGAGAAATAGAACGTGGTCTAAACCCATGGGAACAATATGCTTGACGCCGGAAACTAGAAACAATTGAGCATGCTCAATACCTGACAAACTGCTTAAATATCGTTGTCGTCGCCTCTCATTAGCGGCAATTAAATCTGCATCGATCTCATTTTGCTCAATCACGAGTTCGCCCTAGATCGGAAGAGCGTCGTGTAGGGAA
>CAXRGH010000185.1:0-8691 GCA_964230195.1 Alteromonadaceae bacterium
ACCAACTGAACTACCACTCCGCATAAAAGGGGGCGTTTGACTAATGGCGGAGTGGACGGGACTCGAACCCGCGACCCCCGGCGTGACAGGCCGGTATTCTAACCAACTGAACTACCACTCCGCAGAAATCAAACATACAACAAAATTGGCGGAGTGGACGGGACTCGAACCCGCGACCCCCGGCGTGACAGGCCGGTATTCTAACCAACTGAACTACCACTCCGCAGACTATTTGTTGCCACTTACAGAGAAATGCTTCTCGTTAAGTGCGAGCGCATGATAAGAATTATGCTTCCATCCGTCAACAAGTTTTTCACGCTTTTTACTGGAAATGAACTTTTTAGTCTCCGTTTGATGCTTAAACAAACAATCTGAATAAACTTCAACCAATCAAAAACGTGTTAACGCCGCTTCAGCCAGAACCACAACAGTCCAATACCGCCCAACAGCACCACACCAAGATTAGCAAGAATCAAAATTAACCATGGAAATTCCTGTTCCGTTGGCTGTTGCTTCAAAAATTGTGTTTGTGTTGTTGGAATTTGCGTCGACGGTGTCGCTGTTTCATACATTGCTAGCTCATCGCTGATCAAATTTTGATTAGCAGAATTGTCGTCAGATGCTGCGCTAATATCAGAGTTCGCGGTCTCTGGTATCACTAGCTTATCTTCTACGACGAACGAATACTCTGGGATTGTGACAACAATCTCTCTGTCATCAATCGTCGTTCCAAACAAGGTGACATTGACTCGATAAACGCCTGAGAGATAATTGGGGATTTCAACGCTACGGTTACCGTTTTCATCAACTTCAGACACTGAGAAATTTTGAACATCACCATTAGGAGACTGCACACTACCCGATATGACAAAATCTTCTTGCTGGATAAACGGACTGTCTGCATAGACAAACAATGTATGTTCACCACTGCCGTCCGTTGTGCTATCAATGTCAACGCTCATAGCAACCGGCGGTGGCAATAAATTGATAAATTCGTGACGATACTGACGGCTAAACATGGGTGTGACAATATCAAAAACAGGCTCCCACTCACCTGGCGATATGCCTAAATTAAAAGTACCGGTGAAAACACCGTCATTTGGACGCTCATCCATGCCTTTCCCATTATCTTGAAACTGAGTAATGTGTACTGAAGGCAAGGCAAAATTTGCAGCTTCTTGATTATTCGTACTGTTGAATCGCACATCTAAATTCACAACGTCGCGAAATTCATTTTGGTCAATGGGTTTACCATCATTGACCAAACGGACCGTTTTCTTGACGATTTCGCCGGAAAATAAAATACTTGGTAAAGGGTCAACCACCAATGCAAGATCGCTTAGAACCATCACTCGGCTATGGGGCAACACTTCGCCAATCACTTGCCAAGGGCCCGGCATTGGCTGCTTAATCTTAATCATGTCATAAGCCAGATCATCAAACCAATCAACGTTTGGGTTTGTCTCACTGCGATCTTGATACAATTTGACCCCATTTGGCTGAATGAGAATAACCGGAGCACTGCCATAGTTGCGGAAAAAAAGGAGCGTTAATTCATCAACCTTATAATCAACACGAAATCGGTTTTTCAAAAGTTTAATCGAATTACCAGCCACATCATCAATCAAAGAAACTGGATTTTCAGAGGAATTTTGTTGAGCTGCGCTTGAAACCTGATAGGCAAGCCCAAGCATAACAACGCCGACTAAACCAATAACATTCCGTGTTACCCTAAACAAACCTTTCATTGTGAATATCTCATCCTTTTGCCCACAAACAGCGGCCACCTTCTTTTTGAACCAGCGATAGCCTTTCGTTATGTAATGTCAGTTCATCGGCTGATGCTGCGACAACCTTGAGCGGGAGTCGCTCACCTGCAAGACGTCGTATGCCACCATCATTGGCTGCGTCACTGTCACCTTTTAAATTTAATTTAGTCTGTCCGCCGGTCATTAACAAATAAACATCGGCCAATATTTCAGCATCAAGAAGAGCGCCGTGCAGCACACGGTGTGAATTATCGATACCATAGCGTCGGCATAGTGCATCAAGATTATTTTTCTGACCCGGATGCATTTGTCTTGCGAGAGCAAGGGTATCAAGAACACTGCAAACATCGGTTGTTGATTTTATCGGCGGCTGTGCCAGCAAGTTATATTCATGATCAATAAAACCAACGTCGAACGCAGCGTTATGTATCACAAGTTGCGCGCCTTGGATAAAGGCGAGAAATTCATCTGCTATCTCTCTAAATTTGGGCTTATCCGCGACCTGTTCGTTGGTAATACCATGAACCTCAATAGCCTCCTGTTCAATTTCACGCTCAGGGTTTATGTAAACATGATAATGACGGCCTGTGAGACGGCGATTTTCCATTTCAACACAGCCAATTTCGATAATTCGATGACCAGCTTTCGGGTCAATACCGGTAGTCTCGGTGTCTAAAACAATCTGTCGCATAATATTTGCTATTCAATTCAATGTTGTAAGATTATACTGCCGAGAATAACAGAATAATTGCGTACATGATATGAAGAAGATTGAGATCTATACTGATGGCTCATGCCTAGGCAACCCAGGACCAGGCGGGTATGGCGTTGTTATGGTATTTAACCAACACCGAAAGGAACTTGCTAAGGGTTACGCGCAAACAACTAACAACCGAATGGAATTGCTGGCGGCAATCGTTGGGCTTGAGTCGTTAACAGAAGCTTGTCATGTAACACTGACAACCGATAGCCAGTATGTAAAACAAGGAATTAACCAATGGATACATAACTGGCGGAAGAATGGTTGGAAAACTTCCACCAAAAAACCCGTCAAAAACGTAGACCTTTGGCTACGACTTGATAAAGCGGTGCAAAATCATACATTGGACTGGCGCTGGGTAAAAGGTCATTCAGGACACCCAGAAAATGAACGCTGTGATATGCTTGCTCGGCATGCTGCTGAAACAGATAATGATTGTGAAGATTCAGGCTTTAAGGAAAGTTAACTCATGACAACAATTAGACAAGCAACCTTGGATGATCTCGACAATATCAAAACGCTTCACGCTCGATATCAGTTACAGACGATTTCTGAAGAAGACAAGCAAGATGGTTTCGTCACCACTGCATTTAGTGACGACCAATGGCAGCATGTGATTGAAGTTGAGCAAAGTATGTGTATCGCAGTCAATCAGGATAAGGTCGTTGGCTACGTCATTGGTGCATCATGGGAGTTCTTTGCGGCATGGCCATTATTCGCACACATGATTGATCATTTAGCGGAGAAGTCTCTTGAAGGCAATACACTGAACACGGATAATAGCTATCAGTACGGCCCTGTGTGTATTGCTAAAGAATTTCGCAACACCGGCTTATTTGAATCATTGTTTAGCTTTTCACAGACGTTAATGTCAAAAAAGTATCCTTATATGGTAACTTTCATTAACAAAGCCAATGGACGTTCATTTGCAGCCCATCAGAAAAAAACGCCGCTTAAGGTTGTAAGTGAGTTTGAGTTTAAAGGGCAATATTTCTACGAATTAGCGACCACCACAAAAAATAGGCAGTGAGAGGGCATTCCCTCTCACTACACTGCCTCAATATGGCGGTCATCAGCCGCCTTCAACAACAAACCTTTACTTTCAGTTAAAAACTGTTTTGCGTAATCACCAAACCAATCGGACACTTCTCTGAATTGTGTTTTAAACCCTTCTTTATCATTATTTTCAAGCAATTCAATCGCAGTACCAAAACGCTGATTAAATCGCTTTAAAACCTCAATACTTGAGTGATTAGAAAATATGATATCTGCATAAAGGGTTGGATTTTGAGCAAATAAGCGCCCAACCATTGCCAGTTCGAGACGGTATATAGGTGAACTAAACTGCAATAGTTGTCCTAAATCCACTTTCTCTTCGTGTAAATGTGCGCCATAAACAAAGCTAGAAAAGTGGCGCATAACTTGGATGAAGCCCATTGCGTCATCATGCACTTTTGAGTCGCTATCGCATAATACCGCCCCCCATAATGCAAGTTGGTCAAGCAACCATTGATAACTTTCGCTCGAACGTCCATGACAAACCACGATGACTTGTTTAACAAAACCACTGACATCAGGGCCAAACATTGGATGTAATCCTACAACGGGACCCTTGTGAACCGATAGCATCGCATTCAATGGTTTTTCTTTAATGCTGGTAATGTCAGCCAATACACAACTTGGTGGCAACTGACTTAATGCGCCTATGACAGTTTCTGTCACATTAATAGGGACAGCAACCAATACAAGATCCGCAGTAGCAAAGACTGCATCTGCATTTTCCCAGTCATGCTCCCCCACGACTGACACGCGATAGCCACTACTTTCGAATGAACGCACGAAAACCTGCCCCAGTGCACCGTCGCCACCGACCACAACTATATGCCCACCACCAGCTCTTAAACACTGGTAGTTGCTATCCTGAGTAGTGTATGACTCGCGCATAACACGACGTAAAATATCTTCAACTAGTTGAGGAGAAACACCGCAAGCCTCAGCTTCTGCACGACGATTGGCAATTAGTTGTGCTTCACGCTCAGGAACGTAGACAGGTAAACCTCTCTCGCGCTTATAATCACCTACTTGCCGAGTGATTTTTGCGCGTTCTGAAAGCAACTTAACTAAGTCACTATCGATACGATCAATTTCTGCTCGAAGTTTGTCTAAATTTAAGCTGCCCATACCACTTTCTATTTCAATCTCACTGGTAATATGTCTTGAAGTTTTTCGCGTGTTTCTTCAAGCAAGCTAACCGTCTGTTCCCAGGAGATACATGCGTCTGTAATTGAAACACCGTAATCAAGCTCTGGTAATGTTTTGCCATCAGACTTTTGATTGCCTTCATTTAAGTGGCTTTCGAGCATTAAGCCAATAATAGAACCATTGCCTTCCAAAATCTGATTCACCACATTGGCAGCAACCAATGGCTGACGTCTGTAGTCTTTATTCGAATTCGCATGGCTACAATCAACCACTAAACCTGCTGTTAGGCCAGCAGCAGACAACTGTTTCTCGCACTCCGCAACATTGACTGAATCATAGTTCGGCTGCTTTCCACCGCGGAGAATAATATGTCCATCAGGATTGCCGTTAGTTGCAATGATACTCACCTGCCCTGATTCATTTATCCCCAAAAAGTTGTGTCCATTGGCAGCCGATTCGAGTGCATTAATCGCAATGTTCAGGCTACCGTCCGTACCATTTTTAAAGCCAACCGGCATTGATAATCCACTTGCCATTTCTCTGTGCGTCTGGGATTCTGACGTACGAGCTCCGATTGCTGACCAACTGAACAATTCCGCCAAGTATTGTGGACTAATTGGATCCAGAGCTTCAGTAGCCACCGGCAATTCTAATTCAGCCAGCCAAATCAGCAATTCTCTTGCTTTTCTTAAGCCACTCTCAATATCAAAACTTCCATCCATATGAGGGTCATTAATCAGTCCTTTCCAACCAACCGTGGTTCGAGGTTTTTCAAAATAAACACGCATAACAATAAATAAGGTATCCTTGCATTGATCATGCAGAGCCTTGAGTTTGAGAGCATATTCTTTTGCGGCATCAACATCGTGAATAGAACATGGACCGGTGATCACCAGTAGTCGGTGATCTCTGCGATGGATAATATCTGATATAACACTTCTTGATTGCTCAATAACGGATAACGCATGGTCTGTCACTGGCAACTCTTTAGAAAGCTGCTCTGGGGTGATGATAACCGTCTCATTTGATACATGGACATTACTGACAGAATTCTTAAACACAATACAACCTCTATTACTACCTAATCGCCGCCAATTAGAGTGTAAATTTAAAGTTACACCTGAGCGGAAATAATTATTAACTTTTAATATTGACTTTTTATCACCCCTGACAACTATCGGCAAGCACTATTTCCTAAAATGCTATAAAAAAATCACTTTTAATACATTTTGGTACTAAAACACGATATTAGATGAGTGATAACCTGAGATGAAAGAGTCAGTTTAATTGTTACACGGAGACCATGAAGAAGGACAAGAAACAAAAAACCCGCTGTTAAGCGGGTTTTTCATGTAAGTTAACGATAGCTTTAAATTAATATTAATTAAGCTTTTCTTTGATACGTGCAGATTTACCTGAACGCTCACGAAGATAGTATAGTTTCGCACGACGAACATCACCGCGACGTTTAACTTCTATCTTAGCTACTGACTTACTGTGAGTTTGGAATACACGCTCAACACCTTCGCCACTCGAAATTTTACGAACAGTGAAAGCTGAGTGCAAACCGCGATTACGCTTTGCAATTACTACACCTTCATACGCCTGAAGACGCTCTTTCTCGCCTTCTTTAACGCGAACCGAAACAACAACTGTGTCACCCGGTCCAAATTCAGGCACATCTTGCTTCATTTGTTCTTGCTCGATGCGCTTGATAATGTCTTGATTAACTTTACTCATAATTAACCTCTTATCCTAGTTAACTGTCATCTTGCTGCAACTGCTCAATCTGGTATTCAGACAAAAGCCGCTGTTGCTCCTCAGTCAGAGCTAGGTCATTTAATAACTCAGGACGTCGTTGCCAGGTTCTACCTAGCGACTGTTTCAAACGCCACTGCCTAATTTTTTCGTGGTTACCACTCAGTAACACACTCGGAACACTTTCACCGTCCAACACTTCAGGTCGCGTGTAATGGGGACAATCTAAAAGACCTCCATTAAAGGAATCCTCTACTGCAGACGCTTCATGCCCTAGAACTCCAGGGATAAGGCGCATAACCGCATCCATCATCACCATGGCAGGTAATTCCCCGCCACTTAATACGTAATCGCCTATAGACCATTCTTGATCAACATGCGACTGTATTACTCGCTCATCAATGCCTTCATAGCGACCAGCAACAAACACCAAATTTGGCGTATCTGCTAATGTTTCCGCTCCGCTGTGATCAAACGTTTTCCCTTGAGGGGATAAGTAAATCACAGTTGCATTCTCTCCCACTGCTTTTTTGGCAGCGGTAATGGCATCCGTCAACGGTTGAACCATCATCAACATTCCTGGGCCACCACCATACGGTCGGTCATCAACAGTACGATGCTTATCATGAGTGAAATCACGTGGATTTATCATGACCACCTCTAACAAACCTGACTTAATCGCCCGGCTTGTAATACCAAACTCAGTAAACGCCTGAAACATTTCAGGAAAAATACTGACAACGGCAAATTTTCGAGGCTGCCCCATTAAAATGATGGGTCCCAATCAACGGTAACAGTCTGAGTGCTTGTATCCACGCTCAAGATGACAGTGTCAACCAGATACGGGATCATGCGCTCTTTCTTTCCAAAGGCGTCTTTTGCATTTGCTTTGACTAATAAAACGTCATTGGCACCGGTCTCAAATAACTCTTTGACCACTCCCATGTCGTAACCTTTATCCGTGACTACTTTCATACCCACCAGATCACGCCAGTAATATTCATCTTCCGCAAGCGTCGGTAGTGATGTCTCTTCAATCAGAATCTCGAGATTTTTAATTATCTCAGCATCTGTTCGAGTATCAATCCCAGCCAACTTCGCAATAACACCGTTGTTGTGACTGCGCCATTCTTCTATTTCTACGGTTTTTTGTTCATCGCCTTGGCGGATAAACCAAGGTTGATAATCAAAAATCCCGCGGTTCTCTTCAGTATAAGCGGTGATTTTGACCCAGCCTTTCACACCATAAGGAGCTCCGACTTTGCCAACCACTAACAACGTTGTTGTCTTTTCCACTTATACCTCAGTACAGCTCTAATTAAGCTGCTTTCTTCGCGTCTTTAACTAAGCTAGCAACACGGTCAGATAGGCCTGCGCCTAAACCAACCCAGTGCTCAACGCGCTCTAGGTCTAAACGAAGACGTTCTTCTTGACCTTGTGCTGTTGGGTTAAAGAAACCGATATTTTCAATGAAACGACCATCACGTGCGAAACGGCTATCTGCCACTACGACTTGATAAAATGGACGCTTTTTTGCGCCACCGCGCTGTAAACGAATAGTAACCATAATTGCCTCAAACTCGTTACGAGTAATATTGTTGTTAGCACAACATTACTCTGGCGCTAACGTTAACTTAACTACCCTTTATTGCTACATACAACAAAAGGTCGCGACATTTTAGAGACTTCTCCGAATAATTCAAGTATTTGCGAAGAAATGCTGAAAAAAAACATAAAAAAAGCACAGGTCGTCGGTCTGTGCTTTTTATTCGTGGCTTTAGAAAAATAGAATTATCTGCCGCCAGGGAACATCCCACCCATACCGCCGGGAGGCATCATACCTTTCATACGTTTCATCATTTTATGCATTCCACCACCGGACATTTTCTTCATCATCTTTTGCATTTGAGTGAACTGCTTCAACATGCGATTAACATCCTGAATTTGAGTACCAGACCCTGCAGCTATGCGTTTCTTCCGAGAGCCTTTTATAATTTCTGGTCTCGCTCTTTCGCCGGGAGTCATAGAATTAATAATGGCTTCCATTTGTTTGAATGTCTTATCGCCCGCCGCTTCATCCACTTGCTTTGCCATTTGTCCCATGCCCGGCATTTTATCGAGCAGTGACATCATACCGCCCATATCTCGCATTTGTTCTAGCTGTTCTTTAAAGTCCTGCAAGTCAAATCCTTTCCCTTTTTT
>CAXRGH010000186.1:0-6547 GCA_964230195.1 Alteromonadaceae bacterium
AGATACTGAAGATTTTGCCCCGTTATACAGTGCGGTAGCTTATGACTCAGATGGTGACTTCATTGCTGATTTGGTTGATACCGATAATACGACGTCCGTCGAAGAGGATGAAGAAGCTTCTTCTAATGAAGAGTAAATTCAATTCTACGTATGGCAGACGTTCTCTGCCGTATTGACAGCGAATAAAAAAGAGGCTTTATAGCCTCTTTTTTTGTGACTCGTATCCGAGTACACCACAGAGGTCTGAGTTTTCCACTGAAATAACCGTAAATCTTATGTAAAACTATCAAGGAACAATAGGAACTCATTATTGAGTTGTGTAGTGTGCTACTCATGTTTTGCTGATGTTTCCGTTGAATCTATCGCAAAAACTCAGCACCGCCTGGGTTTATGTCTTGGCTGGGAACTGATAGAGTGCGTCATCGTCACTAAAATGCAGAGAAACTAGCATGGCACTGAAAGCGACTATTTTTAAAGTCGATATATCAATTTCGGATATGGATCGTCATTATTACGCTGATCATAACTTAACGATTGCACGTCACCCCTCGGAAAACGATGAGCGCATGATGTTAAGAATATTGGCGTTTATATTGAATGCCAGCGAAACGCTGAGTTTCACGAAAGGGCTGAGTGAGGTTGATGATCCGGACTTGTGGCAGAAAAACCTCCATGGTGATATCGAGCGTTGGATAGAGTTGGGACAACCATCAGAGCAACGAATTAAAAAAGGCTGTAATCAAAGTCAGGAGATGATGATTTATAGCTATGACTCTGCTAGCTTCCAAATGTATTGGGAAAAGGAGAAAAATCGCTTGGCACAACGCACCAACTTAAAGGTTGTTACCATTCCTGAAAGTGTGGGGAGTCAGTTAGCCGCCCAAGTGAATCGCCAATTACAAATCCAATGCACCATGAGTGAGGGGCAAGCATGGTTAACCTTGAATAATCAGTCAATTGAGGTTACGCCGAACCTGCTATTGGGTGATTAAGCAACCTCAACAATTAGGGATAAATCAATGATGCTTCGTTTATTTTGTTTGTGTAGTTGCTTATTGGTATTGATGAATTGCAAGTTGTCAGTCGCAGAGGAATTAGCAAAACAAAAATCATCGCCAAATATCATATTGATCATGGCTGATGATTTGGGCTACGGTGACACTGGTTTTAACGGACATCCCATCATTGAAACTCCTCATTTAGATCAACTGGCTCAAGACGGTGCTGTACTGACCAATTTCCACTCGGGGGGATCCGTTTGTTCGCCAACCAGAGGTACCTTTGTTACTGGCCGCCACCCGTTTCGATACGGTATATTCAATGCTAATCAGGGCCATTTACCACAACAAGAAATCACGCTCTCAGAGATAGCTTCTCAACACGGTTATGCTACCGGTCATTTTGGAAAGTGGCATTTAGGAACCCTGAGTACTTCAATCTCAGCTAAAGGACCAAAACGTAAACCGAAAGAAAATTATTCCCCCCCTTCATGGCATGGGTACGATACGAGTTTTGTGACTGAATCTGCGGTTTCTACCTGGGACCCCACATTGGGTGAGCGAGCGATCAACAATCCGTTTTGGTTAGATGGCAAAGCAATGGATCCTGCATTACCAAATTTGAGAGGCAGTGCTTCACGTGTTGTGATGGACAAGGCGCTATCATTTATCAATGATGCAGCCGCTAGCGCTAAACCGTTTTTGAGCGTCATTTGGTTTCATGCTCCTCATGTTCCGGTTGTTGCTGGACCGAAAACTCATCAATACTACGTTGATAAAGGCGTTGATCCGCAATCTGCTCATTATTATGGTGTTGTTTCCGAGATGGATGTTGAAATTGGACGATTACGAAAACACCTGAGTCAACTTGGAATCAATCATAATACAATCATCAGCTTTACCAGTGATAATGGTCCCGAAGGTAAAGTGAAAAAAGGGTTGCACGCTGGTGATACGGGTGGGTTTCGGGGCAGGAAACGTGCGCTTTTTGAAGGAGGGGTACGAGTACCTTCTTTATTTTATTGGCCTGGTGTAGTGCCATCGCATACCATCAATAATAAGCCCATGTCGACACTGGATTATTTGCCCACTGTAGCCGACATATTAAACCATTCATTACCCGATGATTTACCACTCGACGGTGAAAGTTTATTGCCATTGTTTAAAGGGGAGCCGCGCCAACAGCCCATCGTCTTCAGGCACCGAGATTTGATGTCACTGATTGATGGTAATTACAAATTTTTCATGAAAGTGTATGACTTGCCAACCGACGCTCAAGGTGTATTGTACGATCTCTCATCTGACAGTAAAGAGAGTACAAACCTCGCGAGCCAACACAAAGCAAGGGTGAAACACTATAAAGCTTTCTTAACGGCAAAGCATGCGTCGTTTGAACAGAGCCATTTCGGCAATGACTATGATGATCCGACGTATAAACCCTATCGGAAATGGTTGCCTGATGATTTTTATCAGAAGCAAACCATCAGTAAACAGAAAAAGAAACAGAACGCGCGCCCAGGCAAGTGAGCTTTCTTCATAACCTTACCAATAACAATACCAAGGGACGTCTACTAATGGCTCGTCTACCTACACCACAACTATTTTTCAAAAAATAAACAAACAACTTGATGTTTATCAACTATCCTTTGATGGGGTCGCATGCATTTTGCTGCGGTCAATGTACAAAGATATTGGGTCACAAGGATATGGACTCATTTGAGAATGGATTTAGGGATAAATCATGAAAAGGATTACGCGTCGCCTGTCAATTATGCAAGTCACGTTTGCATTAACACTCATAATGAGTGTCTTCACTTTGATATTACTCGTTCAAAATTTGTATTTAAAGTCGGTAGATTCAACCAACGCAAAAACCGATATTCAGTTAGCGAATATCATTCAGACTCTGGAATCTGTCGCGCATCATCATGCTGTGGAAAGGGGATTAACCGCTGGCTACTTGAATAATCCCACTTCAGAGAATTACCAAAGGGTAATCGCGCAAAGAAAATCGTCTGATCGCGCTTTAAACACCTATCGTCAATTAGCGGCAGATGATAATGAAGCGGTAAACGAGAACACTGGCAAACTACAACTTCTCTTAACTCAATCAAAAATGATGACATCCATTCGGCAAAAGGTGGATAATCTTGATGGTGTTGAGGCCTTCGGCTTTTATTCGCAATTTAATCGAATGGCACTTGATCTTGCTAAATCTTTGACCCTATCGGTGAATCACAAGACGATCGTTCCTTATCTTTCGGATGCCATAATGATTGCTGATTTCAAGGAAATTCTGGGACAGAGAAGGGGTAAAATCAATGGCATATTGGCGCGAGGATTGATATCTAACGCGGACCGTATGCTGCTCTCTCAATATGCAGGAATGCTAGAGTTAACGGGGCAATACCTTCTCACTTCCTTACCCGCAGCAGATCTCGCAAAACTAAATGATATACGTCAATCCTCGGAAAATATGGGCATTGGCGAAACAGTCAACGCGTTGATGCAGCCCACAAATATTCAATTTGAAAGGTTACCAGTGGCTAATCAGTGGTTCTCAGATGCCACGAAAGAGATTGTACGGTATCGGCAGTTATTGGATGACCGCTGGATTACTGTGGAAGCCAGAGGTATTGAAATTGAACAACAAATGGTGAATCAGTTTATCGGGACGTTACTTTTTTCTTTGTTTGTTTTAGGTTTTGTTCTGTGGATAAATGTGAGTCTGACAAAAAATCTAAGACTCGAGATGTCGAGTTTACAATCAGCATTACACAGACTCGAGGGCGGTGATTTCACGGTTGATGTTAGATTAGATTCTGCAAATGAGTTGGGAACAATATCGGGTGCTGTGCACAACATGACGAACGCATTTAAAGACGTCTTACACGATTTAAATCATTCTGTGCGGTCGGGCGTTAATCTGAGTAGCAACATGTCTCAGGCGACGGAAGCATTATTGTCAGACTCTAACAAGACGCAACAAATGGCTGCCAACATTACGACTGCAATTGAAGAAATGTCATACACTAGTAACGAGATCGCTCGCTCAGCATCACATACATTGCAAGCCAGTGAAAACCTCACGAATAACGCTGATTCCTTAGTTAGTCACAATCGAGTGGGTAAACAGTCATTACAAAAGTTGACTGACGATTTATCGAGCGTTGAAGGACTTGCAAGTCAAATGGAAGTTCAGATGGAGAGTATGACGACGATATTGGATGCCATGAGTAAAATTGCTGAGCAAACCAATCTCTTAGCTTTAAATGCCGCGATTGAAGCAGCGAGAGCGGGTGAATACGGTCGAGGATTTGCTGTGGTCGCTGATGAAGTGCGCGGTTTAGCCAGTGATAGCCGAAACTCGGCCGAGCAAATTGCGAATCTGTTGCTTGATTTACAAACTGTGAGCCAACAAGTCGTCAATGCTGTTCGTATCAATGCGGATTTGTCACGTTCTACTTCGTCAGAATTTGAAAAAGTGGCGACTATTTCAGAACAGGTATATCAATTCAGTCAAGAGGTTGGTAGCTTAGCAACAACAGTTGCTACCGCCGCTGAAGAGCAATCCACAGTGAGTGGCTCTATTGCAGAAGATACAAAATCCGTTTTGGATTGTGCTAACAGTGGTGTGGAAACTTCAAGACAACTGGAAGAAATTTTTGCGAACATCAAGTCTAATGCTGATTCACTTCAACAAACCATGAAAAGCTATCGTTTTCAATAACGGAGTGATCTAGAGGATCGAATATTGTGCTGAGGCTTATGTCTCAGCATGATTATTTAAGCCAATCTTTGTTTTAACTATATCGTTTTAACCTTTTCTTCGTACTTGCTAACTTGCTTTTACTCTCTGCGTTTTTCTATTCACAAATACATAGTATGAAAACTTGTACTTTATAGATGATACAGTGTATCATCTCGCTCCACTTTTTTAATTGCAAGGTAGTTACATGTATCGTTATCTCTCCCTGTTTTTGTTGGCGCTCGCTCATTCAAGCATTGCCGCTGAATTATCCGGTGTGGTTGTTGATAAGAATGGCAACGCTGTTGACGATGCCGTGGTTTCAGTGAAACCGCTGCATCAAGATTACTTAACAAATAGTCAAGGCCAGTTCGTTCTTACTGATGTTCAAGAAGGTAAAGTTGAGCTCCACGTAACTGCGCCAGGTTATATTCACCAAGATGTTGATCTTGTACTACCACTAAAAGCGCCAGTAACCATTGTATTGCGTGAGACTTCGCTTGAAATTGTTGATGTCACTGGATTGCCCATCCACGCATCGACGATTGAATCAGCGTTACCCGTTGACGTTTTAATGGGCGACGATTTATTGGTCAATGAATCTGGTATGTTAGGTGACACTTTAGCCAAGTTACCAGGGGTTCATTCCAATGCTCACGGTGGTGTTGCATCAACTCCAGTGATACGCGGGCTATCTGGTCCTCGAGTCATGATTGTTGAGAACGGTCTCGATGTTGGAGATGCATCGCGCGTAGGTCCTGACCATGCGGTGGCAGTTGATACCTCATCAGCAAACCAAGTAGAGGTTCTTAGAGGCCCAGCCACTTTGTTTTATGGTAGCGGAGCGATTGGTGGTGTTGTCAATGTTGTTAATTCAGATATTCCAACTGAGAGTGGTACGTCGGGTTCATGGCTTGTTGATACAGAAAGCGTGAACCAGAAGCGTAGAGGTGCGGTTGAGTTCCAAACAGGCAATGATGATTATGCTGTATCGTTTGATGCATTTACGTGGCAGCACGATGATTACAAGCTTCCAGAAATGGAGCAGCATGAAGCGGATCATGAAGGTGAATCTGACGTTGATCACGATGGCGAACATGACGGCGAACATGACGGCGATCACGATGGCGAACATGATGGCGAACATGATGGCGAACATGACGGCGAACACGAAGCGCATGGTAGTGAGCGATTAGCCAATAGTTCAGGTGAAGCATCAGGCTTCAATATTGGTGGTACTGTGTTCACGGACAATGGCTATTTTGGTGTGTCCATTGGACAGTTGGATCGTGAGTATCAGATTCCTGGACATAGCCATGGTGGACACGATGGTGACCATGATGGCGAGCACGATGGAGAACATGACAGAGACCATGATGGAGACCATGATGGTGAGCATTCAGACGAGGCTATTTTTGCAGTAGCATCGCAGCGCAGAATCGGATTCAAATTAGAACAGGATAATCTAAAGGGACTGTTTAACCACCTTGATGTTAATGCAGCATACACTGATTATGAGCATAAGGAGATAGAAGATGGTGACACTGCACTTCTCTTTGAGAACGAATCGTTTGAGCTTAAATCGTTATTGTCACACCGTTCATTGAATGGCTGGCAGGGCGGTCTATTGATGCACTACAACAATCAACAGAAGCAGGCCTCTGGTTTTGAAGCTTTTGTACCAGGATCATCTTGGGACGGGTTTGCATTGGCTTTGGTTGAAGAAAAGCACTTTGGTGACGTATTGGTGCAACTGGGTGCACGAGTGCAATATGATCGAATTGCAGTAGACGCATTTGAT